>JACYME010000013.1 GCA_015272155.1 Leptolyngbyaceae cyanobacterium T60_A2020_046
GGGGTGGAAATTGCGGGGCAGATGGTGCGCCAGGGCTGGACAACCTCCGATCAGCTCGGCATCACAGGATGTTCCTATGGGGGCTATTTTGCGGCGCTGGCGATCGCCCGCTTCCCTGATACCTTTGCCGCTGCCAACCCCCAGTGCTCCCTGCTCGATGCCTTCACAGAATGGCAGTTGGGCTATTCCACGCTGCTTTCATACCTGACGGGCCGCAGCCCGATGGAAGATCCCGATCGCTATCAAGCGATCTCGCCCCTCTATCGCGCCAACAACATTCAAGCCGAAACGCTGATCTTCCACGGCTCAGAGGACTTTCTGCAAATTGACGTGGCGCGCAACTTTCATGATGTCATTGCCGAAAACGATGTCCCCGTCATGCTCTATCAGTTTGAAGGTGTCGGCCACAGCATTTTCAATGTCAGCTTTCAGCGAATTGCGGCACAGTTACAGGTCGATTTCTTTCGCAGAACCCTCCGTGCTCCCTAGACGCCTCGGGCGGTGCTGAGTTTAGGGATGGACTTTTTAGGGATGGACTTAGAGACACGCACGCACGCCATCAAGTGCAACACGTCGCATGAGTTGAGTGCCATTGGGTGAATCTGCAGGTAGACCGGAGCAAGCTCCAGACGGGTCGTTCAGTTGCCCGGGATGTGAATTGAGGAGTTTTGGTTTTGGGCTGCTCAGCCGTGTGGTTGAATTCCTCCCTGGGGCGAGCACCAGCTGACCCTACGGTTCAAACAAGTCTAGAGGAAAGGGGCCATAGGTGCCGTTGACCGGGTCAAACTCTGGCTCTGAGGCGTGAAACGACACCAACACACCGCGCGAAGGGCCGCTGTAGTCGTCGAGATACCATGCTCCCTTGAGGGTGTTGAATTTGAGGTAAACCGGGCCGGGGCGATCGCCCAACTCAAGCTGGATCGGACGGCTCAATGCCGCAACGTACTGCTCTAGCGCCGCCTTGCCAGCGGCCAAGGTGTCTGCACACACGCCCAAGGTTTGATAGTCTGACCACTCGTTAAATTGCAGCAGCCCAGCTCGCACCGCTGCCGCCTCATCCGCTGGTAGTGCAGCCGAAACCGTCAGACAGCTATATTGCACCAACTGCTTGCGCAGGGCCGTAATTTCTGGGGAAGAGGGAGTTGAGGACATCAGTAGTCTGGTGAAGGGAGCGATCGCCCAAAACAATGAACGGGCGTGTTTTCACCATACCTGTCGATGTCCCCGGCGCGATCGCTCATTCTGAGCCTCACCCGCCGCACCCTAAAGCACCTGATGGGTATAGGCGTGCTGTTTCACATTATCTTCAGCGGTCACCATGTGCTCGGCATTGAGCAAGCGCTTTTTCTCAGTGGAATAGTTGATGTCTGTGTAGACTGTGCCTTCAGGAATGAAGGACTTTGCCGATTCACGATTTTTGTAGGTGCGGGCGGCGGCGATTGCACGATCCAGAAAATCGGCGCAGTATTGCGTCCCCTCGGGGGCCGTGGGAAGCAAAACGGGAACTCCATTGGGCGCGATCGCGCCCAGCGTTGTGGCCTGGATCTGCTGATACGCCGTCGGCACCCCCTGAATCAGGGCTTCTAAATAGGCCGAGGGGACGGGTTCTTGCACAGTGACGGCCTGGGTTTCTCCCTCCTGCCGCACATAGCAGGTTGCAAGACCCACCACCAGGTAGTCACTATCGGTCAAATCTGGAGCATTTAGCATCGGCATCCCTTAAGAAAACAGACCAGCGGTTAGACTTAAAGCCAGCGGAATGTCTGAAATCCAGTCTTGTCCCCCCGGCGTTCAATCCCTGCTTTGGGCCAAGAAAACCTTCCAGCCCAGCCTTCTCCTGCGGGAGAGAAATGTGGGAGGGAAAACGAGTGGGGGCACGGCAAAAGGTCGAGCCAAAGTCCCTTCCGTTCACCACTAGACTGATCGACAAACCCGAGGCGTCATCCGGGTTTATGCTAGCTTACATCCCAAATTCTCCTCAGGTTCCTGTTAAGGAAAGTTGGCTTTTATGAAGAGGATGCCAAATTCCCAGGAATAAAAGATGAAGAAGTCCGAACTCACAGAATTTTCACTGTACTGTTCTCTTAAGTCTTTTTAAGACTCAGGGAGTTTACTGTGATTTCATGGAGAAAATCTGTTAGGTAGTCAGTCTCTTGGTGGAGGTCTACAGGTTCCTCCGAAATTTCTCGGTTGGTTTCCCAAACTTGGAATGCAACGATGCCGGGGTAGAAGGCTCATGTTGGTGACTGGTAGGGGATGAACCAAATCGGTCCCTCGCTTCAGGGCAGCCCAGGCGTGCATTTTCAACCCATATCCATGCCCTCAGAGGAGGTGGCTTATGGCCCGCCACACCTACCCAGACTCTGATGACGACAGTGGCAGATCCCGTCGTTCGTTTCCTTGCTTGCCTGCGATCGCATGCCTCCATCCCAATTCAGCCTGCGATCGCGACTCCATTGTGCAAATGCGTCAGCAGGCGCTACAGGCTGCAACCCAAGGCCAACACCAACGCGCGATCGCGGTCTTGAATCGATTGCTTGCGTGCTATCCCGACAGCGCTGAGGATTACAGCAATCGCGGCTTGATTCAGCTTTGGAGTGGTCAGCACCACCGTGCCCTGGCGGACTTTAACCGGGCCTTGGCATTGAACCCCGATCTGGCCCCGGCCTACAACAACCGGGCTAGCTACTTTGCCGCTCACGGGGCCTACCAGCGCGCGATCGCAGACTATGACAGCGCGATCGACCTCAACCCGCTCAACATTCGGGCTCGGATCAATCGCGCCGTAACCCTCCGCGACCTCAAGTGCTACGATGAAGCCCTCAGCGCCCTGGATGAAGCACTGCTGTTTCATCAGATGCAGGGCTATATCTATGCCGAGCGGGGCCGTACCTATCACCTACAGGGCGACTGGAATCGTGCGATCTCCGACTATCGACGGGCACTGCTGTTTTTCTCCACCCCGGATGTGACGACCGTGTTTGACACTGCCAAGCGCGATCGGGTGCGTCAATGGCTCCAGGCACTGTTGCCAAACGCCCCGATTGAACCGCCTGCCAATGCAGAGTGAGGCTAGCCCCATTGATCGCGTTGTGTCAATCGCATTTCGTTGCTCGAGTTTAGTCAATCGAAATTTTTTGGGGCCCATTGGCGGACGGCGGCGTTGAGCCGTTCGAGTTACCCCCCGTGGTCGAGGCTTGCTTATCGAGCCAGGTTTTGACGGGGTCTTCGCTCAGGTTCAGCCGCAATACCCCAGACGCCACGCCGCCCAGAAATGCCACGGGCTGGCGGATTAGCTCCTGCACAAAGGGCGTCAACTCGTCGAGAAACATGTTTAGAACCTCCTAAATGCCAACTCGGCGTTTCTATCCTACCCTGATCCCTTCAAAGCCGCGGTAGCGCTGGGCTGTGTCGTGCCGATCCATCCAATTCAGAGGGCGCTGGGCAGACGGCCCCCGTCCGCCCAGCGCGAAACGTTACCCCGCACTAGCGACGGTGGCGCGCGATCGCGGCGTTATAAACCTGTTCGGTCGCTTTGACCGATCGCTGCAAATCCACAATCGGGTTGGGATAATCCACCCCCAGCCGCAGGTTGTAGCGTTTCTGCTCAACGGGCAGCAAATTCCCTGGCAGATGCACCTTCCCCGCCGGAACGTTGGCCAAAGCGGGCAGCCAGTGCTTTACATACGTGCCGTCGGGATCGTAGTCCTTCGCTTGTTTTGGAATGTTGAAATAGCGGAATCCCCGAGCATCGTTGCCCACCCCGGCGGCGTAGTTCCAGTTGCCCCAGTTGCTACATACGTCGTAGTCAATCAGCAGCGACTCAAACCACTCGGCCCCCATGCGCCAGTCGATGCCGAGGTTTTTGGTCAAAAAGCTGGCGACGTTTTGGCGACCCCGATTGGACATAAAACCCGTTGCCGCGAGTTCTTGCATGTTGGCATCTACAAGGGGGTAGCCCGTCTCGCCGCGACACCATGCCTCAAAGCGTGGCCAGTCTTGCTTCCAGTCGATTTTGATGCCCTGTAGCCCCGAGGGATAAAAGATGCGATCGCCATGTTTTGCGCAAATAAACCGAAAATAGTCGCGCCACAGTAGCTCAAACACGAGCCAGTAGGTCGAGTCATTTTTCACCCGAGTCTCTTCATAGCGCTGCACGGTTTCGTAGATCTGGCGTGGCGAAAGGCAGCCCAGCGCCAGCCACGGCGACAGTTTTGACGAATCATCGGGGTTCAACATGCCGTTGCGGGTGTCTTTGTAGACCCGCAGGCGATCGGCCTGCCACACATAGTGTTCTAGGCGAGCCAAGCCCGCCGTTTCGCCACCGGGGAAGTGCATTTGGGCGCGATCGTCCTGGGGCGGCGGGGTGAGGCCCAGATCCGTCAGGGTTGGGATGTCGCCTGGCTCTAGCCCTGCGGGTAGGGGCGGCAACTGCTGGGGCGTGGGAAAGGTGGGGTAGACGGTGCTGTGGGCTTCGACCTTTTTGCGAAACTGGGTAAACACCTCGGGCAATTTGGCGATCGCGAAGGGTAAATCATCCACATGAAATAGAGTCGCGCCCCAGTAGGTATTGGCGGCAACGCCCAGCGCGTCGAGCTTGCTGACCACAGCGGCCTCAACCTGGGTTTCCTCGGCGGTCACTTCTTCGTGCCAGTGGATGGCATCGGCCTGGAGTTCACGGGTTAGGGCGGGCAGCACCTCCTCGGGTTTGCCCTGGCGCAGAATCAGATCACTCCCACGCGATCGCAGCGACGCCCGCAGGTTGGCCAAACTTTCGAGCAAAAACTGCGCCCGAAACGCTCCCGTTTTGGGAAATCCAAAGGTCGTTTGCCCAAACTGACGCGGGTCGAGACAATAGACTGGAATGACGGATTTCCCCATTTGCAGCGCATCATGCAGCGGCTCGTGGTCATGCAGGCGGAGGTCATTGCGGAACCAAACCAGAATTCGCATTGCGAGAAAGCTACGGCATCATAAACTTATAAAAAGTTAACAACTTGTCGCCAGTCCGGCTAGGAGAGCATCATGCCAATTCGTGTGGGAGATACCGCGCCCGATTTTTCCCTACAGGCCCACACTGGGGAAACCGTCAGCCTGAGCCAGTTCAATGGCCAGAAGCCTGTGGTGCTGTACTTTTATCCCAAGGATGACACCCCCGGCTGCACCGCAGAATCGTGCTCCTTCCGCGATAGCTATGAAGACTTCACCGAGGCGGGGGCAGTGGTGCTGGGTGTCAGTAGCGACTCGCCCGAGTCTCACCAAAAGTTTGCGGCGAAGTACAACCTACCCTTTCTGCTGCTAAGCGATACGGGATCCAAGGTGCGGAAGGCCTATGGAGTGCCCGCAACCCTGGGGCTGCTACCAGGACGGGTGACCTATGTGATTGATCAGGCGGGCGTGGTGCGCCACGTCTTTAACTCCCAGTTCAACCCCACGGCCCACGTCTCTGAAGCGCTGACGGTGTTGAAGTCTCTGGCTTAACACTTTTGGAGTTCCTGGGGGACAGGCATGGAGTTACGCACGGCTCGCCTCCAGATCCGGGATTGGGCACCGATGCAGGACGCGGCGGCGGCGATCGCAATCTACGGCGACCCGGCAGTGACCCGGTGGCTGGGTAATGGAGGGCGTGATGAGAGCCTGGCGGCGGTGCGATCGCAGCTGGAACGTTATCGAGATCGCGCTCAGAATGGATTGGGCTGCTGGGCTGTGGTTGAGCAGCAGGCTCACTGTGTAATTGGTACGGTGCTGCTGGTGCCGTTGCCCAGTGCGGCGGGGACACCCAGCGGCCACATCGAAATTGGCTGGCACTTTCGGCCTGCCAGTTGGGGGCACGGGTTTGCCACAGAAGCAGCCCAGGCGGTGTTAGCCTACGGCTTTGAGGTGTTGCGCCTGCCCGCAATCTATGCAGTGGCTTGGCCCGACAATCAGCGATCGATGGGGGTGATGCAGCGCCTCGGCATGACCGATCAGGGACTCAGCCGCAACTACTACAGCGGCCGAGAACCGCAAGTGTATCGCCGCCTGCGACCTCCCGAGGGACAGGCGCAAGGCCCCCGAACCACTGGTTTATCTAGGCTTGACGGAGGATCAAACCCCAATGGGTGCATTGAGATTGACTGTTGAGCATCTTCAACCCGTCAGCATTTTCTTGCGAAACATTGGCCGATTGAAAATCCCTAGCGCTCGGCGGCATCAGTCTCGATACCTATCTGCCCTCATCCCTCAGCCTCTACTCCTAATTTTGAGAGAGCAAAGCTTGACTGCAAAGTCCCTGACTGCCTGACACAAGTGGGTGAAAGGCAGTCAGCTCAGTCACTCTCACAGCTTTGTAGAACAGGGTGGTGCTATGGAGGTAATGATGTGTTGTGGTGGTGGATGAAGTGCCACAACAAGCCAATGTGATGCCGCCGCATGTGATGCCGCCGCAGGCTCTTGGAAAACGCCAAACTCCGCCTCACGAACCGGGAGACGCGCTGACGAAGGGTACAGTTGAATCGCTCAATGTCCCGGGTTTTGCCACTGTCTTTGGACACTACTCGATCTTTGGACACTACTCGATCTTTGGACACTACTCGATGTCGTTTGGATGGCAGTCCCCCCCTAATATGCCGCCCAGGCATCGGTGTAGAGAACCGCGCGCTGTCGATAAACTGACGGCAGCGATCGCTAACGCTGCTGAGCGCCGTCTCTTGGCATTCAGAGCAGGTCGGCATCAGTCGTCAACGGTGGCTTCTTGATGACCTTGACGAACCCATCATTACCTCTAGAGCACTACTGACTTCATTCTGGATAACTCCCTCACTATATTCTTAATTCTTAGTATTTGAGCGGAATACGCAACCAAGCCGCGTGTATCGGCATGACGGCTAAGCTGAGCGGCGGCAAGCCACCTATGGCTCTCACTCGATCACTTGACGCCCGCCCGTTGCAGCACAGTGTTAGCCTGCCCTAGACTGACGACTTTCCAGAACTGACGGAAACCGATATTAGAGCCTGTTTGGAATTCGCCACTGATCATGAGCATCGTTTAGTTGCATCAGTGGGTGCTGCTTGAAACTTCTGTTTGACCAAAATCTGAGTCGCAAGCTAGTCAATCGCCCAGCAGATACTTTTCCTAGATCTAGCCATGTTCAGTTTCATAAACTTGCAGAGACAACAGATCATGACGCTGCTGTACCTTAAGACGCGCCCGATGGTCGCAACGGTGGTTACGGCGGGCACGGTGTCGCTGCTGGCCCGATCGCTGCCCCATCAACTCGGGCTCATGGTGGCCGCGATCGCGGGTATTGCCGCCGGGCTCTGGGTCGAGGGCAGACAATTCCCCCGCGACGGAGGACTTTCCCGTGACTGAGATGCTGATGGTAGGCGGCATGGCCCTGGTGACGATATTGATTCGCTATCCAGTGCTTGCCCTGAGTGGACGGCTCATCCTGCCGCCGCGTCTGTTGCAGGCACTGGCCTATGTCCCCCCGGCGGTGTTGACGGCGATTGTGGTGTCTGCGGTGTTCGTTGAAGGGGAAGAGCTATGGCTGGGCTGGCAAAATCCCCGGCTAATCGGTGCGATCGCGGCGATCGCTGTGGGCCTCTGGCGCAAAAATCTGCTGTTGACCATTGTCCTTGGCATGGGGACGTTTTGGCTCTGGCGGGCCAGGTTTGGCCGATGACAAACCCCGCCAGCGGCAATGGGGCGAGCGATCCTACGGAATCGGCGCGCCAACGGGTGAGGCGGGTTCTGAATTTTGAACTTTGAATTTTGCAGCCTGACCGTAAACCTTTGATGCCAGGAATGAACGGTCTTCCACGCGCCAGACTACACTGCACATGCAAGTTCTCAATCGCATGTGTGCTCTTGACCCATGACCACCTGGACTCAGCTCAGCATCTATACCAGTGAGGCGAGCCGCAGCGGCACGCGCGCCCTTCACACCGCAATTTTGGCGACGGCCTTAGAGCGGGGCATCTACAGCACAATGGTGTTTCACGCGATCGCAGGCTTTGGCCCCCAGCACGCCATTCCTACGGCTAACCAAAATGGCCGCAGAGTCTGACCCGCCGCTGGAAATTCGACTGTTTGATCAGGCGTCTGCCCTGGAGGCGTTTTTGGCAGACCATCAGGATTTGCTCCAGTCCTGCATTGTCACGCTCCAGGAGGTCGAGCTGGTGCAATATCCGGCGGCAATCGAGGCGTGACAAAGGGGCCGCGATCGCCCTCCCTTTCCATCCGTCCTTGCGCCCTTGCTCCATCCACGCCCACCCACGCCAAGATAGAAGCGGCTCTATTGCGGGGGATAGCTGTGGTGACGATTGAGCGCGATCGCGCGATGCCCTTTTTAGAAGATGCCCTGAATCCTGACCGAGCCCAGGCTGCCCTGCGAACTGTCATGCCCGAGGTGCGGCGGGTCATGGCAGCGCGACACAAGCCTGGAAAACGAGCCCTCATTGCCTATGATCTAGAGACAGCCCGGTGGGGATTCACCACGACTTTTATGGGGATCAGGTCGTTGTGATGGGTGATCGCCTGTGGCTGCTGGATTTGGACTTGTACTGTCAGGGACACCCGGCGCTGGATATGGGCAACTTTATTGCCCATATCACGGAATTTAGCCTGCGCGAATGGGGGAATCCTGCGGCCTTGGCCGATCGCGAGACAGCCCTAACTGAAGCCGCGATCGCCCTGTGGCAGCCAAACCTGGCCATTTCCCCGCAGGTGCTCACCCAGGCCATTGAGGGTTCGTCACCCTCACGTTGGTGCGCCACATCCACATCAGCACCCGCATTGTGGCGCGGCGGTCACAGACTGCTGCGATCGTGGCCCTGTGTGAACGGCGGTTGGCTCCGTGGCTGGCTTCCGGCTAACGAGCAGGAGTCCAGAACTCAGGCCGCACGTTTGGTGATTTCCCCGATAGGCTAAGGAAGCACCGCTGTCCCCTTCCATTCCTCCGCAATGACCGCCCCCGCCGATCGCCCATCCTCCGCTGCCGATGTCTTGCAAACCGCCTTTTATCGCGCCCTAGAGCTGGCCCAGTTTCGGGGTGGGTTTTTGGCGCGCACGGCCCACGAGCTGCGATCGCCCCTCAACCGCATCATCAGCCTGCAACAGATGATTTTAGAAGGGCTGTGCGAAGACGAGGCCGAGGCGACGGAGTTTTTGGGCGAAGCCCATGCCGCCGCGCTCAAGCTGTTAGAATACCTGGATTTTCTGATTCACCTGTCAAAGGTGGAGACGGGGCGGGTGACGCCAAGCCTGGGCGCAGTTTCGTTGGGCTCGGTACTGCAACAGGTGGAGGCGATGACGGGATTGCAGGCGGCGAATCGAAGCCTGCGGCTGGCGATCGCGGTTCCAGGAGAAACGGCGCAGGTCTGGGCAGATGGGGTATGGCTGCAAAATGCCCTGACAACGCTGATCGAACTGGAAATCGATCGCTGCGATCGCGGCACCATTGCCCTTTCTGTCGCGGCGGATGCCGAGGGCAAGCACTGGCACCTGACCCTCATCAGCGATCGCCCCCCCACGGCCTGGCAAAATCCCCTCGTGCTGCCCGACCCCGACCCCTTTGATCTGGATCGCCCGCTCACCGCGGATCTGCGCCTAGCGATGGCAACGGCATTGATCCAGCGGCTGGGTGGCACCCTGACCCCCGTCGCCGGAGAATCAGACGCGATCGCCCACCTGCGCTGCACCCTCCCTGTGGCTAGAAACACCGAGTGACGCCCATTCCCTAAATCCCGTCCAGCCCTCCAACCCTCCCAACATCCGTCGCGCCCTAGGGACTCAGAACCCTCAGGCCAGCCCCACCACATCATCCAACTCGGCATAGTCAGGCAGGGTGGTGTCGATCGCGCGGCCCTGTCGCACCACCACGCGATCGCTCTGGGGGCGCGACAGCAGTTCATTAAAGGTGCGGGCTTTAAAAATCACCAGATCGGCGGGTTGTCCTAGGCCCAAACGCCCGGCGTGGGGTAGCCCCATGAGGTCGGCGGGGGTTTGGGTGATGGTTTTGGCCCAAGCGCCAACGGGGCGATCCAGATGGCCGATGCGCACCGCCTGGGTAAACACTTCGAGGCCGTCGTGGTCGCCATAGGCATAGAACGGATCGCGGCAGTTGTCGCTGGCGATCGCCACCGGAATGCCCTGCTGGGCCAGTTCATGAATTACCGTTGGCCCCCGGTAGCGCGGCGTGCGGTGGGGCTGACGATCTTGCAGGTAAAGGTTGCACATCGGCAGGCTAACAATGGCGATCGCCGCCGCTTTGACGAGGCGCAGGGTTTCGGCCATCACCTCCGGCGCTTGAACCGAGAGGGTGCAGCAGTGGCCGCACACCACCTCCCCGGCAAAATCCTGGCGGAGCTTGGCTTCGGCGACGTAGCGCAGCGACATTTCCTCGGGATCGAGGCTTTCGTCGGTGTGGAGGTCGAGGGTGAGCTGGCGATCGCGGGCTAAGTCAAACATGCGATTGATCTGGGCGTGTAAATCGGGGTTGGGGTAGAGCACCCCGCCCAAAATTGCCCCCGCCTCCGCCACCTGATCCGCCAACGCTTCGGCCTCTGGCGTCAGGTAATAGTCGCCCGACACCAGACAGACCGCCTGGATTTCTAGCCGTCCGGCCCATTCTTGCTGGAGCCGCCCAATCACCGACAGCGCCGTCGCCGCCATCGGCCCAAAGGCATCGAAGTGGGTGCGCAGGGCTTTAGTGCCGTGGGCATAGCTACAGCGCAGGCCAAAGTCCATGCGGCGGTAGAGATCTTCCGCTGTCCAGTGCTGGGCAGCGTCTTCTAAAATCGCGTCCAGTGCCCCCCGAAAGGTGCCCGTGGGGTTGGGGTTGCGGTTCCAACTGTGGCCCTTGTCGAGGTGGGTGTGCATGTCTACAAAGCAGGGCCACACCAAGCCCTGGCGACCGTCCACGATAGGGTGATCGGGGCTGGCCGTGCCCACGGGCGCGATCGCTTGAATGCAGCCCTGATCAATGGCGACATCGGCAGCGATCAGTTCCTCCGCGAAGGGGGGGGCAGCTAGGGCCGCGATCGCCGCGCGATAGGTCACTGTTTCATCCAGCAGGGACAGGGGCAGCCGTATGTTCTTCAGCCAGTACGGCCCGTCTGGGGGAATTTCGACACAGGAAACAGCGGTCATCACTTAGTCTGGCCTACAACAACGGCGGGATCGAATCGCGGCATCCAGCGGGAACGTTAATTTTCGCGCTGTACGGCGCTTTCGTGCCAGTGGCGCAGCAGGCGATCGCTCACCACCGTCAGCCCCACAAATATCAACACCCCCAAAACCGTCGTCAACGCCAGCGCCGCAAACATGCGGGGAATTTGCAGGTTATAGCTCGACATCAAAATTTGGTAAGCCAGGCCTGATCGCGCGCCCCCCGTGCCTGCCACAAACTCCGCCACCACAGCCCCAATCAGCGCCAGCCCGCCACTAATCCGCAGCCCGCCCAAAAAGTAGGGCAGGGCACTGGGCAACCGCAAGTACCACAGGGTTTGCCACCGTGACGCGCCATACAGGTGAAACAGGTTTTTCAAGGTGTGGTCGGCGCTGTTGAGCCCCAGGGTCGTATTCGACACGATGGGAAAAAAGGCGACAATCCACGCGCACACCACCAAGGCCGCAAAGGTGCTGTTTTTGAGCCAGATGATGATCAACGGCGCGATCGCGACAATGGGCGTCGTCTGCAAAATCACCGCATAGGGAAAAAAGCTGCGCTCAATCCATTTGCTCTGGGTGAACACAATCGCAATCAGCAACCCCGAAACCGTCGCCGCAATAAACGCCACCACCGTAATTTGCAGCGTCACCAACAGGGAGGGAAAAAGCTGCGGCCACTCTGCAATCAGGGTTTGCAGCACCAACAGCGGCCCTGGCAAAAGGTAGGCGGGCATCTCAAAAATCCGCACCGCCGCTTCCCAGGCCACCAGCGCCACCCCTCCCACGATCACCGGGGCAATCACCTCTGCGGAACCCAGCTTTGCCAGACTGGCGGGCACCGCACGGCGCGACGGTGGCGCAGCATCGGGAGAAGGGGGGGACGATGGAGAGGCTTTGAGAACCATTCGACAAGCGGGGGATAAGGGTAGGGAATGTGGAACTTCGGACGTTAGCCCACGGGAGCGGAGAGGAACTCGTCGCCCGTGCCCGTCAAGTGGGCCATCACCTCGCGGCAGTAGTGGTTAAACGCCGAGGAGGTGCGAAACTCGTCGCGGCGGGGATAGGGCTCGTCAATCGTGACCTCGGCCACCACCCGCCCCGGATGGGCCGCCATCACCACCACTCGATTCGACAGATACACGGCCTCATAAATATTGTGGGTGACGAAAGCCACTGTCCAGTGATATTGCTCCCACAGGTGCAGCAGGTCGCTGTTGAGGCGGCTGCGGGTCATTTCATCCAACGCGCCGAAGGGTTCGTCCATCAACAAGACGCTGGGGTGGGTGACTAGGGCGCGGGCGATGGAGACGCGCATTTTCATGCCGCCCGAGAGCTGGCGCGGGTAGCGATATTCTGCCCCTTGCAGGTTGACTCGGTTGAGCGCGGCTTGGATGGCGCTGCGAGATTCGCGCAGGGATTTGCCCTTGAGTTTGAGGGGCAGGTGAACGTTGTCGATGACGTTGGCCCAAGGCATCAGCGCTGCATCTTGAAAGACAAAGGCGATCGCGCGATCGCGCTTTGCAATGCCCCACTCAATGGTACCCTCGCTGGGCTCACCCAACCCGGCAATCAGCCGCAGCACGGTGCTTTTGCCACAACCCGATGGCCCCACCAAGCTGACAAACTCCCCTTTCGGAATGGTGAGGTCAACACCCTGAAGTGCCACCGTGCCGTTGGCGTAAACCTTATCGACCTGGTGCAGAGAGATCGCGAGAGAAGCCACTGTCATAGAAAAAAACTGCTGCGATGCCCACGCATCGATACAACCTCCACCCCATTGCAACCCGCATTAACTCTGGTAGTACTCAAGGCCTTTGTTCACAAACTCAAGGGTGAAAGCCTGGGTGTAGTCTGTCTCCGCCGACAAAACCCCGGCCTCGGTCAGGGTGTCAAAGAAGGACTGCCAGCGCTCCGCCGTCATCGCGCCAATGCCCAGCGTCTCTGCATCGCCGGAAATCACAATACCGTATTCCTTCATTTTTTCGATGCCGTAAGCAAGTTGCTCATCGGTCATCTCAGGGTTGGCTGCTTTGATCAGGGTGTTGGCGGGGGTGGGGTCGTCGCTCAAATAGCTGTACCAGCCCTTGATGGAGGCATCCACAAACCGCTGCACGAGGTCAGGATTGCTCTCGACGAGTGCGCGCCGGGTTTCGATGGTGGTGGAGTAGGGGTCATAGCCGTAGTCAGCGAGCAAAAAGACCACGGGCTCAAAGCCGCCTTCCTTCGCGATCGCAAGGGGCTCAGAACTCAGATAGCCCTGCTGGGCCGAGGTCTTATCCGCCAAAAACGGCCCAGGGTTGAAGTTGTAGGGCCGCTTCATGTCCTCCGTAAAGCCATACTTCGCAGCCAGAAACGGCCAGTAGGTCACGTTTGCTGCCGAGGAAATAAACACCGGGTTGCCCTGCAAATCTTCAAGGGTTTTGATGCCCTGATCGGGGTGGGCCAGCAGCACCTGCGGGTCTTTTTGGAAGATGGAGGCGACGGTCACCTTGGGGATGCCTTCCTCGATCGCCTTCAGAGCATCGGCCCCATAGCCCATAAAAAAGTCCACCGCGCCGCCCATCAACAACTGCGTGCCGTTGACCTGCGGCCCGCCCATTTGAATGATGACATCGAGGCCATGGGCTTCATAAATGCCCGTGGCCACCGCCTGATAGAAGCCGCCATGCTCGGCTTGGGCGTACCAGTTGGTGCCATAGGTGACGCGGGTAAGCTCGCCCGGAGCCGGAGCATCGCCGGATGCTGTGGGTTCTGTGTCGGGCGCTGAGGAATTGCCCCCCGTGCAAGCGGCAACCAGCCCCGCCCCGATCGCCAATGAACCGTACTGCACAAACCAACGGCGTCCAAACCGCAGATCTCCGGGGGTTAGGATTCGGCGTTGACTCACGACTCTTGACCTCTTGATTGCTCTGCAAATGTCGGATTCTAAGAATTACGGCGGGAGCTACTGACGTTTTTCGCGAAGGGCACTCACCACCCACTCAATCACCTGTTGCCCCAAATTGACGTGATTCAGTCGATCAATTTCTCGAATGCCGGTGGGGCTGGTGACATTTACCTCAGTTAAATAATCCCCAATGATATCAATGCCTACAAAGATTAGGCCATCTCGCCGCAGAGTGGAGGCAAGTTGACGACAGATTTCGCGATCGCGATCGGTAATCTCCACGGCGGCCACGCGCCCGCCCACGGCCATGTTGCCGCGAAATTCATTGCCCGTCGGAATTCGATTCACCGCCCCAATGGGCTCACCATTGAGCAGAATCACCCGTTTGTCACCATCCTTGGCGGCGGGCAAATAGATTTGAATCATGACAGGTTCTTGGCCCTGGCGCGTGCTGATCTCAATCATGGAATTGAGGTTGCGATCGCCCGCTTCTAGAAACAAAATGCCTTCCCCTGCCTTGCCGCCCAAGGGTTTCAGGACAGCCTTGCCCCAGCGATCGACCGTGGCGCGAATCACCGCCTTGTCCCGACTCACGATCGTTTCCGGGATTGCCTGGGTGAACTGAAGGGCGTACATCTTTTCATTGGCCGTGCGTAACCCCTGGGGCGAATTCACCACCAGTGTTTTCTGCGGATCCACATAGTCCAAAAGATAGGTCGTGTAGAGATAGGGCACCGTAACGGGCGGATCCGTGCGCATAAACACCGCGTCCATCGTCTCCAGCG
This sequence comes from Leptolyngbyaceae cyanobacterium T60_A2020_046, assembly GCA_015272155.1. Classification (GTDB taxonomy): domain Bacteria; phylum Cyanobacteriota; class Cyanobacteriia; order Phormidesmidales; family Phormidesmidaceae; genus JACYME01. The sequence continues at coordinate 14,825 of JACYME010000013.1, forward strand.
GCAGGTAGGCCGACTCGCCTAGGGTGTACCAATTGGGCACGGCCACCCAGCGATCGCTCCCCAGCTCCACAGGGGTCAGCGTCACGGGCTGCAAGCGCCCCATCGCCCGTCCACCTTCCACGCCCAACCCGTCCGCTTGGGTCACCCAAACATCGTGACCGAGAGCCTGGGCTGCTTCCATCAGCGCCACACTGGTGTCATGACCGGGATCCAGCCGATCGATGGGGTCAATGATGAATGCAAATTTCACAATCCTGCTCTCACCTAGAGTTCGCCTTGATCTTGGCACGTTTGCGGGTCAGGATGACAGCAATTCTCGCTTGCCCCAAGGAGGCCCACTGCGATCGCGCCTCACCCTTCTTCGTCAGCCCCGTGGGAAATGAGCCCCCGGCTCAAGGGCGTGGCGACCGCGAAGAATTGACCGGGATCGCCATTGCTCAGAACGGCGGCCACCCCTGCGTCTTAGGCATGAGGTCGCAAAAGCATGACCGTTGGCCCTAGCGATCGGGGGTGGGGGTATTCTCTCTGGCGCTGGCGGAGGCGATCGCTTCAATTTGGGCCTGGAGCCGCTGATAGCTGAGGGCCGTCGGGGACACCGAGGGCAGGGCGGGCACGGGCACCGTCACTGGCTGCGCTGCGCGACTGAGGGGATCGAGCGCTACCGCAAGCTGGGCCTGTTGTTCAAGCAGTTGCGTGCTCGACAGCAAATTGCTGAGGCCGTTAATCAAATTGCGAATATTGTTGCGAATTTGGGGATCGCCTGTCAGTTCGTCAACATCAGAGAGAATCTTTTGGGCGCTTTGGAAGGTATCGCGGGCTGATTCTAGGGTTTGCTGGATCAGCAGCAGGTTCTCTGTGGTGTTGAGGGAGGAGGTAATGGCGCTGACATCGGCGGAGGCGTTGCGCAGGTCGGCAGACGCGGCGGCGGCATTGGCCGACAAAATTTCTAAGTTATTCAACAATTCGCCGTCTTCGACCGTGGTGGAGAGGGTGGTCATCAGGCTGGCGAGGCGATCGCTGCTTCGGCTGATATTGTCCAGCGTATTCACCAGGTTGAACCGATTGGCCGCAACCAAAGTGCGCACATCCCCCACCGTGAGATCAATGGTTTTGGCGGCGGCTCCGGCATTATCCGTCGCTTGACGGGCGGAGGCTGCTAGGGGCGAGAGCTCCTCCTTTGCGATGAGGGTGAGTTCCGTCAGTTCTGCGGTGAGCTGAATCGCGTTGTCGGTCACAACGGCAGTGTTTTTGAGGGTGGTTTTGAGGGAGTTGATCAACTCCGGATCGGCAAAAATTTCCGCTAGATCCTCCGTTGATCGCAGCAGCGCCTCATAGCTCACCCCAATTTCGCCCACGAGGGTATCGCCATTGCAGAGAATCGCGGTGCTGTCGCAGTCGCTCCGGGAAGGGTCGAGGGCTTGTTCGGCTTCGGTGAGCGATCGCCGGGGCGTAATGTCGATCGTCGTTTCGCCAATCAGCCCCGATTGGTTGGCCTCAATCAAAACGTCATTGGGAATGCGCAGATCGGCCTGGGTAATTTCGACCCTCACCTCCACCTGATTGCTGCGCGGACGAATTTGCAGCACCCGGCCCACCGCCACGCCGCGATAGCGCACCGCCGTACCCACCTGCATTCCCGAGGTGTTTTCAAACTGAATCAGCAGTTGATAGGTGCGACTGCCGGGGTTGAGCCCGCGCAACCACAGCACCAGCCCCCCAAAGAGCCCAATGCCAAACAAGATGAGCAGGCCCACAGAGCCCTCTCGAATCGCTCGCGCTCGCATGTTTCTCCCCCATCACCACACACTTTGGATGCACCATTGGTGCATCCAAAGTGTAGGCCATCTCTAGGCGGTCTGCCGTTAATGGACAAGCTGAATGGGGCCTTCAACATTGCCGCTAAAGAATTGTCGAATGAAGGGGTTGGGGGTGTCGTCGATCGCCGCGACGGATCCGCTCCACTGAATTTTGCCGCGATGGAGAAAGATCACATGGTCGGCGGTGCGGCGAATGGTGCTCTCTTGATGGGTGACGATGATGTAGGAGCTACAGCCACGACTGCGCTGAATATCTCGAATCAGGTCTTCGATCACCGTGGAGGCAATGGGGTCGAGGCCAGCGGTGGGCTCGTCGTAGAGGAGCAGGGCGGGGCGATCCTTAGGATTATTGGGGTTGGAGACGATCGCGCGGGCAAAGCTGACCCGCTTGCGCATCCCGCCGGAGAGTTCTGCGGGGTAGCGATCGCCAATGCCCGGCAACCCCACCATTTCCAGCACCTCTTCCACCAGCCCATGAATTTCCCGATGGGACAGGTTGGAATGCTGATAGAGCAAAAACCCGACATTCTCCTCCACCGTCAGGGAGTCAAACAGCGCCGCCTGTTGAAACACCATGCCAATGCCGATCGGGTCGGTCGTGTCTTCGATGAGGCCAATGCGCCGCTGCCCCGCCACATAAATTTCTCCCTCATCGGCGGGTAGCAGCCCGGCAATGATTCGGAGAATGGTGGATTTCCCAGTGCCAGACGGGCCAATCACCGCGATCGCCTCTCCCGGCTGCACCACTAGGTCAAGATGATCAATCACCCGATTTTCGCCAAAGCTCTTGGTAATGCCCCGGAGTTCTAGCAGAGGCGTCCCATCCCCACAGTTTGCCGTCGGGGCCAAGCCATCATCAGTCATCGGAACATCAGTCATGGGAACATCAGTCATCGGGACGTATTGCGCTCCAGCAGAGACGGAATCTAGATTGCTCGTCACACCGTGGGCCAGCCTAGGGCTGCCAACAAGTTGGACGCTTCGGCAGGTCTCGAATGGGGATAGGCCCCAAGAGACGCGGGTGAGTGGTTGAAACGGATCTCCCCTTGGGAATGAGAGTCCCCAACGGGGCGCATTGTTGAAGTTGCAGATGAACGGGCCGAAGCCTTCACCCTAGCCTGCTCCCAAAGGTGGAGGGACAACGCGACTGAAGCCCTGCTCTACAGAGAGCCGGGTTGGGGATGCGGAGGAGCATCCCCCCGCATCAGCAGCACCCAACGGGGCTGTGCCTTCGCTGTAAACTGCGAGGGGCATCTCCAATTTAAGTTATGATGCCTCGCAGTTTGGGGTACGTGTTTTCAGTTTTCTGTCAGTTTCGTGCCCGGTTGCGATCGCAACTGCGATCGCCCGCCCTGAATCCACCGCCCGTGAACTACCCCACCCTTTGGGGGGATTCTCCCCACCCTCGCCGTTATCCATTGCGTGTCGATGTCGGCTTTTTCCCGGCTGAACTTGCTTCTCCTGCCTCCTTTCTCAAAAGTGGGCAGCAGTCGCCAGCGATCGCAGCGTATACGACCGTTCATCTTCTTATCCACCCCTAGGACTCGGGAAACTCAGGCGGATCTCAGATGGGGCTGTCATCATCTCCCGCGACGACCCCGCCCAGCCCTCGCCCACCGCACCTATGTTTTTCAACGCTCTCTATAAAAAATACTGTTTGCAAGTTGCCCGCCGCCTGCGCCGCGAAACCCTGTGGATGACCCCCAACGCTTCCCCCAAGGTCAACCGCATGGTGAAATGGCTGGCCCCGGGGTTGTTCGTCAAACGCTGGCTGTTGATGAGCGTGGGCGGCGTGCTGCTGGTGGGCTTTGGGGTGATGATTTGGCTACGTTTGACCCCGGTGTTTTTTACCGTGCAGTTTTTAGGGTCGGCGCTGCGCTTTATTACCACCATCGTGCCCAACTACATCAGCGGGCCACTGGCCGTTTTAGCGGGGCTGCTCCTTATCCTCTGGGGCCAGACGCGCACCCTCGGCGCAATTACCGAAGTGTTGATGCCAGGCAGCGAAGACGAACTGGTGGACGTGTTGCTACACCAGCGGCGGCTCTCGCGGGGGCCAAAAATTGTCGTTGTGGGCGGCGGCACGGGCTTATCAAACCTGTTGCGGGGGCTCAAGTTATTTAGTTACAACATCACCGCGATCGTCACCGTGGCCGATGATGGGGGGTCTTCAGGACGGCTGCGGCGCGAAATCGGCATGTTGCCACCGGGGGATATTCGCAACTGCCTCACGGCCTTGGCGGATGAGGAGCGCCTGCTGACGGAATTGTTTCAGTATCGCTTTCGGGCAGGGAGCGGCCTGGTGGGCCATAGCTTCGGCAACCTGTTTTTATCGGCGATGAATGAAATTACGGGCGACCTGGAGCAGGCGATCGCGGCTAGTTCCAAGGTGCTGGCCGTGCGCGGAGAGGTGTTGCCCTCGACCCTCAGCGACATGCGGCTCTGGGCAGAACTCAGCGACGGTCGCCGCATCGAAGGCGAGTCGAATATCACCAAGGCAAAGGGGCGCATTGTCACCCTCGGCTGTACGCCCGAAAATCCTCCCGCTCTGCCCCGTGCTCTAACTGCGATTCGCGAGGCCGACTACATTGTCATTGGCCCCGGTAGCCTCTATACCAGCATCATCCCTAACCTACTGGTGCCCGAAATTGCCGCCGCCATCGCCCAGCGCAACGTCCCCCGCATCTATGTCTGTAACGTGATGACAGAACCGGGGGAAACCCAGGGGTTTTCGGTGGGCGATCATATTCGCGCGATCGATACGGCCTGCGGCAAAGTCCTGTTTAACGCGGTGCTGGTGCAGCGCCGCCCGCCATCCCTCAAGGCCCAACGTCGCTATGCGGCCACAGGCTCAGAACCCGTGTTGCTCGATCGCGACGCGGTGATCACCTCCGGTCGCCGGATTGTGCTGGCCAACGTCATCGACGAAGCTGAGAACGGCACCGTTCGCCACGACCCCAACAAACTTGCCCGTACCCTGATGCGCTGGTATTCTCGCACCCAAGGTTTGGGATAAGCCTGGCGATCGCGACACTTGACAACTTCTCTCCCCAGAACTGCCCAAGCAGCCTACGGCGCTGTCGCCGTCGAGGGGTTCGGGCACTCCGCCCCATAGAGCAACCGCTTCAGCGCCAGAATATAAAGATCCTCAGGGAGCCCCTCAGGATCAATGCAGGTTTCGATAAACAGCCCGGTGCCGATCGCAGTCACCGCCCACGCCAGATGCATTGGAGGAAAGGGCATGGACGGATCGGCGGCAGCGTAGTGGCTGCTCAGCACTTCCGCCAAAATTGCCCGCCCCGATCGGTAGCGCTGAACCAGCTTTTCGCGTGCGGACTCGTTGCGCATGGCATAGAGAAAAAACTCCACCGTCAGCAGGTTGAGGGTGCGGTTTTGGTGCAGGGCATCTTGAAAGTCCGCGCGCCAAGTGTCGAGGTCAATGTGGCCCCCGTCACCCGAGGGGAGTTGCACGTCACCATTGACGCAGAGGGTAAAACCCGCGTCCAAAACCGATTTACGATCGCGGCCCCCGTGGCCGGAGAACTGCGCCGCATTGACCTGAAAGAAGGCGATCAAGTCTCGACAGGGGCAATCGTGGCGCAGATTGATCCCCTGCCGCTGGATAGCCAGGTGGCGGCCACCCAAGCCCAAATCCGTGCCCTGCGAGCAGAACTCGCTGGGGTTGAGACCCAACGCCCGAAACCCGCCGCCCTCAACCAAGCCCAAACCCGGATTCAAGCAGCCCGCGCCGCCCATCAGCAGGCCCAGGCCCAGGTCACCCAGGCCGAATCGGCACTGGCCCAAGCCGAACGCGATCGCATGGCCGCCCTCTACGCCGCCGGGGCCATCTCTCAGCAAGAGTTTGAGACGGCCCAACTAGCTGCCACCACCGCCCAGCAAGACGTCGCCGTCGCCTTGGCAGACATTCGCGCCGCCCAAGACGCGCTGGCCGTGCTCACCGCCGAGCGGCAAGATCCCGACTATTTGCTCGCAGTCTATCAGGCCCAAATCGCCGCCCTCGAAGCAGATCTGAACACCGTTGCGGCCGATGCCCAACGCACCGCGATCGCCGCCCCCTCTGATGGGCAAGTGCTGCGAGTGCGCGAACCCAGTGCGCGCCACGTCACACCCGGCACCCCACTGCTCGAACTCGGTAACGCCAACCGCCTGGAACTGGTGATCGATATCCTGTCCGCCGACGCAGTGCGTGTTTCGCCCGGCGACCCGATCCAAATCCAGCGCTGGGGCGGCGATGACGACCTCAGCGCCACCGTGCGCCAGGTCGAACCCGCCGCCTTTACAGAAACCTCCGTCCTCGGCGTTTCTGAACAGCGGGTCAACGTCATCGCCGACTTCAACGAAACGCCGCCTGCCCTGGGGGATGGCTACCGCACTGAGGCCAAAATCGTGATCTGGCAGTCTCCCGATGCCCTACAGGTGCCCGCCAGTGCCCTATTTCGCTGCAATCGCGCCTGGTGTACCTTTGTGGTCGAAAATGGCCGCGCCCAGCAGCGCCAGGTTGAGCTTGGCCCCCAGAGTGACTTTGCCGCAGTGGTCGAATCTGGCCTGACGGCTGGCGAAACGGTGATTCTATACCCCGGTGATCAGGTCGCATCGGGCGTGCGAGTACAGGCCCGCTAGCACTGGCGTAGAGCGACGCGCGTATCAGCAAGATAAGACGGGCGATCGCGCGCTCATCAGCAACACCTCTGGGCACAATCCGTATCATTCACATCACTTTCCACCGTGCAGTTGATCGTAGTCTGATCGCACTTTGAGTGAAAGCCAGTAGCTGAACAGGCAAAACGATCGGAAAAGTCAAAATTCTCCGTGTATTTTCCACTGATACTCTGAGAAAGCCTAAGCTAGGCTGTTTTTAACGCTGATTTCTCCTCGTTTGAGCTGAGAAAACCTGACTCGCCCCTGATAGACTTCTAACTTCCGACTAGAATTAATGGAGATTTCAGTGGCTGTCGGTGAGCTGCCATCTGGCATTGAAGCAAAGACCCTACTTGGTTCCGGCGCATCTATGCAAACACCGTTTACCAACCGCCAATCCACTGACCTGTCTGATCAGGTCTTTCACGCTGTTTCCGGTTTCGTTGAAGGGCCGGATGCAACGAGCGATCGCGAAGATTCTAAATCCCAGGCAGGCTCGCCCTTCATCTTCCGAGGCGACTACGTTGGCCGTATGGATATGTCGGCAGACCGCGCCACAGTGGCCCGCTATCTCGACGACCACTCCGCTTGGTTCAAGCGCTGCGCCCAGCCCATGACTGCCGACCCCGTCGGTGAAACAGGCTACGCCCTGACGATTGGTCACTTCGGCGCACTAGGCTACGACATTGAGCCGCGCATCGGCCTCAACCTGCTGCCCCAAGACCAAGGGGTCTACCGCATTGAAACCATTCCCGTACCGGGGTACACCCCCCAGGGCTACGACGTTGATTTCAAAGCGTCCCTGGAATTGAAGGAACTCCCCGCCAATGAAAGCGGAGCGATCCTCACTCAGGTTGACTGGGTATTAGATCTTGCTGTTGAGGTGCAGTTTCCTCGGTTTATCCAAGCATTGCCCAAACGGCTGATTCAAAAAACTGGCGACCACCTGCTCAATCAGGTGGTTCGCCAAGCCTCGCGCTGCCTCACCCACAAAGTGCAGGAAGACTTCCACACCACACTGGGCTTACAGCTTCCCGAGAGCTATCAAAAACGTCACCACCACTTCCTAGAGCGTCTGTCCCATCGGATGCAGCACTAGGTTTTTTGATGATACGGCCCGAGGCATTTCCCTGTTGAAAGTTGAATCCAGCCCTCAACTCGGCCTTGCTGACAAACAGAACCAGCAAGGTCAGGCTGTTTGATGTTGGGAAGACGATCCGTCTACATCACAGCACCTACATCAAAGAAAGCTGTTTGCCGTGGCGTTCCTGGGCAATGCGCTCTACATCACCCCGACGATAGAGGGGGCGGTTTTTGCGCTTTGAAAACCGATGCTCAATCCCCGCTGCGTCTAACAAATCTTGGGCGGTGCGCTGTGGGCACTGCAACAGCACCGCCGCATCCTTAAGGCGTATCCACTGTCGCCCAAAGCGGGCGATCAGCGTATCATCGGATTCGGCATTGATCTGCTGCAAGAGCCGCTCTGCCAAGAGCCAGCAGGCCAGGGCGTCGGCCCCCGCCCGGTGGGAGGTGTCAACCTCAAAGCCGAAGTGGGCAACCAAATCCGGTAAGCGGCGCGAGGGCAGGTCAGCCAGCAGCAGCCGTGAGAGCAGCACCGTACAAAATTGCTCCTCCGGGGGACGGCGAAAGCGATGGTCAAATTTGTGATATTCGGCCTGCAAAAAGGCGTAGTCAAACTCCAGGTTGTGGGCTGTGAGCACGCCGGTTTCTAGCCGAGTCAATAGATCGGGCCAGACGGTTTCGGGGAATTTGCCCTGCTGAGTCACAAGATCTGCGGTGATGCCTGTGACCTGGGTGATGATGGCGGGCACGCGCACCCCAGGGTTAATGAGGTGTGTTTCTTGATGCATGATGCCCGTTGCTAGGCTAGCCTGCAAAACTGACACTTCAATCACCCGTGATCCGCGCTGGGGCTGGGATCCGGTGGTTTCAACATCCACCACGGTGAGGGGCGATGCGCTGACCTGGCGATAGTAGGCGAGCAGTGCCTTAGAGTGGAGGGCCGACTGTCCTCGAAAGCGGACAATGGGATGAGCCATAGCGATCGCGCGGGGGTGTGGTGCTTTATAACCATACACGCCGGAGTTGGGTCGGCGCGATAAGCTTTGAGCATGGCAGAACTGCGATGGATTGAAGGCCCAACGGGCAGCGGTAAAACGGCGCACCTCTTGGCCCAGGTGTCCCAGTGGCAAACGGCGATCGCCGATCGCAGCCCCGCCCCTGGGGCGATGATGGTGCTGTTTGCGGCCAATGGCGACAATCGGCTGGCGCTGGTGGATCGCCTCGCCACGACATTCTCGCAACCGCTGCCGCTGACCACCTCGACCCCGGCGGGCTTCATTCAAAACGAGGTGAGTCTGTTCTGGCCGGTGTTGGTCGATCGCTTGGGGCTAAATCCGCAATTTCCGATGAAGCTACGGCCCGAGAACGAGCAAGAACTGGCGACCCGGGTGTGGCGATCGCACCTCACCACCGAGGACTTCACCATTCCCGGCTGGACGGTGAACCAACTGGTGCGGCGATCGCTAGATTTTTTGCAACTGGCGGCATTGGCGGGCATTCCCACTGAAGATTTGGCCACCCTGCTGCCCGAGGGCATTCCCGCTGGGCTGGCGCCCCCAGATACCTGGCGCGCGATCGCCGCCGCTCTCATCACCTGGCGCGATTGGTGTTTGCAGCGCGGGCTGCTAACCTATGGCATTGCCACAGAACTGTATTGGCGACATCTGCTGCCCCACCCCACCTATCGCGACCAGTGGCCCCAGCGCTTTTGGGGGCTGGCTGCTGATGACGTGGACGAATATCCCGCCTGTTTTGAGGGCATTGTGGAACTGGCGCAGGCAACGGATCAGCCCGTGGCCCTAAGTTGGAACCCTCACGGCAAGGTGCGTCTGGGTGTCGGGGCTGATCCCGATGCATTGGAGCGCTGGCGCGATCGCGCTACGGCAATCGACACCCTGCCTGCCCCGCTGGGGAACCTGGCGACTGCCTGGGCTGACCCGTTGGTAAATGGGGTGGTGGGTGAAACCGCCAGCCCCGAGCCCATCCCCGAGATGCGCGTCATTCAAACCACTTCACGCGGGGAACTGCTGCGCCAAACGGCAGAGGCAATCGCCCAGGTCGTCGCATCTGGCGAGGTTGCCCCCGCCGACATGGCGGTGATTGGCCCTGGGTTTGACGCGATCGCCCGCTACACCCTGGCCGAAATTCTTACCAAACACCGCATCCCCGTCGAGTCCCTCAACGATCAGCGCCCCCTCGTTAGCACCCCCCTGGTGCGCGCTGTGCTGAGCCTTATCCCTTTCGTGTATCCTGGCCTGGGCCGCCTCATCAATCGCGATGCCGTGGCTGAAATGCTGGTGGTCTTGAGCCAAAGCGACCAAATCCCTTCCTCCACAGACTTTCCAGACCCGAACGGGCGATCGTGGTTCGATCGCGTGCGCATCGACCCCGTCCGGGCAGAACTCATTGCCGACCACTGCTTTCAGCCCCACCCCGACCATCCCGACCTGCTCCCTTTGAGCGAATTTCCCCGGTGGGATCGCATCGGCCACCGAGCCGCTGACACCTACGAAACCCTGCGCACCTGGATTACCCAACAGCGCCAAGCCCGCCAACAACGCCTGCTCAGTAGCCCCGTGAGCTTGATGGATCGGGCCATTCAACAGTTTCTGTGGCGCGGCAACCACCTGCCCTACGACCAACTCGCCGCCCTCCGGGAACTCATGGAAACCGCCCAACACTTTTGGCTCGTTGAGGGCAGACTCCAACAACAGCAGCGCTTTTCGGGAGAAAAGTTAGCCGCCGACCTGCCTCCCGAGGGGCGCTTTTTGCAGCTTTTGCAGCAGGGCATCGTCACTGCAAATCCCTTTCCGGTGCGACCCGAGGCGCAAAATCAAGGCATTACGCTGGCAACGGTGTTTCAGTATCGATCGCAACGGCTCTCCCATCGCTGGCAGTTTTGGCTCGATGCAGGCTCGCCACGCTGGCTCACAGGCACCGATGCCCTGTTTGGCTATCCACTCTTTTTGCGGGGTTGGTCGGGGCGTCCGTGGACCATCGAGTCGGTTGAACAAAGCCACGAAGCCCGCCTAGAGCGGATTTTGCGCGATTTGCTAGGAAGAGCTCGCGATCGCGTGATTCTCTGCCACAGCGACCTCGCCGTGAATGGCCAGGAACAAACCGGGCCGCTGTTGACGCTGGTGAACACCGTTGAAGCGTGGGAACCGCTGGAGCCGGAACCCGCACGACGGTAATCCCTAGATGTTCTGGCGTCATTCCCATTCGTCGAGGGTGGAGCGCCAGGTCTGGGCGATCGCGATCCACTGTTCGCGGCGGCGCTCAAAATCCGCCGCCATCCAAATCAGCGCGACCCCTGCCACAATCCCCAGCACCCACTTCACAAAGGGGAACGTGGCATTCAGCAGCACAAACTGATCCGTCAAATTTAGGATAAGGAGCGCTGTGCCCACGAATAGAAAGGCACGGACTTGTAGCCCCAGCCCAGCCCCAACGGCCGCCAAACTCAAGAACCCAACCAGCAACCCCGACCCTGGCGACACCATCACCCCATAGAGCAAGATGAAGCCGAGCCCGCTGACCCACAGCCAGTGCCGCAGCGATCGCCGTGCCCCATTCTGAAAAATCGGATCACTCTGGGCAAAATAGAGCACCGCACCGCCCAACAGCAGCGCATAGAAAAACTCTTCAGAATTCTGGCTGTCGATGAGCCAGCGCGCGATCGCCCACTCCACCAGCAACACGCTGAGATAACTGAGGCGAAACCGCTGCCGCTGTCAGCTGAGGACGGCGTAGAACCCCGCCGCCGCCCAAAAGTTCACCCCATTGAGAATCGCGACCCAGCCAGTGAAACCGCGATCGGTAGCACCAGGGCAAACTGTCGCCACGGGGCAGCGGGCCACCCCCAAGCCTGCCACGGCTGCCGCGCAATGAGAAAGGCAACGACCGTTACAAGAACCCCAATCCACAGATCAAACCCTTCTAATTCAGGCACCAGCAACCGCAGATAAAGCGCCCACCCCACCAGTTGCCCAAAGTTTCAATAGAGCCACAGCGTAGGTCGGGGAACGTGCCCTTCCAACAACGGATACAGCGTCATTCGCCGCGATCGCCCCCTATCGGCACGCTGCTTGCGCCCCATTCCAACACCGCTAGGCTGCTGCCCAAGATCAAGCCCTGCTGGGAAGAAAGGTTGGGCCAGCGATCAGCAATGCTCGTCAGCAGTGCCAGATACGCGACCCGGTGGGTGATGTGAATCAGCGGCTCGGGGCTGGGCGATCGCCGCACCGTCACCACCGCCAGCACTATCGTGGCAATCACTAAATAGACCGACAGCACCGTCAAATCTTGCAGCGCAAAGACCAGCAACAGCAGGCTCAGCACCACCGCCATAGATTCCGTCAGGATTGCTAACTGTGGCTTAGACCAGCGTCGCCGCAGTCGATCAGCCAGCGCCACCATCACCACCACACAGGGCGCATAGGCCACCCCCAACAGCGACAGCGGCGGCGTGTCTGGCCCGGTAATTTGCAAGGCCAGATCCAACAGCGCCCGTTGTTGCAACTTTGGGAGGCTGCGCCACGTCAGCCAGACCGCTTGCACTCCCATCAATAAGCAAGCTGCCCAATCCAGCGATCGCCAGGCTTTCGTCACCTCCACAACCCGCAACCCCAGCCCCAGGAGGGTAATCACCAACGCCTGCCCAGGGATCGTCACCACCGTCAAACACCAGCCAATGAACAGCAGACCGCGCCCCAGCCAAATCCACAGTTCGCTGAACTCAGGCATAGGCGATCGCAATCTGGCATTGCTCACCAGCAAAGCCCCCCCAACGCCCAACGCCGGCCCCAACTGGTCGGGGAGAATCTCCGGCGTATTGAAGCCCCGCAGCAGTACGATGCCCAGGCTGTAAAACACCAGCAGCCACTGAGAGGCGGCATCAGAGGGCTGGGGTGAACGATTGTCCATTAGCGACCATCCCACCGCGATCGCTACCGCAACAATCGCCCCATACACCACCATCAGCGGCGCACCCCAGCCAAAGTGCAGATATAGCAACCCCACAAACAGGGCGAGAGAAACCATCGGACGCGATCTCGCCTGCCCCTGGGGATAGCCGGAGATCGCAGCCGCCGTGAGCCCCACCAGCGCCACCACCATCACCACCACACCCGCAGCCCCCCGCCACACCTGCAACCCATGCAGCGCCCAACCATGAATCGGCACCAACAACAGCGCCACTACCCCCAAGGTTTTGGCCGTGACCTGCAACCGGGGCTGACCCGCAGCCCAACGCCCGCCCAACCAAAACAGCGTCGTATACGACAACAACAGCAAATACTGACCCACGGAGTTAATGCGCGTCCATTGAGTTGCCGCCAGCACCGACGACGACAACACCACCAGCAGTAACCCCCAGGCACAGCAGCCACACGACGCTTAACTCCGCCCACAGTCGCTCGGTGATCACCTGCACAAAACGCATCCACGGTAGATCCCCAAGCGCGGGGAGAGCAGGTGGGCGAGCCGGAACCGATCGCGCCGCTGGAGGACGCCCGCGAGAGGACGACATCGGCATAGGTTGCCCAGAGGGCCGTGGCGGCGCAGACGATGCCCCCGAAGCCGGAGCAGTCCGGGGTTGATCGGCGGCGCGAGCCTGAGTCCCTGGTGCCACCGGACGACCCGCAGGGGGATGGGATATGGTCGGGCGATCGCGGCTCGGTCGCGGCGCTGCCCCAGCCGCAGGCGGTGGCGTCCCCCCATCGCCCACTAAAGTTCGCACCATGCTCTGAAACCAAGACTCCCGGGCGTGAGCCTCCCACTCGGGTAACCGACACCGCAGCGACGTCAACGCAATGCGACGGGTTTGCCCATCCGTAATCAGCCCGAGCTGGAGCAGCACCTCCAGCCCTTCCAATAGGGCAGGATGCTCTGGCGAAACTTGGATACCAATCTTGGGTGGAGACGACATCAGTAAATACCGCAAGGGAATTTCCCAATGATGCTATTTCCGCTTTTTTCCATCCCAGAATCAAGACAATCTTTTAAGTGGCTCGGCTCAGATCAAGCGGCGATCGCGAAAGATACTCACATCGAGAGTTGAGTTCAGCCCCCACCAAAGCGCCCAGAGCCTCAACACAACTGATTCAAAGACATCTCTACGCTTAAATAATTCAGCTAAATAATTCAGCCTGCTCGCGCCCCTGTCACAGCTGTGACAGGGGCGCTACCGAGCCGAGGCAACAAATTTCACCCAAACTCACGAGAAGACAGAAATATACCTGTAGTATATGTAGTATATTCAGTGGGCTGAACTTCTGCCTCTGTTTTGTCTACGTTGTTGCCCACGTGATGAGTGTGGGCCAGCGATCGCGACTTTTGGGCCGATGGGTAACCCAAAAACCGCGATCGCGCCCGTTGTTCTACCCTTGACCAACGCCATGCTGCTCTATATCCATCTCTTCAAACGTTCAAAACACCAGGAAACGTTGCCTCCAACGTCCCCATCCGCCGCCGTTTCACCACACCATCAGCGCCTCGTACATCCCCGGCGAGAAATCCAGCGCATCCAGCAACAGATCCGCGAAGTTCATCTCCTGGAGCGTCGTCGCATCCCATAAGCAATACTGAAAAGCTGGCCAATGTTTCCCCTCTACAACGAGGACACCCAAGATGACAGACACCCCAGACGACGCGCTTGTGGCAGAGGTCACCGAATTTGTGAATAGCCTCGCGCCCGAAGTTTTGCAAGAACTGTGTGACGAAATGCAAGCCGTGCGCGACGACCTCGAACCCAGAGATAAGGTGCTGTTGGATGTCGCGTTGCAGCGGTTGGCGGCATCCGCCGATCGCCCTGACCCAGCCGCACCCCCAAACCCCAAAGCCTTTGAGCGGCCTGCTGCCAAGCCAGACTAAACCCTCCAGCGAGCATCTCAAATTCTCTTCCTTGCCTCACCCCATCACGAGTTCAGCAACGCCCATGAGCACCGTCTTTTACACCGCCCCAGCCTGGATGGGTTCATCGCCGATGCCCAGAATTCCCTGGAGTGGCTATTTCAGTTCGGCCCCCTAGAGCCCAACACGTTCGATGACTTTCTGGCGGGGGTGGGCGCGATCGCGATGGGCCCCACCACCTATCAGTGGCTCTACGACCACCAAATCGCCCCCACTGACCACGAGACCCACAGCCGTGGCCCTATGCCGTGCCAACCTGGGTATTTACCTCCCGCCAACTGCCCCTCGTGCCAGGGGCAGACGTGCGGTTTGTGCGGGGTGATGTGCGCCCGGTTCACCAAGCAATGGCGATCGCGGCGGGCGACAAAACCCGCTAGATTGTCGGTGGTGGCAACTTGGCCGACCAGTTCTACGACGCGGGCCTGCTCGATGAAATCATCGTCCAAATTGCACCGACCACCCTGGGAAGCGGCGCGCCCCTCTTTGCCCGGCGCATCCATCCCCGCTTCAGTTGCGCGCGCTCAGAGCCTATGGCGACGCGTTTGCGGAGCTGCACTACCAGGTGCCCACGAGCCATTAAAAGCAGCGTTGTCAGAGATTGCGCGGTATGACGGAGCGATTGCAGCCTGGCCTCCAGTCTTCAATCCCCCCTTCGCACACCCTGTCCTCTCCGGGCAGGATTCTCCGTATTGGGATCGTGATTTACTGAGCAGAATGCCAGAGGATTTTTCAACGTGTGAAATCTATCAGTACAAGTACGCAACTCTCAGTATTTACCTAGGGGTTTCGGCAACGTAATTCCCCGATACTTTCCACCGAGACATCCGTAAAATCTCGGAGAATATGGCGCTAAAGCTGTCTTGCAAAGAAGGTTACAGAGGTTTTTAGCGGTTCAACGAATCTTCGTCAATCCTGTCCTAAATCATGAAGCTTCAGTGAAACCCAAGGATTACGGTTTCAGTGTTTTTTTTAACTTGACTACACTGATGTCACAGTTGAATTGTGCATGGAACTTATCACAATGATTTCCTCACTTTCTAAGTTCGCGCTTTCTACCGGTGCAGCAGTTGGTGCCCTCCTGGCCCTTGCCAACACCGCTAGTGCGTTTAGCTTCACCACCAATTTCACCGGCAATTCCCCCAAAGGCGACATCTTCTTAGAGTCCATTCAAATCGGCAGCACGATTATTGACCAGTCCGTGTTGTCCTACGTCAGCGCCGCCAACATTGTCTACAACGACCCCTACACCGGTGGCAACAGCGGTGCAGCCAGTGCTGACATCGGCGATAACGCAACAACTGGTGTCAAGGTTGAAGACCCTTCCAACGGCGACATCGTGACCAACTTGGGGAACAACAACCTCAACAACATCATTGATGGCGAAGACAAAGGCAGCTTTGTGATTGACCTCACCTTCAACAAAGCCTTCAACAATCTCTTCTTCTGGGAGCGTGGCATGAACAGCCGCCTGGGTGTCCAGTTCTTGGATGACCTGGGTAACGTGATTGCAGGAACCGTGCTGGACTCTAGCACTTGGGATTACGCGGGCTACAAAATTGACACCAAAGAGATCACCGAGGCTCAGAAAGTTGGCTCCTATGGTCTCAACCTTGCTGACCTAGGCGTTTCTGGTCGGGCTACCACCGTTCGCCTTTACAGTGAGAAAGCCTTTAACGGCCCTGACTTCAAGGTTGCGGGTGCAACAGTTCCCGAGCCTGGCACTGTGATTGGCCTGAGTGCACTGGCTGGTGCATTCTTCGTGAGCCGTCGTCGCAAGGCTGACGCCTAAATTAACCGCAGCACTCCTGCTGGACTGTAGCGGGTGGGCAGTGTGTGTCCCACCGCTGTGTAGATGACCGTAGCAAAGACTGTGAGGAATGAGGGATAGCGTCAATCGCTATCCCTTTTTCTGTAGTCCGTTTTTGCGTTCTGGAGTTTCTTGGCTTCCTGTTGCCGTCATGAAATCGCCAGAATTGAGATGCCGGACTGGAACGAGTGAAGGCTAGCTGTTCCAGACTCTGATAACACGACCAGTCACGGTTTGGTTGAGGAACGGAGTATTTCGAGATCGCGAGTGCAAGGCTGATGCTGTAATCTGCCACGGTATCGCAGGGTCAAAGAGAACAGCCTCGATGGGGCTATCTGGCGCGATCGCGGCAGGGGGTTGCCCTAGACACTGAGCCGGGTGGGTACTCAACGCCCGTAACAGTTCGAAGGGCGACCAATCCCCTTCGGCGACGAACCGCTGCCAGAGCACGGCAAAGGCCAACTCCAGACCAATAACGCCGGGTGGGGCGCTGCTGAATCCTACGGTTTTTTCTTCATAGGTGTAAGGGCTGTGATCGATCGCAATCGCGTCCACAATGCCCGCCCGCACAGCATCCATTAACGTCTGCTGATCGGGGGGGTTGCCCAAGGGCGGATCCAGCCGCAGGTTGGGGTCATAGGTCAACGCATCCTCGGTTGAAAACAGCAGATGCATCCAAGTGGTGCTGGCGGTGATGGGCAGCCCCCGTGCCTTAGCCTGGGCGATGAGTTCCACGCTGCGTGCGGTGGAAACGCGCATGATGTGGACGGGCGTTCCGACTTCGGCGACGAGTTCTAGCAGCGCTGCTAGGGGGGCGGTTTCTGCCGCAGTGGGGCTACCAGGGAGGCCACCCATGAGGGCGATCGCGCCATCGCGGGCCACCCCATCCCCCGTAAGGGTGCGATCGCAGGGCCACAGGGCAATCATCCTCCCCAAGGGACGCCCATATTCCAGCAGTCGTCGCAACAAAACCAATTGGTGGAGGGGTTGCCCATCGGCAAATCCTGCCAGTGCCAAGGGTTTCAAGGCGGCGAGTTCGGCCAGTTCCGTCATGTGCTGTCCATTAGCGCCTTGGGTCAGCGCCGCCCAGGGAAGCAGGCGTGGCTGGGGAGCTTGGGGCAATTCGCAGGCCAAATCCAGCAAATGACGCAGGGTACCAGGGGTATCAAGGGCGGGCTGGGTGTCGGGCAAGATACCCACCCGAGTAAAGCCCCCCGCGATCGCGCTGGCCATCAGTGACGCCAAAGTTTCGCGAGCTTCGTGCCCTGGCTCTCCGCTATGACTGTAGAGATCTACCAAGCCTGGCATCAAGAATTGGCCCTCGGCGTGAATGACGTCCACGTCATGGGCGTCTACATCAAGAGCTAGGTTGGGTGCGATCGCCTGGATCTTGCCCGCCGCAATCCAAACATCCGCCACCTGATCCGTTTGTGAAAGCGGATCCAGGTAGCGCACCTTTCGCAACACAGTCCCAGTCATAGCCTCTAGAGCGCACCCGCCGCCGTCTTGTCAAAGATGCTGCCCGAGAGGTGGACGGTAATGTTTGCAGCCGAAAGCACGGGCGAACTGTCTACCCCGTTGGGATAGTCAATTACGCTCACGGCCCCATTCCCCTGCTTAAACTTCCAGAAGGATTCTGGCCCTAACCCAACGATATGGCACAAAATAGCCTTATTGATGGCATCGTGGGCCGTCACGAGGACAGTGACGGGCCGCTCGGTGCCGCTATGTTGCGCCACAATCTGACGCCAAGCCGCGATCGCCCGCCGCCAAACCTGGGCCAGATTTTCGCCCCCTTCTCCCGGCATCTGCACCGTTTCCGGTTGGCGCTGCCACTGCTGCAACATCCCCGGATAACCCGCTTCAATTTCATGCTCATACATGCCTTCCCACTCGCCGTGGCCGATCTCCTTGAGATCCTCCAGCTCTGTGAGGGCAATGTGGGGATGGTGCTGCAAAATAATTTCCGCTGTTTCCTTGGGGCGAGATAGGGGGCTAGTCACCGCCGCATCAATGGCAACGTCCTTCAGAAATTCTGCCACCTGCTGCCCCTGGCGTTTGCCATTTTCATTGAGGGGAATGTCGATCTGCCCTTGAAAGCGGCTTTGTCGATTCCACTCCGTTTCGCCGTGACGCACCAGCAGCAAACGCGGCCCCTTGTGGCGGCCCCGCATGGCGGGCAGGGTTTCGCCCATGTGGCTGGTCAGGTTCATCGACTCAAGCTGCACGGGGTCGCCCAGCGTCCCCGAAAAGTTCAGCACGCTGATGGCACAGTTGGCCTGATACAGGTTTTCGTGGCGGGCAGGCCCCAACCCCAATGCGGTGCCAATCAGGCCGCGATTCATGGCGCTATGGGCGACAACCAGTAGGGTCTGGCCCTGGTGCTTGGGTAGGATGGTTTGCCAAAATTGGGCCGCGCGATCGTAGAGCGATCGCACCGGGAAAAATTTGGTTCCGTCGGCCAAGGTCATCGAAAAGTTGGCCGGGTCTTCATACCAGGCAGCATAGGCTTCAGGATACCGGCGCTCCGCTTCCTCAAAGGACAACCCTTCCCACAGGAGTAGGTCAATTTCTTTGATTGTGTCAACGGGCTCTGGGACGGGCACATCGGGGGTGGCGGTGCGCAAAACGCCGACAATTGTCTCTGCGGTTTGATAGGCCCGCTGCAAGGAACTGGCATAAACCTGATCAAAGGGAATTCCCTTCAGGGCTTCGCCGACTTTTTGGGCCTGGGATATTCCCAATTCCGTCAACGTGGAGACATCAATTTGCCCTTGAATGAGCTTCTTTAAGTTGTAGGTACTTTGACCGTGCCGAACTAAGATGACGCGCGTTTTCAAGACCGTTCCTCCCCCTGGGTAAGCAAAAATTTCCGACGATCACGTTGACAAAAATCACTGAATCAGACATCCACGCGCGATCGCTGCACAGGTTTCTGCGCTTGTCCGTGGTCCATCTTGGAGATATCCCATCGCCATCACCCGCCTCAATGAGAGGATGGGGATAGGGGCGAAAGCCAGTCTGATTTTACCCCGCAGCGAGAAAGTCTTTGGCCTGGAGCATCGGGCTATCGCAAATTCTCTCCGACAAAGGACAGTGCTGACACTCATGCCCACGCCACCGCCAGTCCCATTCCATCTCATCTTTTTGACGAGACGAAGCAACCTCATATCAAGTCCGGTAGCAGAGCCACACTATAGACAGAACGTCTACTGTTGTGATGCTGTTGCAATGCCCAAAACACTGACGCGGTTAGGCGATGAACAACAAGCCTTGCTGCGGCAAGTGTTGTAGAGCCCGCCGCCCGATGACGGGCAGTGGAAGGGTCGCCAGGTGTCTGATTAGATGAACCAGGTGTTAGAGTGTCCCATCAGCCGCCAAAGGGGATGGGAGTATCTCAAGGCGATGGAAAATCGCCTGCGTGTGCCTCGCCCCCATAATCCCGACGCCGATGAACCGAATACGGCAGAGTGGGACAAAAAAGCTGCACCAGGTGCTCGAAGTCGTGCCGCAAGCGCATCCCGACGCCGACGTTGAAGTCTAGGCGCAAGATGAGCAACAGTTAGGCCTTCAACCCGTTTTGCGGCGAGCTTGGTTCCCTGGATACGAGTCCGCTGTCGTTTCGATCGTGAGGGTCGAGTCCCAACCGTTGGGCTTGCTGTTCTCGAATTGGGAGGTTCCCCAGAACGCTTTTTATCTGCCGGGGGCGACCCCGTTGGGTTTGTGTGCTCACTTCGACATAAAAATTCCCACCTCGGGACTGACGTGTTCCAGCATCTGCTGCCGCACCGTCGTTTCAATGCCTTCAAGCGTGTCAACCGCTGCGGGCGCGCTATTACGATGCAGAATCTTGGCGATCTCGCGACTATGCTGGGCTAAGGCAGCTTGGTCTTCGGGGGACATAAGCGTTTGGAATA
>JACYME010000110.1 GCA_015272155.1 Leptolyngbyaceae cyanobacterium T60_A2020_046
TCCCCTGGACAGCCCTCTGGCATGACTAAATGGGCGGTGAGAGCCGTTTCAGTCGTGCTCATCGCCCAAATATGCAGGTCGTGGACTTGCGCCACCCCCGGCAGTTCCCGTAGAAACGTCCGCACCGCCAGCGGCTCGATGTGTTTGGGCACGCGATCTAGGATTAACCCCAGAGCCTCGCGCAGTAAATTCCAGGTGCCAGCCACAATGACACCGACAATCACCAAACTGATCGCGGGGTCAAACCACAGCCATCCGGTCAGCAAAATGGCTACTCCCGCCAGCACCACCCCCACCGACACCAGGGCATCGGCGGCCATGTGCAAAAACGCCCCCCGAATGTTGAGATCGCCCTTGCCCCCCGAAAAAAACAGCAGCGCCGTCAGGGTATTGATCACCACCCCTACCCCAGCCACCCAGATTAGGGTCATCCCTGGCACTGGCGTGGGGTCTTGCAACCGCCGCAGGGCTTCCCAGGCAATACCGCCCACCGCCAGAAGTAGCAGCATGGAATTAAACAGCGCTGCCAAAATCGTAGAGCGCCGGAGTCCGTAGGTATAGACGGGGCTGGGGGGGCGCTGGGCCAGGTAACTGGCTCCCCAGGCCAGCAAGAGCCCCATCACATCGCTGAGATTGTGGCCTGCATCGGCCAATAGGGCCAGAGATTGGGTGATCCAGCCAAACCCCGCCTCAATCAGCACAAAGCCAATATTCAAGCCAATGCCGATCTGAAAGGCGCGGGTGTAGGTCTTGGGAGCATGGTGGTGGGCGTGAGCATGAACCATAGACTGAGTGCGTAAGGTATGGGGTCAAGCGGGTGGTAGGGCTTTAAGCAATCGCTGGGGCACCCACCACAGGTAGATGATCATTCCCGTCAATTCGACCAAGGGCTGCACCACCACAATGGCGACCACCACCGCCCAGGTGTCGGGCAGAGCCAGGGCAAAAGGCAGCACCACAAAGGAGTTGCGGGTGCCCAGGCTAAAGGCCAGGGTGCGGTTGGTGGCGGTATCCAGACCGGCCCACTGCCCTAGCCAGCGGGCCAGATAGCCGTTGAGCACCAAAAACGCCACAAAAATTAGGATGACATTGACTAAGGGGGCGAGCGGCTGAGTGATTAGGACATTTACCTGAGAGGCGGCGATTAGCAGCAGGACTAGGCTCAGCAGGGGAATAGGCAACCAAGCGATTAGCTTCAGCCAGCGTTCTCCACTGGGGTGGGATTCTGCCCATTTTTCTGTCAGTAGTGCTGCCCCCAAGGGCAGCAAGATCAGCCCCACGAGGGCATCAACAAAGGCGGTGGGGTCAATTTCGGCCGCTAGAGAACCAGCGGTAAACAGCCACAGGTACAGGGGCAGCAGCAGGCTTTGCAGCAGCAGGAGGATGGGGGTGGCGGCGATCGCCAGCGGCAAGCTCCCGCCTCCCAGGTAGGTAAAGGTCAAAAACCAGTCGGTGCAGGGCACTAGCAGCACCAAAAACACGCCAAATTGCAGCTTGGGGTCGTCCAACAGTAGCGTGGCCATGGCCCATACCACCAGCGGCACCATGACAAAATTGCCGACGATGAGGGCCGCCATAAATCGGCGGTGGCCAAAGGCGCGGCGCAGGTGGGTGAGGGGCACCTGGCAAAAGGTGGCGTAAAGGAGTAGGCCAAGGGCGATCGCCACCCCCGCATCCAGGCCACTGTCTGCCTCGCCATAGCGCCAACCCCAAAGGCCCCCAGTCAGCAACGCAGCCAGGTAGATCCAGAGTTGCTGGCGTTCAAGGGTGAGCTTGGTCATGGTGCTGTGGCCTTTTAGCCTTTCCTAGAAGTTAGATCATCTTCATTACATCTAGTTGATAACTGCTTTTTGCAACTTTTGCGTCCTTTTTGCAACGTCGTCGTCTACCTGGGTGAACATCAACACAGGAGGACTGTGATGAACCCGACAACGACCCTACCGCGCACCCTCACCATCGAACTGCTGGCCATTGACCTGGCCACCTGCTCTCGGTGTACGGGCTCTTTGGCTAACCTGGAGCAGGCGATCGCCACCCTTCAGCCCGTTCTCGCCAGCACCGGCACCGCCGTTGACTTCCACAAAATTTTGGTGGAGTCAGAGGCCCAGGCCCAGCAGCTTCGGTTTGTGAGTTCTCCGACCATTCGAGTCAATGGTCAGGATATAAGTCTCGAAACCACCGAGAGCCGCTGTGGCGACTGTTCTGACATTTCCGGCTCCCAGGGTGGTACGGCCTGCCGCACCTGGTCATACCAGGGTGAAAGCCACACCGAAGCTCCCGTCGGCATGATCGTGGATGCGATTCTTCGGGCTCTGTATCAGGCCGAACCCCCAACTTCGGCGGTTTCGCCCCTAGACAGTGCAGCCCCAACGGCGGTGCCCCAAAACCTGCAAGCGTTCTTCCAAGCTAAGGCTGGCCGTAAGGCTAACCTGACCGGAGGTTGTGGCACTCCACAACCCGTCGCCACGGGCTGCGGCTGTGCGTAAACCCTATAGCGAAGCTCGATAGCAACGGAGCAGCAACCATGGCAACCTCAGCGGGTGATGTGAACCTAGTCTGGCAAACGTTTCATCAGCGATTGCGGGGCTTCATTCTGCAACGGGTGCATAACCCCGCAGATGCGGACGACATTTTGCAGGAGGTGTTTGTGCGTATCTATCAACACCTAGCGACGGTGCAAGATACCGATCGCCTGCAGAGCTGGATTTTTCAGATCACCCGCAATGCCATTGTTGACTACTACCGCAAAGCCAGTCGTCAGCCTGCATTAATGCCCGAAGCTGCCCTGGCAACCCTGATGATGGAGGATGACTCGGTCGTCTTTAATCAACAGATGGCCGACTGTTTGCGCCCGCTGCTGGAATATTTGCCCAGGCCCTATCGAGAGGCGGTGCAGCTCGCAGAGCTAGATGGCATGCCCCAGGGGGCGATCGCCCAAGCATTGGGCATGTCAGTGTCTGGGATAAAGTCGCGGGTGCAGCGCGGGCGGCAAAAGCTCAAAGCGCTCCTGCAAACCTGCTGCCAACTTGAACTCGATGGCCAGGGCAATGTGATCGATTACGAGATGAAAGATCTATCCCTATGCCGTTCCTGCGGGTTGGCTAAGTGATCTGTCGCTCCCTTGCTCGGCCAACTGCACCAACCGCAGAAGCAGTCCGGTTAACCCCAAATGGCACCGTAGACTATACCCGAAAGCGTCGCCATCACCACCACCAGCGACACAAACACTACAGTCTTTTTCGTGCCCATAATGCTGCGGATCACCAGCATATTCGGCAGCGATAGGGCTGGCCCTGCCAGCAACAGCGCCAGGGCTGGCCCTTGCCCCATGCCGTTGCCAATTAGCCCCTGCAAAATCGGCACCTCGGTCAGGGTGGCAAAATACATGAACGCCCCTGCCAGGGCCGCGAAGAAGTTCGAGAAAATCGAATTGCCGCCCACCGCCCAGATAATCCACTGGGAAGGAATCAGCGCCTCATGACCTGGGCGACCCAGCAAGGCCCCCGCTACCACCACCCCAAAAAACAGCAGCGGCAAAATCTGCTTGGCATAGTCCCACGAGGTCTCGAACCATTCGCCAGCCTCGTCTTTGTTGGTGCTGGTCAGCCAGGAAAGGCCAATCACCGCTGCCGCGAAGGCAACCATCGGCTGCGCGGCAAACTGAAAGGCCAGCACAGCGGTAACGCCGGTAACGAGCATCACCTTGCCCACGTTTAGCTCAAACCAGCGTACTAGAATGGCCGCCAGTCCCAAACCCAGCAATCCCGTAATCCACCATTTGGCAGCGTAGATAGTGGCCCAAGTACCCACCATCTCAGCAGGTTTAGCCCAGTTGGCAAACACCAAAATACCGACCATCACCCCAAAGAACAGGGCATTTTGCCATAGGGGGCGAGCGACCTCTGGCTCCGGCAATCCGGCCTGGGCTTCGATTTTCTCCAGCTCCTCTTTGCGGAAAATAAAGGCCATCAGCAGCCCAATCACCACGCTAAAACCGATTGCTCCAATGGCCCGAGCGATGCCCAACTGGAGGCCCAACACCCGCGCCGTGAGAATA
>JACYME010000144.1 GCA_015272155.1 Leptolyngbyaceae cyanobacterium T60_A2020_046
CTCCAGCAGCCCAGCACTAGGCCGATAAACAGCAGCATTAACGTCCAGGAGTAGGGGCTGGGCCAGCGGTGGTCGATCCAGCGACCCAGGGCAATGCCCAGCAAGGTCGGCACCATCACCGACCAACCCACCATGCCAAACAGGCCGAGGCCCGACCAAATGCTGCGATCGCCCTCCCGCCGCGCCTGCGCTTTACGCCGCGATTTTGCCTTCACCTGCTGCTCAAAGGCGGTGGGGTCTCGCTCAGAATTTTCCTGGCCTGACGGGTTCGAGGGCTTCATGGACTACCTCCCAGGTCGATCAACTCGCGGATGAAACTGGTTTCTAGATGGGCCAGGGTATGGCGGGCCTGTTGTTCGCGCTCATCGAGGTGGCGAAACTGCTGCTGCACAGCCTGTTGTAGGGCTTCCAGATGGTCGCCCCGCACGGCATTGCGCACCGACACCCGGACTGAGGCTCCCTGTTTGACCAAAATGCCGTCATCGATCGCCAGCAGCACCTCTTCCCCACCCTCTAGCTCAAAAGCGAGAATGCCAGGCACCAGGGCGGCAACCAGATCGACATGCTGGGGCAGCAGACAAAAGCCACCGTCTTGCCCCTCGGCAGTGATTTTGGCGACCGCTTGATCGATCAGGATTTCGGTGGGTTGCATGACTTGTAGGTGCATCACGGTTTCGCCTCCTTGATGTCGCCAATCATATAGAGAGCCGTTTCGGGGTAGTCGGCAAAGTCGTCGTTGAGAATGCGATCGCACCCCGCCAGCGCGGCCTCTAGCCGCACCAGCCGTCCCGGCTTGCTGGTAAATTGCTCGGTGGAAAAGAAGGGCTGGGTGAGGAATCGCTCCAGGCGGCGGGCGCGGTAGACAATCTGGCGATCGCTCGCCGCCAGCTCCGCCATCCCCAGCATGGCGATCATGTCTTTGAGTTCGTCGTAGGTGGCCAGGGTTTGGCGCACGGCCAGGGCGGTATCGTAATGACGCTGACCGGCGATCGCAGGCATCAGCATTTTTGAGCTCGACCGCAGCGGGTCAACCGCCGGGTAAAAACCTTCGCTGGCCCGCTTGCGCGACAGCACAATCGAGGCCGACAGATGGCCAAAGGTATGCACCGCCGCCGGGTCGGTAAAGTCGTCGGCGGGCACATATACCGCCTGCACCGAGGTAATGGCTCCGGTAGTGGTGCTGCTAATGCGCTCTTCTAGGGCGGCTAGCTCTGTGGCCAGGGTCGGCTGGTAGCCAACCCGCGAGGGTAGTTCCCCCATCAAACCCGACACTTCCTGCCCCGCCTGAATAAATCGAAAAATATTGTCGATCAGCAGCAGCACATCTTGGTGAGTGTCATCGCGAAAATATTCCGCCATGGTCAGGGCCGCATGGCCGACACGAAACCGGGCACCGGGCGGCTCGTTCATTTGCCCAAACACCATCACCGTTTGGCCGAGCACCCCGGCGGCCTGCATCTCGCGGTAGAGTTCCTCGGCCTCGCGGCTGCGCTCGCCAATGCCGCAAAACAGGCTAATGCCCTGGTGCTGACTTACCATGTTGTGGATCATCTCGGTGATCAGCACCGTTTTGCCCACCCCCGCCCCGCCAAACAGCCCCGTTTTGCCGCCGCGTTCGATGGGGGCTAGCACGTCAATCACTTTGATGCCCGTCTCCAAAATTTCTGACTGGGTAGACTGCTGCATCAGCGGAACCGCCGCCTGGTGGATCGATCGCCACGCCACCTCCTCCAGGGGCTCGCGCTTGTCGATGGGGGTTGCCAAACACATTGAACATGCGGCCCAGCAAGGGTTTTCCGACCGGTACCTGGAGGGGATGGCCTAAATCAGCCACGGGCGCACCCCGCGCCAACCCCGAAGTAGGGGTCAGGGCAATGCCGCGCACCACTTCTGCATTCAAATGGGCAATGACTTCAATTACGACGCTGCCATCGTCACCGGCATTCAGTCGATTCAGGTATCCGGGCAAGCGCTCAGGAAACTGCACATCCACCACACTGCCCCGCACCGACACCACGGAACCGCTATTGCTGGGTGGCTCGACTGGGTTCGGCATGGGCGTGACCATTCTTCTTAGCTCAAAATTTGGCAGCGGGGGTCTCGCAGGCTGGCCTTCTCGGGCTCACGGGGAAACCAAAAGGCCGTGCGTTTGCAGATTTCCACCAGCATCAGCATTACCGGCACTTCGATCAACACCCCCACCACCGTGGCCAGGGCCGCACCAGAATTAAGACCAAATAGGGTGACTGCCGTGGCGATCGCCACCTCGAAGTGGTTACTGGCTCCAATCATCGCTGCCGGGGCCGCATCTTCGTAGGACAAATTTAGTTTCAGCGCTGCCACGTAGCCAATTATGAAAATGAAGTTGGTTTGGATAAACAGCGGCACCGCAATCAGCACAATGTGCAGCGGGTTGTTGACGATTAGCTCGCCCTTAAAGGCAAACAGCAGCACCAGGGTAATCAGCAGCGCCGAAATCGCCACCGGATCGAGGTATTTCAAAAACTTGGTGTCAAACCACTCCTGCCCTTTATGTTTCAAAATTCAGTGGCGGCTATAGACCCCGCACAACAGCGGCAGCCCCACATAGATCAGCACCGACAGCACAATCGTGGCCCAGGGCACCGATAGATCGCTGGCCGAGAGCAGCCAGCGGCCCAGAGGGGCATAGACAAACAGCATGGTCAGCGAATTCACCGCCACCATCACCAGCGTCAACCCCTGGTTGCCAAAGGAGAGGTAGCCCCACATCAGCACCATCGCCGTACAGGGGGCAATGCCCAGCAAAATGGTGCCCGCAATATAGGAGTCTGCGATCGCAATTTCCTGCCCCCGAATCAGTTCGGTGCCCGTGATCAAAGGCCGAAACAAATAGCCCAAAAAAAATTGGGCAAACGCCAGCATGGTGAAGGGCTTGATCAACCAGTTGACCACCAGGGTAAGGGCCACGGGTTTGGGAGAGCGAAAGGCCCGATCAATCTGGGTGAAGTCGATTTTCACCATGATCGGGTACATCATGAAAAACAGGCAGATGGCGATCGGGATCGACACCTGGTAAATGCTCATCGCATCCAGCGCTACGGCCACCCCCGGCAGCAACCGCCCGATCGCTATCCCCACCACAATGCAGACCAGCACCCACAGGGTGAGATAGCGCTGAAACACACTGAGCTTTTCAGCAGGTTCGGTGATGGGCGGCTGGCTATTAGAATTTGACATGCTCATGCTCTATTCCTGATTTCTGAGATTACAAAAATGAGCTACGGCACCAGTGAACCAATGGCATCTAGCTGCTGCTTGAGTGGTTCAGAATCAGGTTGAAGTTGATCGAGCGACAGAGCCAGGAATGCTTCGATTCGGGATCTCAAGATGTCGTAGGTTCTCCGAAACGCCGCCTCAATCTCAGCCTCGGTGCCCGTTGCCTGGGCTGGATCGTCTACGCCCCAATGACTGCGTAGGGCTGGAGCCAAATAGGTCGGGCAGGCTTCACCCGCTGCTGCGGCACATAGGGTAATGACAATGTCCGGCGATCGCGGCAGATGATCCCAGGATTTGCTGCTTAGCCCGTCTGTGGAGATCCCTTGATCGGTCAGTAGGGTGAGCGATCGCGGATGCACTTGCCCCGTGGGCTGACTCCCCGCACTCATCGCCCTCCAGCCAGGGGGCGCAAGCTGGTTGAAGACGGCCTCCGCCAAAATCGATCGACAGGAGTTACCCACACAGAGAAACAAAACGTTCATAGGTCAAGATTTTCCAGGAGCTAGGGCCGTTGAAGGCTGTACCGTGCCTGAGCCCATTGATGCCGCAGGAGCGTCCGGGCATTGACCCAAACTATCCACGCAACATTCCGCCGTCAGGTAGGCCACCAAGTCCATCATCAACGCTGTGTTGGCCCGATAGCGCTGAAAACGCCCCTCCTGCTGTACGGTCAACAGACGGGCATGGGTCAGCGCCTTGAGGTGAAAGGAGAGATTGCTGGGCGGCACGTTGAGGGCGATCGCAATATCCCCTGCCACCATGCCCTGCGCCCCCTTCCT
>JACYME010000024.1 GCA_015272155.1 Leptolyngbyaceae cyanobacterium T60_A2020_046
TCCAGTAATTTCAAGTATTCTGGAAGTGTTGTCCCCACACCCGTGGGGGTGAACCGCTTAAGCAGGCCATCCAGTTTGCCAAAGTCAGCTGTTGTCCCCACACCCGTGGGGGTGAACCGGCCTTGGGGACTGCCTCGGAGGAGGCAGGCTTGCGTTGTCCCCACACCCGTGGGGGTGAACCACCTATGCAAAACCAAACGATCGCACCATCCGCCGTTGTCCCCACACCCGTGGGGGTGAACCCCATCAGACGGCTTTTCCCCACGGCGAATAGCATCGTTGTCCCCACACCCGTGGGGGTGAACCGTATTCAACGCAGCAAAAGATGCCGCCGACAAAATGTTGTCCCCACACCCGTGGGGGTGAACCGCTAGAGCCTGGTTTCTCAGTAATTCTATTCCAAGTTGTCCCCACACCCGTGGGGGTGAACCGCCAGCGCCCCGAGCTCTCTGAGGCGGAATGCAGGTTGTCCCCACACCCGTGGGGGTGAACCGCGGCTGTTGGCCGATATTGCCGCTCTCAAGGCCGTTGTCCCCACACCCGTGGGGGTGAACCTTCGAGGTTTCGCTCTTGCTCCCGTTCTTCTTTAGTTGTCCCCACACCCGTGGGGGTGAACCCTCGTTCATCATTTGCTGCATGGACATCTCAGCGGTTGTCCCCACACCCGTGGGGGTGAACCGCCATCTCCAGCTCATGCCTGGCTACCTCTAGCGTTGTCCCCACACCCGTGGGGGTGAACCATTTCCAGTGGTTCTCTGCCCACGCCCTACTAGGGCGTTGTCCCCACACCCGTGGGGGTGAACCAACTGATTGGGTACATTAGGATTGTAGGTTCTGCGTTGTCCCCACACCCGTGGGGGTGAACCTGTGCATTGGAGAGTGCGCCAAGGTCGATATCCTCGTTGTCCCCACACCCGTGGGGGTGAACCGTCTCAGAGGAACATGCAAGAGGGCTGATTCCCTTGTTGTCCCCACACCCGTGGGGGTGAACCGACCCAGTCACCAGAGAGAAAACCTATCCCAGCGTGTTGTCCCCACACCCGTGGGGGTGAACCTCCCCGTTTCAGTACCTCCAGGCCCTGTATCGGCGTTGTCCCCACACCCGTGGGGGTGAACCGCACAAGCACTCAAAATTGCCCGTGAGATTAGTCCGTTGTCCCCACACCCGTGGGGGTGAACCGTGCCTAATACATACTCGCAACAGTCGTCTATATCGTTGTCCCCACACCCGTGGGGGTGAACCGGCCGTCCTTTGTTCGCCTTTCTATGTTTCGACTCGTTGTCCCCACACCCGTGGGGGTGAACCGCCCCATATCCACGACTTGTTGGCTTAGGTACGGAGTTGTCCCCACACCCGTGGGGGTGAACCGTTTCTCAAAACAAAGCCAGCAAGAACTATGACAAGTTGTCCCCACACCCGTGGGGGTGAACCGAAGTCGAGCGTTTGGCTAACCTGGTAGATTTGCAGCGTTGTCCCCACACCCGTGGGGGTGAACCGTGAGGTTGGCCGTTGAGAGCAATTTGCAGGTCAGGTTGTCCCCACACCCGTGGGGGTGAACCATTTGGGTAGCCAACCACCGCCCCTTCTGAACTCCGTTGTCCCCACACCCGTGGGGGTGAACCAGTTGACCTGCGGACGGGGAAATACAACGGGTTTGGGTTGTCCCCACACCCGTGGGGGTGAACCTTGGATCAGCGGGCGATCGCGTCCAGCGCTGGATTGTTGTCCCCACACCCGTGGGGGTGAACCATGCTGATCGGCGCTGTTGCGCGCGCCTGTCGACCGTTGTCCCCACACCCGTGGGGGTGAACCTCCCCTCCCTGACCCCTACCCCCCCTGATCCATGGCGTTGTCCCCACACCCGTGGGGGTGAACCTGTTGAGTCCAAGATGTTTAACCCTGCTGCTGCTGGTTGTCCCCACACCCGTGGGGGTGAACCGATCACGCCAGGAATCCCTGAGAGATCCAGCGGGCGTTGTCCCCACACCCGTGGGGGTGAACCTAGCGATTCTTACCGGCAACTATCGGCTGCCCTGAGTTGTCCCCACACCCGTGGGGGTGAACCGCTAAACGAAGGTGAAAACCCTTAATAACTAAAGTGTTGTCCCCACACCCGTGGGGGTGAACCGGGTTTCAGCACCCCCCGTCCCCTAGTTTTGCGTCGTTGTCCCCACACCCGTGGGGGTGAACCGCTGCCCGGCTAACCACAGCGTCGCATCGAGCCCGTTGTCCCCACACCCGTGGGGGTGAACCGAACTGGCACGAACCAGCCAGGCAAAATGGAGCCGTTGTCCCCACACCCGTGGGGGTGAACCGTCCTCGGCACAACCCAGGTACTACTGGAGTTCAGTTGTCCCCACACCCGTGGGGGTGAACCGACGGGCATCGCCGGCTAGAACGGTTGCTACGGGGTTGTCCCCACACCCGTGGGGGTGAACCACCGTATTGGCGTAAGCAATTATTCCCTGACTATGTTGTCCCCACACCCGTGGGGGTGAACCTCAGAATAGCTTCGCAAGTACAACCAGAGCCAAATGTTGTCCCCACACCCGTGGGGGTGAACCGTCATCTTCGGTAAGATACCACCCCGTCATTACATGTTGTCCCCACACCCGTGGGGGTGAACCGAATGGTTCGCGCCGCAGCTTCAGAAAGTAACCGTGTTGTCCCCACACCCGTGGGGGTGAACCGTGGGCTCGAAAACTTTGGGATACCATCGCTGAAGTTGTCCCCACACCCGTGGGGGTGAACCGACGGGTTTTGACGCGGTAGGCATGGCGATTCAAGTTGTCCCCACACCCGTGGGGGTGAACCATCGTCACCCTGTCGGAAATGTTACCAACCGTGGGTTGTCCCCACACCCGTGGGGGTGAACCGCGAGTATGCGGCATCCCGAGCATTAGTCGGGCTAGTTGTCCCCACACCCGTGGGGGTGAACCGCTTGAGTTCAAGGAAACTTCGGATGCCTACGTTAGTTGTCCCCACACCCGTGGGGGTGAACCGATTTATTTGGTAAACAACCTGAGCGCCTATGTTAGTTGTCCCCACACCCGTGGGGGTGAACCAGTTACCATCACTTATTGGGAAGCGGGCTCTGGTAGTTGTCCCCACACCCGTGGGGGTGAACCTTCGTATCGATAATCGTAGTTAGACGCTGCTAGCTGTTGTCCCCACACCCGTGGGGGTGAACCGAGAGAGAAGGCGATGTGAACGTATTTGCTGCATGGTTGTCCCCACACCCGTGGGGGTGAACCGCTCTGGGGTTAGCCTTGTCTACATTAAACGGATAGTTGTCCCCACACCCGTGGGGGTGAACCTCGTCTACCAACTTCTTGGCGCGACGGATGGCAGTTGTCCCCACACCCGTGGGGGTGAACCGGCTACCAAACCGCCCCTGATATCGATGGAATCCGGTTGTCCCCACACCCGTGGGGGTGAACCGCCCGGCATGAACGGATAACCGGTGCCGATATGCCGTTGTCCCCACACCCGTGGGGGTGAACCTTTCATGCTGGCTTTGGCTAATGCTAAGACAATGCGTTGTCCCCACACCCGTGGGGGTGAACCGGGTTAACGGGCAGCTTGTTAAGGCATGGTCGAAAGTTGTCCCCACACCCGTGGGGGTGAACCGAGCTACAGTCGCAGGTTAGGAAATACTTGGGCTCGTTGTCCCCACACCCGTGGGGGTGAACCACTGGTACCTAGCCCTAGTGGTGTGGCTGCTTTGGTTGTCCCCACACCCGTGGGGGTGAACCGGGTATCTCAATCTGTTTGGGGCATCTAGCAGATGTTGTCCCCACACCCGTGGGGGTGAACCATTGTAGTGACAGCGTCAGACACATTCCCTAGTTCGTTGTCCCCACACCCGTGGGGGTGAACCGGAAAACAACGGTTTAGCCTTAGCTCGTGAGTTAGGTTGTCCCCACACCCGTGGGGGTGAACCATTTAACACCCTCGGAGACCATCCGCAATCCTAACGTTGTCCCCACACCCGTGGGGGTGAACCGAAATAGCGGAACTCACGCGATACCTAGTTGGCGAGTTGTCCCCACACCCGTGGGGGTGAACCTTCTTCGAGAGCTATTTCAGGCTATGGGCTACTCCGTTGTCCCCACACCCGTGGGGGTGAACCGGTGCTTAGCTAGCGTTGATTTGCCTACGCGGTCGGTTGTCCCCACACCCGTGGGGGTGAACCGGGGGGATGGCAAGACCTCTCATCACGCGAGATGGTTGTCCCCACACCCGTGGGGGTGAACCGCGCTGGGGCGTTGTGGGAGAGAGAGCCTATCCATGTTGTCCCCACACCCGTGGGGGTGAACCGATCTGAAGTGCTGGCAGCAGTAGGTCGTCCGAAGTTGTCCCCACACCCGTGGGGGTGAACCGGATGGTGGCTGGCTACTCAATTAGCGTGCGGGAGTTGTCCCCACACCCGTGGGGGTGAACCGGTCGATCTACGAACGGGGAAATATAACGCATTTGGTTGTCCCCACACCCGTGGGGGTGAACCGCAATTGACTGACGAGTACGGCCTCAGTGAGCAAGTTGTCCCCACACCCGTGGGGGTGAACCGGTCGGCTTCCCACAGCTAGAGAAAGCGTTTGTCGTTGTCCCCACACCCGTGGGGGTGAACCGCGAAGAGTTAACGATCACTCCGCATACAATAGCGTTGTCCCCACACCCGTGGGGGTGAACCGAGTTTAGCTAGATGTATCTGGAATGCCCCAAAACCCGTTCTGGGGGACGGTTTCAACCTACGGGACTGGCGCGATTCGAACGCGCGACCTGCCGCTTAGGAGGCGGCTGCTCTATCCTGCTGAGCTACAGCCCCAAACATCCCAAACTATAACCCGTCCGCCGTCCGCGTCGAGCTTTTTGGGCGGCAAACCTAGGGACGTAGCGGCTGCGTTCAGGATTCAGCACAACCCCCCTGAGCCCCTAGTGCTTTAGTCAGGCGATCGCGAGAGATTCATCGCGCCGCAGAACCGCGATAGATGCGCTCCGACTGTTGGCGCGAGAGGCGCGTAGCCCCCGGTAAGTAGCTCGGGGGGCTTGGAGCACGGTTCGCGATCGCAGCATCCGGGTCAATTTTGCTGTGGGGAGTAACAAAATCGTGCTGCTCAGAGTCGTAGGCCAGCACCTCACCGGTTTCAATCTTGTAAATCCAAGCGTGAATCGACAAATCGTCCCGATAGAGTTTAGAGCGAACCACAGGATAGGTTCGCAGGTTTTCGATTTGGGTTAAGACATTTTCAGCCACCAAGACATCGAGCATCTCCTCTTTCTTAAGGTGCGTGTAGTTGTCTTTTACCAGCTTGCGGGTCGCTTCGGTATAGCGCAGCCAGTTATAAACCAAGGGCATCTTTTCTTCGAGTTCCCCAAGCTGCAAGAGCCCCTTCATTGCGCCGCAGTGGGTATGCCCACAAACAATGACCTGTTTGATGTCAAGGGCTTCGATCGCGTATTCAATGGTTGCCCCTTCACCGCCATTAGTGGCCTCATAGGGGGGAATGATATTGCCCGCATTACGAATCACGAACAGGTCACCGATATCGGCTTGGGTAATGAGTGCCGGATCTACACGGGAATCAGAGCACGCAATGAAGAGTACGCGAGGATGCTGGCCCCGGCTCAG
Organism: Leptolyngbyaceae cyanobacterium T60_A2020_046; assembly: GCA_015272155.1. Classification (GTDB taxonomy): domain Bacteria; phylum Cyanobacteriota; class Cyanobacteriia; order Phormidesmidales; family Phormidesmidaceae; genus JACYME01. Next base: position 5,634 of record JACYME010000024.1, read on the forward strand.
TTCCGCCATCAGGGCTTTGTGGGTGGGAACATACTTGCTTTGGAACTGTCGTAGCCCGCTGATCAGTTTTTCCACGCTGCCATTCTCCGGTGCAATCAATTCGCCGAGTGCAATCGCCTGATTCCAGATGGTTAGACCTCGAATTCTGATGCTGGCGATCCCACCGGACTCACATTATTAACCCATATCTCTGACCGAAGGAAACAAAAGTTTTGCTAATACCTGCAATTGCAGATGCTTTTTAATAGTGGGCTTAGAATCCGTAACGTTCTGAGGCTTGGGCAGGGCGCGATCGAAGCCGGAGGAGCCTGGGGATGACTGGGCAACCCTATCGCCGCCATATTTTGCTGACCAGTTTGCGCGAAAAGCGGAGGTTGAGGGCTTCTTGCTCGGCCCAGTCTTGCAGAATGCGGTAGAAAAGCTGGCGATCGGGCGCTTGCAGAACGGCGATTTGGTCTGCGGTCTCGATCGCGTAGGGATAGCCGCCACCAATGATGACCTCAGCCCGCACCCAGTTGACGACGGTTTCGAGCTGGCCTGATTCCCAGATCCATCTGGGAATTTCGAGGCGGGCAGGGGGCCGATCGCGGGTGGTGCGCAGGTAAGTAAAGGTGACTTGATCAGCTTGGTCGCCATAGTCACTGAGAATGCCCTCGCGATCGCAGTGCAGCAGCGGCGTGCGATCGCCCCACTTCATCAGCCGATTCAGCATCTGGGCATCGTGGAGGGTTTCCACCTGGGGTAGGTCGGTCGCGGGCCAGTGATAGAGCAGGCCCGTCAGATCGCGGGCGGAGGAGTTATCGACATAGCCCACCAGTGGCACCCGGCAGGCTTGGCTGGTTTCGAGCAGGGCAACGATCGCATCCACATAGGCCCGACGACTTTCGCCATCAAACACATCGGCAAAGGTTACCACCAGGGAACCGTCAAAAAAGACGAGGGTGCGATCGGGCGTCTTGCAGGTGCGCATGTAGCTCACCAGCCGCTCGGTTTCCATCACAAATCGGCGAATGTTGACCTGGCGATCCACAGGCTCATCCATGCGGCCCGTCTTCAGATCCTCCGGCGTCAGCACATCAAGGGCGATGTCTTTGGTGTAAGTGCCGTCGGGGGTGTGAGCATTTTCAAACCAGCCGATTTGCACCAGCGCCACGGGAATTGAAACATCTTTGCTAGGGAAAATTTGCGACCCATCCACCGCAAAGGTCGTGATGCCCGCCAACTGCGATCGCACCCACTCTAGGCTCTCTTCCCGACTCGCCCAGTCCAGCCGTGAGGGTAAAACCCCCTTTTTCACCGCGTCATAGGGTTCGAGGGGGCGCGCCCCAATGCGCCCGGCGGGCAGGGATGCGGCCAGCTTGGCGGGGGGGGTTTGGGTCAACTGTTGCCACGCCGCCTGATAGCGCTGAAGGTCTTGCTGCCAGGTATGGTTAAAGTCCTGAAAGGCGTTGCGCTTGTCTTCGAGGGCGGCGCGAATCTGGGCGGGGCTGACGGGCATGGCGAACCCTTTCGTACAACGACGATCTGGAACTAATGTATTGCATTTTGCCCGAATTGCAACGGGTCAGGGCCATCGGTGCAGCAGCCTAGGTTTTCCTCGGCCATTCCCCGAATTGCGTGAATCGGCCCGGGAAGCAACCCGGTTGCTCGCCATCCTGTTGCGGAAGTCTCCCGCTCTATTGCCGGACACCACCGCCAGCGGAGCAAGGATGACAGATCCTAGGGCTCGACCGCGGAGTCGGCTTTGGGCCGCATCGCGGTCTTGGCGGCGGGGTTGGGATAGTGGACTTCGACGTTGGTGTATACCCCATAGCTGGCGAGGAAAAACAGCATCATGCCCATCACTACGCCGCTGCTGAGGCAGAGTTTTTTCACAGTGCGCGAGGCGCGCATAGCAGCAGGGTAGTCGCCCCGTTGGTAGGAGGCTTTGACTTGGGCAGAGCACAGCAGCGACAGGATGCCAAAGGGGGGAAACAGCAACAGCGTGGTAAGGACGGACATTTGCCAGCGGGCGGGCGGGCAGGGAACGCGATCGTAAATCCCGTAGGTTTGGTTCCACTCGGCAAGGGTGGAGTCGCCGGTATAGGCGATGAGGTGAAAGCTGCGCACGCCGGGCAGTTGCAGTTGAATTAGGTGATGGCGCAGGGTGTCGGGCAGGGTGAAGTAGTTGATGGGGACGCCTAGTTGACGGCGCAGTTCGAGGGTGAGGCGATCGCCCCGATGTTGCAGGCTGAGTTCGACCCCTGCGGGCAAAACGGCTTGCAGGGCTTGGGTTAGCGCGTGGCTGTGGATCTGGTGTTGAACCTTGAGCAACCATTCGCGGGCTTCGTCGAGGCGGAGATCGTTGCACAGGGCGAGTTCCCAGTCTGCCATCGCGCCTTCTGCGTCACCGAGGGCATATTTCCCATGAGCCCGGTGGTAGTAGGCTTCGGCCATGAGCGGATTTTTGTGCAGGGCGCGGTCAAAATCTGCCAGGGCATCGCCATGTCGCCCCTGTTCGAGGGCAAGGAGGCCGCGATAGTAGCGGGCGATCGCGTTGTCGGGCTGGTAGTAGAGGGCGATGTCCCAATCGGTTTGGGCCTTGTCGTCTTCGCCGAGGCTGTAGTAAGCGATGCCACGATGCTGATAGGGGCGCGGGTCGTGGGGGCACAGGGCGATCGCGTGGCTAAAGTCTGCTAGAGCGGCGGCGGCGTTCTGCTGATGCCAGTGGGCCTGACCCCGCCGGAGGTAAATTTCTTCGGGCTTGAGGTGTTTGGAGAGGGCTTCGGTCAGTGCGGCGATCGCGCCCGCCACATTGCCCTGGAGCATGAGGTTGTGACTGCGGCGAACCAGCAGACGACCTTGCTGCGTCTGCACCCAAGTCTGCAACGAATCCATGATTGCCCGTGCCTTTGTAGACAGCCTCATAATGCCCGCTCCCGATCAGGACAAACGAAATCTGTCGCTTGTGTAACCAAAATCCGGAGATTTACAGAGCATCCGTTGAGGTTCCCACAGGCTCAGGACGTAATTTTGCAGAAATGTCGTCAAAGTGAACCGCCCAATCGTTGACAGCCCTGGGTGTCCAGAGCCAGGTATAGGGCTGGGTCGGCGCGGTGGTATTGAGCAGTCGAGCGGGGTCAAGGTGCGCGATGTCGCTGGGGCGGCGGCTGGCAAACCAATCGCTCAAGTTATCAGCGTTGGCTTGGTCGCGCTCAATGCTGGGCTGAAGTTGGGCGGCAATTTGGGCGTCGAATTGCTCTTCGGCGATCGCGTCGGTATTCATCGCCACGAATTCTTCATAGATCAGAAGCTGGAGCGCTTGGGCGTTAAGCAGCAGCGGATCCGCCGGATCCGTTGCATACTGGGCCACGGTATTAAGGGCAGCCAGGGCTTCGATTTTGCGATCGGCGGCCTGTTGGGCAAACCCTAGGGCGAGGTGAAGTTCGCCGTAAATGCGACGGGCGAAGGCATCTTGAGGGGAAGGGGGGGCGATCGCGCTGCCTGCTTGCCATTCTGCAATGGCTTGGGTGCGGTATTCCCGAGCTTCGGGAGCCTCAAAGCCCGTTTCCCCCAGGAATTGAAGGTAGCGTTGCCAATAGGCCCGCCCCCGCAAAAGCCGCACCACTGCGATCGCCGTTGGCTGATCTGCTGCTGCCTCCACCGCACGGCCATCGAGTAGCGTTAGCACCGCGTCCGGCCCGCTGCGAATCGTGCTGGTATAGACGGCAGGATCCAGCACCTCAGACAGCGTGGCGTATACCGTTTCATCATCCCCTTGGGCAAGGGCATCCCTGGCTTGCTCTAGCAGTTGCTCGGCATTTGCAACGGATTCTGGGTCAACGGATTCTGGGTCAGAGGATGGCGTCGCCGCGCTCGGGGTGGCGGTGGGGAGGTCGGCGCGTTGGGCGTTGTTGAGCATAATCGCGGCAACGCCAATCACTGCGACGGCTCCAATCAGCCCCAGGGTGAACCACACCAGCACCGATTGTTCTGCGCGATCGCGGGGTTCGCGGGTGAGGGGATTGAGCCCGCTCAGGGCGGTGAACGATCTCGGTAGAGACGCGATCGCCTCTCCTGTGGCAGGTTCGGGTTCGCGCCAGCCATTGCCCAGATCCGTGGCAGTGGTCTGGGCAGCGGTGGCAGCCCCGTTGGCAGCAGCGGCTTCCTCCGGCCCAGAAGCTAGGCCATCCTCAGGATTTTCGGGCAGCGCTTCGTAGATCGCCATGCCCGCTTGTTCTGGCATGTTGAAGACCAAAACCTCCGCTGCATCAGCCGGCATGGGGGACGCATCACCCTCGTTCGTCGGCTGGGAAAGCTGTTGTACATAGGCGGCCACCTCGGCATCGGGGTCGGTGAAGGGGGCGTCGCTGGGGAAGGATTCTAGGGTGGCGATGAGGGTATCGGTGGCGGTGCGATCGCTGGGCAATGGCAGCGGGAGTTCTTCCGTTGTGTCGTGGAGTTGCCACGGATCGAGCTGGGCATCGGCGGCGCGATCGCGCAGGGTCAGATAGCCGTCAAACCCTGGCTGTAGGTACAAAATCGGCAGCGCCCAATAGTGCTGGGTAGACCCAAAGATGGAAATGAGACCCTGGCGAGTGCGGCTGAGGCTGAGGTCGATGGGGTAGCCGCGCCGAACATTTTTGTAGAAGAGCTGGGTAAAGGCTAGGGCTACCTTATCGGGGATCCGTTCGGCCATGGCGATCACCGCCGGAACACCCCGGTTCACGAGTGCTTGCACAAAGTTCTGCTGTCGCCAGTCCATCTCGGCATCGTCTCCGGTGGTTTGGCCGCTGCGGCAGGAGTTGAGCACCGCGACGTATACCCCCGTATTGACCAATAAGCCCGCGAGATCTTCCCCGGTCAGGCGTTCGGTCAGCCCCGTTTGACGGTTCACCAAATGTAAATCGCCGCCGCTGTCGCCAAAGTCGCTATGCCCGGCGTAGTGCAACACGTGGTACTGCCCTTGCTCTAGGGCTTGGGTCAGGGCGCTGCGATCGGGCTGTTCGAGCACAGTGATTTGCACCTTGAGGGAACTGCCAGGGGCGATCGCCAGCGCGTCTTGAATCTGGGTCACCTCCTGCCGCAAATTGAGGCGTTCTTGATCGTCTGGCCCAGCGATGACCATCAACACTTGCAGGGCTTTTCCGGCATCGGGCAGGGCAATGGGGCGCGATCGCGCCGCCATCAGATCCGCAGAATAGCGGGCAAAGGTAAGGTTGGTGCGCGTGGTGATGGGGTGACCGTGGCTGCGCAAGACTTCCCAAGGCAAGCGCTGGAGGCGGCTATCTTTGAAGCCCAGGCGCAGGCGCAAAATTTCCCGCCGGTTTTGGGCAATGCCCTGGGCCCGCGACCAGCTTTCGCGAATCGGATCTTCGTGGAACAGGGCATCGTACAGGATGTTGCCAAGGCGGTTTAGGTCGCCGTTGGCGATCGCAGATTGCCCCCCTTGCCCCCGCAACAGTGCCCGAATGGGGTCGTCTAGGGCGGGCTGGGCTTGGTTCAACCAGTCGTCAACGGGCCACTCCACCTGGGTTTCCGCCACAGGCACCCCATCCGCCATATCTTCGGTGCGGATAAGGTAGCGATCGCTGCCCAGCGCAGTAATGGAGAGTTGGAATTCTTGGGTCACAGCGGCGGCCTATCAGACGATCTAGCGCCCGGACTGTGGGGGCAGGTACGGCGCGCCATACCCTAGCATTCCCATCCGTGTCTCGGGGTTATTACCAGGGTAGATCACGGCTCGACCGTTGATTTACGGATGGTTGTATCTGGCACCCCAAAACCCCTCAAGCCATGCTGTTGCGCAGGAAAAGGTGCGATCGCCCCAACACGCTCAACGCTGTGACCTGTGAGTTCCTCATCTGCAAGAGGCCCAAGACGGGACAACATCCCGTGGGCGAACCCCGCGCGATGGGGTGCTATGCGATTGCGATCGCCCGTAATGCTGGCATCAACTGCGCAAAGGCCACGCCGCGATGGCTGAGGCGTTCCTTTTCTTCCGCCGTCATTTCGGCAAAGGTTTTGCCAGCGCTGGGCACATAGAAGATGGGATCGTAGCCAAAGCCACCGCTACCCTTGGGGGCTGGGGCAATTTCGCCGGGGCAGTAGCCCTCTGTTTCTAGGGCGATGGTGCCGTCTGGGCGGGCTAGGGCGATCGCGCAGGCAAAGGAGGCGGTGCGATCGGGGGCTTTTTCGAGTGCGTTTAACAAGCGGGCAATGCGATCGGCATCGGTGTTGCCATAGCGGGCGGAATAGATGCCCGGTGCGCCATCCAGCGCATCCACAGATAGGCCAGAATCATCGGCGATCGCCCATTGGCCTGTGGCCTTGGCCACCACCGACGCCTTGAGCCGTGCATTTTCCAGAAACGTTGTGCCCGTTTCCTCCACATCAAGGGCGTCGGGCTTGAGCACCAGCGTCCAGCCCAACTCCGCCAGGTAGGTGTTCATTTCTTTCAATTTGCCGGGGTTGCCCGTTGCCACCACAACCGTTGCCATTGTCTGACTCTGTGCTCCTAAAATCGGGCGCGATGGTCTGGACTTTACCGCACATTGCGGCTGCGATCGCGCCCACAGTGCCGACCGATATTGACCGGCCCCTTGGCCCGCAGCGCCATCCCCATAACCTGATAGCGTGGGAAAGCAGCCTGTGGAGCGATCGCTTGGCCCAACGTTCTAACTACTGGAAACTCGCGCCCTATGTAAAGCAGCAGTGGCACACGATTGTGTATGCGTTGCTGTGTACCCTCGTGTTCACCGCCTTTTGGCCGGTGCTGGCTTGGCTGGCGGGGCGCATGTTGTCGCTATTGGTGCAGGGCCGGGTTGTTGCCCTCGCCCAAACCGCTGCCCTCACCATCGGCGGCTTTGTGATTCACAAGCTGGGACAATATGGCCAAGATTCACTGATGTCCAAGGCAGCGCTGGCCGCTGCCTTTCACCTACGGGTGGCCACCTACACCCACCTGCAAAAACTCAGCCTCGCCTATTTTGAGAAGGCCCAAACCGGGGATCTTGCCTACCGCCTGACGGAGGATGTCGATCGCATTGGCGAAGTGATCAAAAAGCTGTTTCAGGACTTCATCCCCAGCATGTTGCAGCTCATTGTGGTGCTGATCTACATGCTCTGGCTAAACTGGCAGCTCACGATCGCGACCTTTGTGCTGGTGCCTGTGCTGGCCCTGTTGGTGGGCTGGTTTGGGGAACGGATGTTGGACTATTCGCGCCGCAGCCAAAACCTAGTGTCCGACCTTTCGGCCCAGTTGACGGAAGTCTTTAGTGGTATTCGGCTGGTGCAAGCCTTTGCGGCAGAAGATTACGCGATCGCCCGGTTTACGGAAGAAGCCGAACGCAACCGCCGAGCCAAATATCGCGCCGCGTGGCTGTTGGCGGTGCAATATCCCGTTGTGGGGCTGCTCTATGCGGGCATTGTGCTGTGTCTCTTTTTGGTGGGCAGTTGGCAAATTGCGATCGACAATCTTACGGGTGAAGCCTTTGCCAGCTATGTCACCGCTGGACTGCTGCTGATTGACCCCATCACCCACACCACCGAAAACTACAACCTGTTTAAGGAGGCGGAAGCGTCCGTCGATCGCATTTTTGAATTGTTTGCGATCGCGCCTGCCGTGCAAGAAATGCCGGACGCCACCGTGTTGCCCCCCGTCACGGGCAAGGTTGAATACCGCCGCGTCCAATTCCACTACACCGCCGATCAGCCCGTGCTGCGTGGTGTGGATATGGTTGCCCTACCGGGCGAAAAAATTGCCCTTGTGGGCTCCTCCGGCGCAGGCAAAAGTACGCTGATGAACCTGCTGCCCCGCTTCTACGATCCCCAAGATGGGCAGATTTTGATTGACGGCATGGACATTCGCACCGTGACCCTCAAGAGCCTGCGGCGACAGATTGGGATCGTCCCCCAAGAAACGATTCTGTTCTCGGGCAGCATCGCCCAAAATATCGCCTTTGGTCAGCACGATCTGGACATGGCGGCCATTGAGGCGGCGGCCAAGGTTGCCAATGCCCATGACTTTATCAGCCAATTTTCCCAGGGCTATCACACCTGGGTGGGTGAGCGCGGGGTCAACCTATCGGGCGGGCAGCGTCAGCGCCTCGCGATCGCCCGTGCGGTGCTCCTAAATCCCCGCATTTTGATCTTGGATGAAGCCACCTCTGCCCTCGATTCTGAGTCCGAAAAGCTGGTGCAAGAAGCCCTTGAGCGATTGATGGGCGATCGCACCGTTTTTATCATTGCCCACCGCCTCGCCACAATTCGCAGCGCCGATCGTATCGTTGTCATCGAGCAGGGTCGTGTCGTCGAATCTGGCACCCATGAGGAATTACTGGCGAAGGGCGATCGCTATGCTCACCTCCACGCCCAGCAGTTTCGGGAATAAGGCACGATCTGGTTGCTGTCTTTCTCCCCGACGTGGTGGGGTAAATCTGTGATGAATGACAATTGCTGAGCCAGTGCAGGGCGATCGCCCATTACGATCCTGCGATATCCCCTATGTGTAGCTGGACAATCTGCCCGGAGTTCTTGAACAGTGCGAGCGGGACTGACGGCATCAGCGGTGTGGGATGCGCCCTGTGCCCTGCCGCCTTACAGGATGAACATGCGGCGATCGAGCACCTTGGGATCGTGGGTGGTGACAAAGGTGTCGAGGGTTTCGTCCGATTCAAGGCGGCCATCGACTAAGTTGATAATGCGATCGGCGACATCTAGAATCCGATTGTCGTGGGTCACCATGAGGATGGTTTTGCCCTGTTCCTTAGCGAGTTTTTGCATGAGGGTCACCACATCGCGACCGGATTTTTTGTCGAGGGCGGCGGTGGGTTCATCCGCCAAAATCAGGCGCGGTTGGTTGACGAGGGCGCGGGCGATCGCGACCCGTTGTTTTTGCCCCCCAGAGAGGGCATCGGGCTTGTAGTCTACCCGGTCTTTGAGGCCCACCTGAGTGAGAATTGCCGTGGCCTGATCGCGCTTTGTGGCAAATTCACCCGTGAGTTCAACGGCCATTTCGACGTTTTGTGCAGCGGTCAACGATTCAAATAAATTGTGGGCTTGAAAGATAAACCCAATGTTGCGGCGAACCTCGACCAGTTGACGGTTACTGAGGCCCACAATTTCTTGATTGAGGACGCGCAAACTACCTTCCTGGGCCGATCTCAAGGCTCCAATTAACGTGAGTAGCGTCGTTTTGCCAGAGCCCGATGGCCCCGTCATAATCACAATTTGTCCGCGCGGCAGGGTCAGGTTAATGTCGTACAGCACCTGTTTGCAAAGATCGCCCCGACCAAAGGAATAGTTGAGGTTTTTGATGTGAACGGCGGCGTCTTTAATTTCAGCGATCGCCGTCGATTGTGGCAAAGAAAGATTGTGCGGAGTCTCCATTAGCTAAACACCTCCGCAGGGTCTGCGGACTGTACCTTGTGCACCGCGATCGCCCCGGAGATGAGACACATCACAAAACACATGGCGTAAAGGGTCAGCACGCGATCAACGGTCATTTGAAAGAGCAACCCCGTCACGGAGGCAGCCCCACCGTAGAGCAAGCGACCGACCAACGCACCCGGAATAAAGCCCAAGGCTGACAAAATCAACGCCTCTTGAATGACCACCCCAAACAAAAACCGATTGGTGTAGCCCATCGCTTTGAGCGTAGCGTATTCTGCCCAGTGATCGGCCACGTCGGTGTAGAGAATTTGGTAGACGAGAATGATGCCCACCACAAAGCTCATCGCCGTCAGCAGCGAAAACACGAAGGCAATATTCGTACTGTCGCGCCAGTATTCGCGTTCCTGCGCTTCTAAGCTATCCCCCGGCCCCGATCGCCGCATCACTCGCACATCATTGGGCAAGGCCGCCTGCAATTGCGCGACCAGGGCATCCACATCCACCCCCGGCGACACCCGAATCAGCCCAATATCGACAGTGGCAAAGCTGCGATCGCTCTCTTCTGGGCCGCGATCGGCAAAATAGCGCAAAAAGTTTTGATCACTCATGATCAGGTTGCCGTTGCCCGAGGCAAAATCTGTCCCCAGGCGAAAGGTGCCCACAATGCGAATTTCGCGATCGGCCAACTCGGTGATAATGCCCGCCTCCCGTGGCCCCACCTCTGCCCTGGCGCGCTCGTCAATCAGCGCCGTATTGGGCATTTGCAGGGCGGCGAGATTGGCCTGCACCTCCGGCAGCGTCAACACCGGATCGGCCAGGTTAAAGGCCAGCACCCGCACGGGCCGCGCCTGCTGAGTGATCGGGTTTTTCCAGCGTACGTCACTGAGATAGACCGGGTAGGCTGCCTCAACCCCCGGAAATGCCTGAGCCTGATACAGCCGTCGCCGCGCAAAAGCCCGGGGCACAAACATATTGTTTTTGAGACGGTTGATAATCACAATGTCGCCGTTGAGCTGGTTGATGAGCTGCACCTGACTGTCGTACAGCGCATTTTTGAACCCGGTGAACAGGAACATCAGCAACACAGCGAACCCCACGCCGCTGAGGGATGTGACAAAGCGACGGCGATCGTGGGTAAGGTTGAGCCAGGCGAGGGGGGTGCGGCGAGAGAAGGGGGGGAGCATGGCGGAGGGGTATGAGAGTGTGGGGGTGAGAGGGGCGGAGCCTGTCCGCAAAGCTGAGGAAAATGGGTCGGGGGGTTAGAACACGTCGGCGGGGTCAGCGGTGACGGCGCGGCGTACGGAGACGAGGCCAGACACGCTACACATAAAAATTGTCAGCAGCAGCACGGAGAGAATGCGGCCTGGGTTCATGGCAATGGGCAGTTGGGTGGCGCGAAAGGTGAGGTCGTAGAGAGCGACGGAGATCAGCAGGCCGGGGATGTAGCCGAGGATGGCGAGGATGATGGATTCTTGCAGGACGATTTGAAACAGGTAGCGGCTGCCGTAGCCCATGGCTTTGAGGGTGGCGTATTCGCGCAGGTGGTCGCGAATGTCGGTGTAGAGGATTTGGTAGACGATGACGATGCCGACGATGAAGGAAACGGCAACACCGAGGCCAAAGATGAAGCCGATCGCGGTGTTTTCTTGCCAAAATTGGCGATCGCTGGCGATCATGTCGGCTTTGGTCAACACCCGCACGTCGGGCGGCAGGCGGGTGCGCATGGTGGCGACGACTTGATCGGCATTGGTGCCAGGAACCAACTGCACAAGGCCCATGCTGATCAGAGAAAGGGGGCGCGGCGCAAAGAAGCGGCGAAAGTTTTGGTCGCTCATGATCAGCGTGCCGTCGGCGGCAAATCCACCGCCGAGGGTGTACTGACCGCCAATGGTGACGCGGCGGCGATCGGCTTCGGTTTCGAGCCCGGTGGTTTGGGGGCCAAATTCCGATCGCGAGCGGCGGTCAATAAACACCGTGTTGGGACGTTGCAGCGCCGCGATCGCGTCCGCAGTCTGCAACTCCGGCATTTTGAACACCGGATCCTGGGGATTGATGGCAAACACAAACATGGCGCGGCTGAGGCGCGTGTCTGGATTTCGCCAGAGCAGGTATTCCATATACAGGGGCATGACCCGCGCCACACCTTCTATCCCTGCCACTTGGTAGAGGCGCTCGCGGGGAAAGGCTTTAGTGGAGCTAATTTCGAGGGATTGGGGCGACACGAGGAAGATATCGGCGTCAATTTGGTCGTACATGATCGTGGTGCTGGCGAGCAGTGCCCCCTGGAAACCCAGGTTCATAAAAATGAGCAGCACAGCAAAGGCCACCCCCGCGATCGCCACCACCAGCCGGGTGCGCTCGTGCAGCAGGTTTAGCAAGGCCAGGGGTGTGCGCTTCATCGGCCCGACTCCACATCGATGGCAACATCCACTTGCAGATTGGTCAGCCCCGCGATCGCGGCACTTTGATCCACCCGGATGCGCACCTCCACCACCCGCGCATCGGCATTAGCGGCGGGGTCATCATCCAGCACATCGTTCTTGAAAATTTGCAGCCCGATTTGGTCAACGGTTCCCGTCAACGTCTCCTCAAAGGCTCCGTTGCGGCTGGTGATGGTGGCCGACTGACCAACCCGCACGAGCCCCACATCCGTTTCGTATACCTCCGCTACCACGTACATTTGGCTCGTGTCACCCAGAGCCAGCACCGGAGCTTCCGCACTCACCGCTTCTCCCGGCTCAACATAGCGCTGGAGAATCTGCCCCGCCCGAGGAGCCCGAATGATGGTCTGTGCCAGCCGTGCCTCTGCCAAGGCTAGGTTTTGAGCCGCAGACTCAACCTGCACCTGGGCTTGGGAAAGATCGAGATTGGCCGTTGCCGTACTCACTTGGGCCTGGGCATTGTCAAGGTTGGCCGATCGCGCGGCCATGAGTTCAAGCTTGCGGGCTTCGGCGCTGCGGACTTCTTCTTGCAGGCGATCGACGGTGGCCTGCTGGCGATCGCGCTCCTGCTCAGAAATCGCGCCATTGGCATAGAGCTGCTCAAAGCGTTGAAGATCGCCCTCGGCAATACCCAATTCTGCCCGTAGGCTGTTGATCGTCTTTTCCTGTGCTTCGATCGCCGCCGCCTGGGGCGCAGCGATCTGCCCAACCCGAGTCCGCGCCTCTTGGATGGTGGCCTCTCCATAGCGAGTTTGGGCGGCGCGCAGGGCTTCAGCTTCGGCCAGTTGGCTGGCGGCATAGTCGCGCTCGGCCCGGCGCACTGCATACAGTTCCAAATAGGCTAGGATTTGCCCCGCTTCAACTTGGTCGCCCTCATCCACTAGGAGGCGCTCCAACCGTCCGCTTTCTGAGGGCACCACATTGATGACGCGACTCGCGGGCTCAACTCGCCCCAAGGCCACAACCTGCACCTGACGGGGTGGAGTGACAACGGTTTCTGCGGCTTCTTGGCGACGCGCTTCTCGCAGAGATTGGATCGCAAACCACGCTGCGCTACCGCCAACCAGCACCACCGCGATCGCAATCCACACTCCTCGATCTCGCAACGACACGCGCGGACGATTCGCAGCCATACGGCAGAAGCCCCCAAGGCATCACAAAATCAGTACTGTTCTGAAATCCATATGCCTTCAGGATAATTGCACTGCACCGTACAGTGCAATAAGATTTATATTTAAGCTAACCCCCACAAATGTGGGGGCGTCCCATTCAAGGCCATCATGCAGAATCCTTTATCCTGAGGACACTTTGCTGATGGGTAGGCTGTGAAGATATCTGCCGATTCGCGATCGCCTGACAAAGCTGAAGCTATTTTGGCCGCGGCCACCGCCACCTTTTTGCAACATGGCTATGCCCACACCAGCATGGATCGCGTCGCCCTACAGGCGGGCGTTTCAAAACACACCATTTACAACCATTTTGGCGACAAGCGAGGCTTGTTTCGAGCCCTGATCGAGCACATGGTGCTCCGCCACTTTGCCCTCGAATTGACGGAGCCGCTCCCCCTTCACCTGCCGCCTGCTGTGGTGCTCAAAAACATCGCTCAAATTCTCCTGACACTGAAGGAAGACCCCGACTACATCGCCTTTTTGAGGCTCATGATTGCCGAATCAGAGAACTTCCCAGATCTCTCAGAACTCTATGCTCAAGAGGTCATGAAGTGCGGTCACGATTGGTTTGTGGCCTATGCCAACGCCCATCCCCAAATTCACTTTACTCACCCGAGTCAGGTTGCTCACATCTTTTTTGGGGCGATCACGGCCCACATCATCGGGCAAGAAATTCTTGGTGCAAAGCGGGTCATTCCCATTGAGAGTGCAGGCTTCATTGACACGCTGATTGAGATGGTGACTACCCAAGGCCAGCATGACAAGTCATCACTCCCCTGACAGCCTGACGCACCTTTAGATCCCTTCCAAGGGGGCAAAATGGCCGCATTAAGGTCGAGCCTGCTGGTCAAGTCCTGGCTACGAAAGTGCCGATTTCAGGCAACATCTGATACGCGGTTCACGTCCGTATCCCTACGGAGGCTACGGAGTCTTGCGTTTTGGCCCACCGATCTAGCTGATTTCGATCAAGATCAACTTAACCCCGATGCTAATGCGCCAATTCTGTCTGGGCGTTTGTCGTGGGTCAGTGACAGCTTGGAAAGATTGGGCGATCTGGCGAAGATGGGGCCGCCATTTGTTCATTAATGTCGAGGGGATTGAGTTATGGGGCACACGTCACGACGAATGGCGATCGCACTGAAAGGAAGCATCGCCGCCTTAGGGGCGATCGCAGGCATCAGCAGTACCGTGGCGGGGCCAGCCCAAGCCTTCATCGTCACCCGCAACAATACCTTCGGTAATTTGCTGACCATTTTGTTAGGAGACACAACCGGGCTCAGTAATTTTGGGGGGCGCGTTGATGGGCATCGCGCGGCCTTTGGCATCTTTGAGGATGACCCATTTGGCTTGGGCTCGGGCATTGTGTTGAGCACGGGGCGCGTGGTTGATTTGCCGGGGCGCAATCGAGCCAGCAACTTATTTACTGACGGGGCAGATTTCAATACCGATCTCCCAGGATTTGATCGACCAAATCGAAATCTCTATGACATCGCCCAATTGGAAATTAGTTTTGATGTTGATAACACCGTTGATCAACTCTTTTTTCAATACGTTTTTGGCTCCGAAGAATTTCTGGAGTATGCCGGGACGCGGTATAACGACTTTTTTACGCTGGAGCTGAATGGTCAAAACTTAGCTCTTTTGACTGATTCCGTGGGGGCGACGAATACCGTTGGCGTTAACAACTTAGCGGCCAGTGAAAAAGGCCCCTTTAGTGCAGATTATATTGACTATCCCGCTGGGCCAAATACGAAAACTCGTCTCGACGGATTCACGCGGGCGTTGACATTTACTGGGAATTTATCGCCGAACAGTCGCAACACTTTGAAGATTACGATCGCCGATGTTTCTGATCCTTACCTCGACTCTGCCGTTTTTCTCAAAGCCAAGACCTTTGGCACCGTTGAGATTGATCCCCCCGGCGACCCTGGCCCCAACCCGCCCCAACCCAAGCCCCCAAGCCCTGATCCTGACCCCGAAATTCCCCCGAACCCGTCGGTGGATGAGGGGGGCGATCGCGATCCCGTGCCGCCAACGTCCCTTGAGCCTACGCCAGTGCCCGAGCCCACAGCACTTTTAGGGATGGCGATCGCGGGGGGACTAGGAGCCCTGCTCCGCCGCTGTCGAGAGTAACCGCACCCTCATCCCCGATTGGGATCGCTACTGAGGGCTGACGGTGATGGGCGTCCCGATGTTGAGTTGGTCAAACAAGAGCTGAATGTCTGCATTCCGCATCCGCACGCAGCCGTGGGACACCGCTTGGCCGATGAGTTCATCCTCGTAGGTGCCGTGGATGCCAATGTGGTATTCGCCCTGGGTGGCAAATCCAATCCAGCGAGATCCAAGGGGGTTTTGATCGCCGGAGCCAATGGCTTCCCCGGTGATGGGGTGTTGCCACACCGGATCTCGCCGCATATCCATCACGACAAAATGACCGACCGGCGTCTCCCATTCGTCCTGCCCGATCGCGACGGGAAAGGTCTGGACGCGGCGATCGCCCTCATAGAGTTCCAGTTGTCGCGTATTCAGGCGAATCACCAACCGCGTTTGTCTGACCATCGCGGCAATGGGTGATTTTTCAAGCACGCTTTGCAGGCGCAAAATCCCAGAGGGCTGGAGTGAGGTTGCCACAAATTGCGATCGCAACATCTGCCATTCTGCGGCTATCAGCAGCCCTGCCGCACCAAAACACAGAATGACAACACATCGCCGAAGTGGAGCCTGAGTCAGCATTTTTCAGCACATCTCCTTCATCGGTACGCGGCTGGTTTGCCGAGGTCAAGGTCAAAACAGACGATCGCTCGGAATCTCGTCAAAGTTTTCCTGGGGGGCCGCGATCGCCGGGCCGCGCAACGCCTCCAGGCCAGCAAAGTCGTAACAGTCTGCATCGGCCAAGTGTGAAGGGGCAACGTGCTGCAAACTCCTGAAAATGGTGTCAACACGCCCCGGAGATTCGCGCTCCCACGCCGCCAGCATCGCTTTAATCTTCACCCGCTCTAGGTTTTCCTGGGAGCCGCAGAGATTGCAGGGAATAATCGGAAACTGTCGCTGGCGGGCATAGCGGGCGATCGCCTTTTCAGGACAGTAGGCCAGGGGGCGAATCACAATATGGCGGCGATCGTTGGTCAGCAGCTTGGGCGGCATGGCCTTGAGCTGTCCGCCGTGGAACAGATTGAGAAACAGTGTTTCAACGATATCGTCGCGGTGATGACCCAGGGCAATTTTGGTGGCCCCTTCCTCTGCCGCAACCCGATAGAGCACGCCCCGCCGTAGCCGCGAGCATAGGCTGCACAGGGTTTTCCCTTCGGGGATGACACGCTTCACCGTGCTGTAGGTGTCTTGCTCAACGATGCGATAGGGCACCCCCACAGATTCAAAATAGTCGGGCAACACGTGGGTTGGAAATCCTGGCTGTTTTTGATCTAGGTTGACGGCCAAGAGTTCAAACCGCACGGGGGCGCTGCGCTGGAGGCTCATCAGCAGATCCAGGAGGGTGTAGGAATCTTTGCCGCCCGAGAGGCAAACCATGATTTTGTCGCCCTCTTGGATCATGTCGTAGTCTGCGATCGCCTTTCCAACCCAGGCACGCAGCTTGGCTTGCAGCTTTTTGAACGTATTGGATGAAGCTGGGGAGGTTGTGATCATGGGGTTGGCGACGGTGGCAAGATCCCACAGGACAGAATCGGGCAGCAAATGGAGCGCAAAAGTCCATTTTAGGGAGGCGGCTGGGCTTGACTCAAGGGCTGGTTTTGGGAAACGCAATGGGGCGCGATCGCGAAACGCCAGACGCACAATGATAGTCTGATAAAGTTGTGCAGACCATCATCTGTTCTTTTTTGGCCCGCCCATGATTAATCCTGAGCTGCTGCAATCCCTCGTGTGGATGGACTATCGCCTCGCTGTATTGTTCACCGTGGTGCTGCCGCTGATTTTGCTGGTGTGGGCCTTTGTGAAAAAGTCGGAAGGGCTGCAACTGCTACTCACCATCTATTGGAAGGTGGCGAGCCTGCTGATGATTACGGTTTACCTGATGATCGGCGGGTTCAGCATTGGCTTTATTTCTGGGCTGATGGCGCGCATCTTGATTCCCCTCAGCCTGTGGTTTTGGGAAGATCTGAACGAAGAAATTCGGGAGCAGCCCAACAGCCTGCTGCGGTTTTCCTTTGTGTCGTGGCGGTGGGCGGTGACGATCTACAACAGTATTGGCGCGATCGCGGTGGCGTTGTTCTTGCCCTGTGCCTTTTCGCGCGAGCAACTGTCGAGCGTGCAGTGCCAAACCTGGCTAGAGCCGCCGCTGCTCTATAAAGCCTACTTCCATGCCGATTACACCAACGGATTTTTGGGCTTCTTTGGCATTGTGGGGCTGATCATTTACATGGCGGCTTTGGGATACTTTGTGTTCGTCCGCTTGGGGCGTCAGGGGCGATCGGCCATCAACTAGTCCTGATTTAGTCCTGATTTAGTCCTGATTTTGAATGATCGCACCATGTCAGATCTGCTTCCCATTCAACGCCTAGAACAGTACACCCTCAAGCATCCCCAGGAGGTGCTGTTGGTCAGCGCTGTAGTGGATGGCGAAGCAGATGAGGTGGTGGTGTTTCGGGGCTTTTCCAGTTCCCTCATGCGCCCGACGGCCTTTGATCCTGAGGTGCCCGTGCTGCCTGAAACCGCTCAGATTATCGCGATCGCGCGGCTCCAAGGCCCCTACACCCCCGACAACCCTCAATTTCTGGAACAGGGCTTAATCTGGGACGTCTTTGCTGAACGACTCACCGCCTTAGGACTCTGAGGACGGCCCCAGTTGCGGCTGAAATCCGTCACACCATGCGGAAAACGCGCAGATGACTGTGGAAACCTGTGGAGTAGGGCGGTAATGGTGATACCCTTTGCCTGCCCAGACCTTCTCATGTGTGGATGTTTATGACTGGTTTTTCTCCTTTGCGATCGCGGCGATTGGCCCGCCGCTGGCTGGCGCTAGCCCTCGCAGGCTGCTTGCTGGCCCTGGGTTTCTCCATAGAACCCAGCCGCGCCCAAACTTTGGTCAGCACGGGCGCATTTTGTGAAGCCAATTCCGATCCCATTCGGAATCCGCAACAGGGCCGCAGCTATGGCGACCCTCACATCAACACCTACGACGGTCTGCACTACAGCTTTCAGACCATTGGCGAATACATCCTCAGCAAATCCCAGGATGGCAGCTTTGAGGTACAAGCCCGACAGGGGCGCGTTGCCAATAGCAACGCGCTGTCGCTGAATACCGCCGTGGCCATGAATGTGTGCGGTCAGCGAGTTGCCATCTACGTCAACAGCCCAAACACCAATGCCCTAGTTCGGGTCAATGGCCAGCCGATAACCATTACAGACGGCGCGATCGCGCTTGAGAATGGCGGCGAAGTGCAGGAACTCAGAAACGGGAATTTTGCCGTGCTGTGGCCCAGTGGCGACCAAGTAAATCTCAACATAATTACCGTCGGGGGCGATCGCTTTTTGAACATCATGCCGATTTTGCGCTCCAGCCACGCCAACACCCTGACCGGACTCCTCGGCAACTTTAACGGCAACGCCAACGACGACCTGATGGGGCGAGATGGGCGCGTTGTCCCGGCGCAATCGACCTACAGCATCGCGACAACTGCGCTGGATCGCGTACTGCCCGCCGCGATTCCTGTTCGCCAGGTCGAAAACGCCTACTTTGAGAACCTCTATCGACAATTTGGCGATAGCTGGCGGATTCGCCCAGAGGAATCGCTGTTTGACTATCGGACAGGGGAGTCTACGGAAACCTTCAGCGATCGCGCCTTTCCGCAGCAGTTTTTCACCCTCAACCAAGTTGCCCCAGCCCAGGTGGAATCCGCTTTGAACACCTGCCGCGACGCCAGGGTTGAAGAAGCCCTCCTCGACGGATGCGTCTTTGATGTGGCCGCAACGGGCGAAAATCGGTTTGTGAATGCGGCTGTAAATGCGATCGCCAATGCCGTTACCCGCCGAATTCGCGATCGGGCCATCGATGAACTTCGCGACCGGATTCCCATTCCGCGTTTCCCGTTCTAACCCCCTTCCCCCGACGCTGGAAATCCTCAAAGGTTGGGACAGAAATCCGGTTTCTCTAAATGTTCTATGAAGGCTTTGACGGCCTTTCTTTGGAGGAGCGGGAGTCCTACAAACGCCTAAGTCGTCACCTCGTTGAGGCGCTATGTTCATAACCCAAAACCAATGCTTGATCGCAGTTGATAATCATCGTTGATGGAGTTTGGGTGAGGTCGCGATCGCGACTTTACGATGGGTAAACGGTGAGAAAAAATCTCGACACCCGAAACCAATTGGCTCGGGCGATATAATCAGGTTTCGGCGAGGGACAGGACAAAACGGGTATGGCAAACTGGCGCACGGTAGAGGGGGGCGTGACGGCTCCGAAGGGGTTTCGCGCGGCGGGCATCGCAGCGGGCTTGAAGCCCTCCGGCGCGCCAGACTTGGCGTTGATCATGTCAGAGACGGAGGCGATCGCGGCGGGTGTATATACTCTCAGCCAAGTGCGTGCCGCCTGTGTCGATTATTGTCAGCAGCGCCTAGAAGCCAAAGCCACGGCCCAAGCAATTTTGGTGAATGCAGGACAAGCCAATGCCTGCACCGGTCCCCAGGGGTGGAAGGACGCGATCGCCAGTGCCGAAGCCGTCGCCCAGGCGCTCAATCTACCCGTGGAGTCTGTGCTGGTCGCCTCGACGGGGGTCATTGGCCAGCGCATTCGGATGGATGCGCTGCTTGCTGGGGTGCCCTCTTTGGTTGCGGCACTGTCACCCGAAGGCTCAGCGGATGCGGCTCAGGCCATTGTGACGACGGATCTGAAGCCTAAATCCATCGCGCTGGAAATGAGGTTGGGCGATCGCCCCGTGCGCATTGGCGGCATTGCCAAGGGCTCGGGCATGATTCACCCCAACATGGCGACCATGCTTGCCTTTATGACCTGCGATGCCACTGTATCATCGCCGCTGTGGCAGGCCATGCTGCACCGGGCGATCGCTGGCACCTTTAACCAAATCACCGTGGATGGCGACACCAGCACCAACGACTGTGTGCTGGCCTTAGCGAATGGCGAATCGCGCACCCCGGCGATTACAGAGCCCGGGCCAGAGGCCGACCAATTGGAAGCGATGCTGACAGCGGCGTGCGAATTCCTGGCCAAAGCGATCGCCCGCGACGGTGAGGGCGCAACCTGCCTGATTGAAGTAGAAGTCACGGGCGCACCGGACGAGGCCGCCGCCCGCCAGATTGCCCGCACCATCGCCGGATCCTCCCTGACAAAGTCCGCCATTTTTGGGCGCGATCCCAACTGGGGCCGCATTGCCGGGGCCGCTGGTCGTGCCGGAATTCCCTTTGACCAAGGTGATTTGCGGGTGCAGCTTGGTGATTTTGTGCTGCTTGAGCACGGCCAACCCCTGAGCTTCGATCGTGCCGCTGCGAGCGACTACCTCAAACAGGCCGCCGCTGGCGACTACCTCAAAACCGACACCGTGCGGATTGTCGTCGGCGTTGGCCATGGCCCCGGCAGCGGCTTGGCCTGGGGCTGCGACCTCAGTTATGACTATGTGCGCATCAACGCCGAATACACCACCTGATATCAGCACACTGGCGATGACCGGGGCGATGAGGATCACTCTGTCTCAGGATTCAGAACCTCTGAGGTGAGGGGGGCGAGGCAGGCTGGGCTGTCATTGCGAGCGTTGTTGACGTGGGTGCTGACGGGGTAAGCCTCCATCTCATCAGCCTCGTAGGGGCGTAGCAGCGGCGTCAGCGCCTCCGGCGCATCCAGGGTGGGGTCGAGCCAGGGGTCGTAGGCGCTGGGGGGCAAAATGACGGGCATCCGATTGTGGATGGGGGCCATCAGCGCATTGGGTGTGGTTGTCAAAATGGTGCAAGAGAACCGAGGTTCTGCGATCGCCGGATCACGCCAGCGCTCCCAAAGCCCCGCAAAGGCAAAGGGCTGACGATCGCGCAGATGAAGATAAAACGGCTGCTGGGTGCCGCGATCGCCCGTGCGCAGCCATTCATAAAAGCCATCGGCCACAACCAAACATCGCCGTCGCTGGAAGGCATCGCGAAAAGCGGATTTTTCGGCGACCGTTTCCGCTCGGGCATTGATCAGCCGCGCGCCGATGGCGGCATCCTTGGCCCATCTGGGAATCAGTCCCCAACGCTTGACATGGTGGACGCGATTGCCAGATCTCTGCGACATCGTCACCACCGACACCGCCTGAGTAGGAGCAATATTGTAGCGAGGGGCCAGGTCAGGAATGGCGCTGAGTTGAAAGGCCGCCGCGATCGCATCCGGTGATTGCGTTTGAGAAAACCGACCACACATCCCTGCCCCTTACCCCGCGCGGCGTTCTATCTCGGTGCGGAGGTCGGCCATCGTCTCCACCAGCCCCGTTTCAAACACCTCATAAAAGTAGCTTTGCAGCGGCCCCAAATTGGCCTGGGCCACAATGTGCTGCACCAGCAGCGTACGCGCCCCCCGTTCGTGGGTGACATGGGCCAGCCGCCATGCTCCCTCCATCGACTCTAACGAGCCTTCGACCATGCGATAGTCGATGCGCTCAGGATAGCGTTCCACATTTTCCGTCACGAGGCGGACTTTGATCGGCATCCAGCCCATTTTGCGGCGATCCTTACGCTCGACGATGACGCGATTGTGCTGGCGCGATCGCACCCGACAGGCCGCCACCGATGGCAAAAACTGTGGAAATCCCTCATAATCCGTCAAAACTGACCACACCACCTCGGGCGTTGCCTCCACCAAGCTCCACACTCGATACTCGCCCAACTGCCCCGTACGGAGAATCTCACCCCGCTGAAGCTGGGCCTGCTGGGGAGCGTTGAGATCAAGGGTCAGTTCCTCAAAAGAAAGCGCAGACGGCATGGGAGTTCTGTGAATTACACTGCTACTGTCACTGTAGCGAACACCGTAACAAATCATTACGCATGGCTGATTTTTCTGAAATCGAACGGGCCTATCGGCAATTTCCTGACCGGGTCAAAAGCCTAATGCTGAGCACGGTTAACCCAGACGGCTTTCCCCACGCCAGCTATGCGCCCTTTGTCATGGGTCGCGATCGCGAGTTCTACATCTTTGTCAGTGGGTTGTCTACCCACACCGAAAACCTCAAAACCACGCCCCGCGCCGGCATTCTCCTCATTCAAGACGAAGGGGAAACAAACCAGATTTTTGCACGCCAGCGGCTCATGTATGACTGCGAAACCACCTGGGTCGAGCGCCACGACCCCAACTGGACCGGCATTGCTGACTGGTTTGAACAACGCTTTGGCAGTATCATTACCATGCTGCGCCAATTGCCAGACTTCCAAATTTTTCGACTGAAGCCCGTGCAAGGGCGGTTTGTGCTGGGGTTTGGTGCCGCCTACGAGGTCGATCGCAGCAATTTAGAACGGCTGATCCCCACCGAAAATTGATGAGAAACACCGCTTAACCACCCTGCGTGAGGGAAGGTTGAAGAAAGCTGCCGATGGCTTCCTCGTCAGCCATTCGGCAGCTCGTTCTCCCCCTCAAAACGGGGGAGTCTAGGCGCGATAAGTAGAGGATCTTTGCAGCGTCATACTAATCCTGATTGATGAGATTGACCTTGAGCATGCTGGAAAGTATTCGCGATTGCGTTAGAAAGACAGCAAACAGGACAGTTGCGCAACTCTTGATCAGCCTGGGTGCGTTGCAACGTGCCACCCGCATCGTTTGGCAAGGCTCATGCCGAGGTTCTCAATCGTCGAGTGCCAAACACCACGCGAGTTCTGTGAGTTGTTTGCCCATGCTGCCGCCCGAACAGCCTGAGGTTCTCTTGAATCAACCCCGACCTCCTGATCCTCGTCGGCAAATGCTGGAGGAGCATTGCGATCAGTCGGCCATGCAAAGCCTGTTTCACATGGCCCTTGACGCCATGCTGATTGCTGATGATGAGGGTCGTTATCTAGACGCGAACCCAGCGGCCTGTCGATTGTTGGGGTTGCCCAAGGCGGAGATTATTGGCCGCACGATCGCGGATTTTTGTCTGCCCGAGATGGCCTTTGAGGCGGTGTGGCAGACATTTCTCCAGCAAGGAGAAGTGCAGGGGGAATTTTCCCTCCTGTGTGCCGATGGCCAACAACGCGACGTGGAGTTTTCGGCAACCGCCAATTTTTTGGCCCACCGTCACCTGTCGATTTTGCGGGATGTTAGCGATCGCAAGCGGGCCGAAGCCGAACTCCAGCGCCTCAATCAAGACCTGGAAAATCGGGTGGCGGCGCGCACCCATGAGCTTGCCCAGGCCCAAGCTTGTCTGGTGGCCCAGCAACAGCGCCTCGACAGCATTCTCAGCTCGCTCAATGCGGTGGTGTGGTCGGTGAATCCCGTCACTCTGGAGGTAATTTACCTCAACCCAGCGGTCGAAACGCTGTACGGGTATTCCGTGGATGCTTTTCTGGCGGATTCTGGGCTCTGGCTGACCCGCGTTCATCCTGACGATCAGCCCCGGTGGATAGCGGTATGGTCGCAAATTGTTGACTTGCGCCAGGTTAGTACCGAATACCGCATCCTGCGACGCGACGGCGAAATGCGGTGGGTGCGCGATCTCGCCAGCATCGTGACCGACGAGGGGGGCAATCCCCTGCGCATCGATGGGATCACCACCGATATCACAGACACCAAGCGGTACGAGCAAGCCTTGCAGTTGAGTGAAGCGTATAGCCGAGCCGTGTTTCACCAGGCGGCGATCGGCATCAACCAGGCTGATTTGGAAGGGCGCTTCATTCAGGTCAACGCGGCCTTTTGTCGCATGTTGGGCTATTCCGAGGCGGAACTGCTGAACAAGCGGTTTCAGGAGGTGACGCATCCCGACGATGTGGCCGAAACCGACGATGAGATGGTGCGGCTCTATCGGGGCGAAATTGACTCCATTAACCTTGAAAAACGCTATGTCCGTAAAGATGGCACCATTGTTTGGGGCAACACCACGCTGTCGATTTTGCGCGATCGCACGGGGCAACCCATTTCAAACATTGCTGTGGTGCAGGATATCAGCGATCGCAAAGCCACCGAGATGGCCTTGCAACAAAGCGAGCGCCGCCACCGAGCCTTGGTCAACGCCCTGCCGGATCTGATTTTTTGCATTGATCGCCAGGGCACCTATCTCAACTGCCACGTCGCCGACTCCACCCTGCTGTACCTGGCACCGGAGGATTTTCTGGGCAAAACGATGCGACAAGTTTTTCCGCCAGAGTGGGCCGAGCCCTTTATGGCCCGCCTTGATACTGCCCTCGCGACCCAAACCCTACAACAGTTTGAGTACACGCTAGCGGTTCAAGGGGTCGATCGCAACTTTGAAGGGCGCATGGTGCCCTGCGAAACGGATCAGGTCATCCTCATCGTGCGGGATATTAGTGATCGCAAACGGGCTGAGCAAGCCCTGGTCGAAGAACGTAGCCTGTTCATCGACGGTCCCACCATTGTGTTTAAGTGGGCGGTGGCCCCAGGTTGGCCCATCGATTATGTGTCGCCCAACGTCCAGGCTCAACTCGGGTACGAGCCGGAGGTTTTCCTATCCCGTCAGCTCACTTATCTCGATATCCTGCACCCGGAGGATCGCGATCGCGTTCGCCAAGAGGTCAACCAGCATGTTGCAGCGCGCGATCGCTACTTTTCCCAGGAATATCGCCTGCGCCATGCCAACGGGGACTATCGCTGGTTCTATGACTTCACCCGCGTGTTGTACGACCGCCAGGGCAAGGTGGTGCAATTCCTCGGCTACGTGCAAGACATTAGCGATCGCAAAGCCGCCGAACTCGCCCTACAACAGAGCGAAGCCACCAAACGGGCCATGCTCGAAGCGATTCCTGACCTGCTCTTGCGCATCAACCGCGATGGCATTCGCCTCGAATTTATTTCTGGTGGCGAGGTGAGCCTCTGCCCCGGGATCCGGCCTGGCGATCGCCAATCTATCTACGACACACTGCCCAAACCCCTGGCCGACCAGCGCATGCACTTCATTCGCCAAGCCCTGGCTACGGGCGATCTCCAGCGCTACGAACACACCATTGAGGTAAACGGCACCCTACGCCACGAAGAAACCCGCATCGTGCCCCTCACTGCGGAGGAGGTCTTGGTGATGGTGCGCGACGTGACCGATCGCGTCACCGCTGAAGCCGCCCTGCGCGAAAGCGAAGCCCGCTGGCAGTTTGCCCTCAGCGGTTCCGGTGATGGCGTGTGGGATTGGAACCTCGAAACCAATCATATGTTTCTTTCGGCTCAGTGGAAGACCCTGCTGGGCTATGGCGAGCACGAGGTCGGCGACACCTTTGAAGCTTGGCAAAGCGTCATTCACCCAGACGATAAAGCCCAGTGCATCGGAGATTTAGACCGTCACCTTCGCGGCGAAACCCAGATTTATCAAAACGAACACCGACTGCGCTGCAAAGACGGATCCTATAAATGGGTGCTCGATCGCGGCAAAGTGTTGCAGCGTGGGCCAGCGGGCGAACCGCTGCGCATGATTGGCACCCACACCGATGTCACCGAGCGCAAACAGCTTGAGCTGGATCTCAAAACCTTGGCCGAGCAGCTTCAGCAGGCCCAGCGTGTCGCCCAATTGGGCAACTGGTGGTTTGACCTCAAAACCCAAACGCTGCACTGGTCAGAGGGGCTGTTTCGGCTTTTTGGCATGTCCCCCGACCAACCCCCCATCCTGCTGGAGGATCATCCCGAGCGGGTGCATCCCGAAGACTACGATCGCTGGACAACCTATATCTACGGTAATGAAACGGGCGAAGCCTATCGCGAGCTTGACTTTCGCATCATTCGTATGGATGGGGCGGTGCGCTATGTCAACGCCCGAACCCATGTAGAGCGCGATCGCACTCAACCCGAAGGCGAAGGGAAAATTGTGCGCATTGCGGGCACCTTCACAGACATCACAGAGCGTAAGCTCGTGGAAGAGCGCCAGGCGGAGCTATACGAAAAGCTGCAATCTGCCAATGCGGAGCTCTATCACCTGGCGATTGTGGATGGCCTGACTCAAATTGCCAATCGGCGCTATTTTGATCAGATGCTTACCCAAGAGTGGGCACGGGCAAAGCGCGATCGCACGCCCCTAGCGTTGATTCTGTGCGACATCGATTTCTTTAAGCCCTACAACGATCACTACGGCCACCCAGCGGGCGATCGCTGCCTTCAGGCCGTTGCCCACGCCCTGCAACAGGTGGTTGGGCGTCCGGGGGATTTGGTGGCGCGCTATGGTGGCGAGGAATTTGCAGTGCTGTTGCCCAATACCGACGAGGCGGGGGCTATCCAGATCGCAGAATGCATTCAATCCGCGATCGCGGCCCTTGCCCTGCCCCACGGGTTTTCAGAGGTAAACACCTCCCTCACCCTCAGCTTGGGCATTGCCTGCAACAACCCCCACCAGCCCGCACGCACCTCGAATGAGCTGGTGCAATGGGCCGATGCAGGACTCTACCAAGCCAAGGCCCAGGGCCGCGATCGCTACTGTGTGGGAACTGCCAACCCGCTGCACTCGCGATCGCACACCCCCCGCCACACGAACGGCACACCGATCAACGCTGAATCTGAGCCCGATCCCCCATCTCGTCCTAACCTTCACAACAGGTTGCTGTAGCAAACCCGCGCGTATCTCCACGCTCTACCCGGAGACGGATCCCGTTGTTCCCTTAGAATGAGACAATAAAAGTTTACAGTCAAAAAACTAAGGAACATCTCGATGGCTCATATTGAATTTGCCCGTGGCGTCGTGGAAGAAGTCATTCCTGACGTGCGCCTTACCCGCTCCCCAGACGGTACCAACGGCACCGCTACCTTTTACTTTGAGTATCCCAAGGCGCTGATGCCCGAAACTGGGGTTGAAGTCACCGGCATGTACCTAGTGGATGACGAGGGCGAGTTGGTGACCCGCGAGGTGAATGGCAAGTTCATCAATGGTGAGCCCGCAGGAATTGAAGCAACTTACATCATTAAAAGCGTGCAAGAGTGGGATCGCTTTATGCGATTTATGACACGCTATGCCGAGCAAAATGGCTTAGGCTTTACGAAAAGCTAGAGACTGTCATCAATTCAAGCCAAAGTCCCTATCCCGCCTGGGCTACAGTCCCTCGCACGGTTGCGAGGACGGGCTCACCAACCGACGCCTGACACGGGTTTTAGCGTGGGTGAATGGCGGGCCTGAAGGATGGTCGTCCACGACGAAACCCAACAGAGCCCCGGTTACTGTTGGGTTTTGTGCTGTTTGGCCCCGCCGGGTCTGTTAGCGATTGCCGTTGGGGCATGGCAATGACACAAAAATTGTCCCAAAAGTATTGTTCTGGACGGGGCAATGTCCCGAAAAAATCCCCTTCACCGCGTTACATCGATGAAGGGGAAGAGACGTTTTCAGGAGAAAACACATGCGTTGAGCTGGGTTCACTTTCGATTTGCGAATGGATACCCGCAGAACACTCAGACAGGTGCCATTGCCCTGAGGGGCGAAGTCTGTCGGGGTGTGCTGTGGTCAGTGCGATCGCGGGCTATGCGGCAATCCGCCAGGTTTCATCAAACCCGTGGCGCAGGGGCTGAATGCCCGACTCTAGCAGGCGGCGCAAACGGGGAATTTCGCTGGTGCTGTAAACCCGAAACTCAGACTGAACCGTAGCGCGGGCGGTGTGCGCCGCCTGGTTGAGCACCAGAGAACCCTGGGGATCAGACACTGAGCGATGGAAGGTGCCAGACGGCAAACGCAGGATATAGCGGTTTGCAGCTAGGCGAACCTCATGGAAGGGATGATCCCACGCAAAGTTCACTAGATAAAAGGTTCGCCCGCCGGAGACGGCCAGCAGGTTATCCTCCTGGTTTGGGTGTAGGTAAAACTGCCAAGCACCGTACTTATCATTGTTTGGGCTGGTGGCCGGGCCATCGTGAAAGACAAGATCGCGGGCGTTGGAGTCGTTTACCGTGATGTCAAAAAACTGGACGCTGGGCGTGTCGCGAAATCGGTGGAAGGGAAGCAGTTCAAACATGGCAACCTGTAGCAATCGTCATGAAACCAGATTTCCCGTTACGCTATCCTCTTCCGCTAAGACGGATCAAAACCGCTTGCGGTTCTCATCGATTCGGTTTGCGAATAGATTCTTGCTATGAACATTTCGCACCTTGAAGTGTTGGCGGCGATCGCGCGCGAAGGGAGTTTTTCGGGTGCGGCCTTGGCGCTGGAAATGTCGCAGGCAGCAGTGAGCCGGGCGATCGCGTCCCTTGAGGATGAGCTGGGCATTGCGCTGCTGACGCGCGGACGCTTTGGGGCCAAGCTGACCCAAGTGGGCGAGCGTGTCCTCTTCCATGCCGACAAAATGCTGGAACTCCGCGAGCGCATGGAATATGAGGTGAATCTGGAAAAAGGACTCTACGCCGGACGTTTGCGCATTGCCTCCTTTCGCAGTGCGGCGACCCACCTGCTGCCGCCGATTATTGCCCGGTTTCGTCAGCGGTTTCCTCGGGTGGAGGTGTCGCTGATGGAGCTAGAGCCCGCTGGCGTTGAGCAGGCACTGCGCGATAGCCAGGTGGATGTGGGGTTAGTGCCGCTGCCGCGATCGGAGGAATTTTCCATCTGGGAAGTAGCGCGGGACGAGTACGTGGTGTTGATTCCCCAGACTCGACTGCCGTTGCCGGATCCCATTACTTGGGATCATCTGTCGAGCTATTCCTTTGTGCTCTACAACTATGCAGAATGTACGACCGCCGTGCGCGAACACTGGGCACGCTGGGGGCAATCGCTCAAGGTTGCCTATGTCATCAAAGAAGATTCGACCATTGTGAGCATGGTGGCCCAGGGGTTGGGGGCGGCCATTTTGCCTCGGCTGGCGGCGTTGCCGATTCCGCCGACGGTGGCGGTGCGATCACTGCCCGAGCCACTAGAGCGCATCATTGGAGCCGCGACCCTTTCTCACGTAAAACTATCGATACGTTTGGAAGCCCCGTCTCTTTAGAGCGGGGAGGAA
>JACYME010000129.1 GCA_015272155.1 Leptolyngbyaceae cyanobacterium T60_A2020_046
CTGTTGAGCGCTTGAAATTCGCATCCGGATAGAGAAGCTGCTCCCTAGAATATAGAGAAGCTGCCCCCTAGAATTAGGAAACAGTTCAGGAACCTTCCTGGGTATTCCCCAGTCCCCAATCGTCATGCTTTCGCGATTTGTCCGTTCTCAATGGACGCGATCGCTGAGCCCTGACACCGCCCCCGCCCCCCGACATCTCACCTTACGCAGCCATCCCACCCTTCGGGTGCTGTCGCGTTTTAGGCTACCCTTTTACCCTAAAAACCTTGGAGCAACCCTCTGACGCACCTCCCCAAGCCCTCAGCCTGTGTTCGCCCGTAGGCAGCGTGGACTTCACCCCCTGGCTCAGCCTTTGGCAGGGGGCACCATGGCCTCATCTATCGTGGGAAGCGGCCCTCCGACAAGTTGCTGAAGCTGCGCAACAGGTTTGGCAGGGCGATCGCCTCCACATTTGGTGGCAGGGGGGCCATCATCCCACGGCAGACGTTGTGCCAGTTGTCACCGTGGGCGGAGACGCCATCGCCGCCCAGATTTCACTGGCGCTCGCGGCGGTGAGTCAGTTTTTTGAGCACGCGGGCGATGCGATCGCAGATATTGCGCCCTCAACCTTGCCCGAAACACTCGCCACCCTGAGGACTTTGACGACCTCAGCGCGATTGCTCCGCCTCGTTGCCCTCTATCGCGAAGGGCAAATCACGGGCTTTCTGTGTTGCGAATTTGCCGCACCTCCCACCCACGACGACATCACCCGCCGCTTTATTGGGCAATCCTTGATTCACACCGTGGGCCATATCCACGCTTACCACCTCAATCGCCAGCTCACCACCCAAATCCATCGACAAAATCAGCTCTTGCGGCAACTTCAGGCTGAGTCAGAACAAGCCGCGATCGCCTGGCAAGAAAGCCAACACTTCATTCAAGGCATTGCTAACGCCAGCACCTGCATCATCTACATCTACGACCAACGCGAAAACCGAGTCATCTATGCCAATCGCCAGATTCAAGACCTGCTGGGCTATGCGCTGGAGGATGTGATGGCATGGGATGGCCCATTTTTAAATGACCTGACCCACCCCGACGATCGCAACGCCATCGCTCGCCAGCGACAACACTGGATGCAGGTGGCCACTCCAGAGGTCTTAGAGCTGGAATATCGCGTCATGGCCTATACCCAAAGCTGGCGCTGGCTACTTGTCCGCGAAGCCATGTTCCATTCTCAAACCGGAGTCGGATCTCAAATCATCGGCACTGCCACGGACATTACCCAGCTCAAAACCACAGAATCTGCCCTGCGATCGGCCAATGCCCAACTCCGCCAACTCGCGATTACCGACGAGTTAACCCAACTGGCCAACCGTCGCCACTTTGATGCCTGTCTTCAACGCGAATGGTCAGACATGGGGCAGCTCAACAGCCCGCTGGCCTTGATGCTATGCGACATCGACTACTTCAAACACTACAACGATGCGAAAGGCCACCAAGCTGGAGATGAGTGCCTCCAGCAGGTGGCGCAGTGCATCTGTCAGGCCGTGAAGCGGACGACGGATGTGGTAGCTCGCTATGGCGGCGAGGAGTTTGCGATTGTGCTGCCCGCGACAGACTGTTTTGGAGCGCTAAAGGTTGCCGCCCGAATTCAACAATCGCTGGCCGAGCTTGGAATTCCGCACCCAGCATCCCAAGTGAGCCCGGTGATTACGCTCAGCATTGGCATTGCGGTGATTGTGCCGCCATTGCATACCGAACCTGAAAAACTCATCGCCGCTGCCGACCAGCAGCTCTATCGCGCCAAGCTTTTAGGGCGTAACCAATATCAGATTATCGATCTTGCTTATCCCCAATCGTCCTATGAGGCTTGAGGAGATGATGGCCCGATTCGGCTCGGCGATCGCGCGGCTTGCTTTGCGCCATTCTCGCCCTGTTCTGTTGGCCCAGCAGAATGCTGAGGCAGAATGCTGAGAACAAGCCGCGATCGCGCCTAACGTTCGTGGAAGAGCCAGTAGGTCATCATCGGCCCTTTGCCTTTCACCTCAATTTCGCCCCGGGGTTCGAGGACGAAGTGCGATCGCAGGCGTTTGTAAGTCGCTTCCGTGACTTGAATGCGTCCCGGCAGGCCCGCAGTTTCCATCCGGCTGGCGACGTTTACCGTGTTGCCCCAAAGGTCATAGGCAAGCTTTTTGGTGCCGATGACGCCTGCCACCATTGGCCCCGTATTCATGCCGATGCGCAGGGTCAGGGGTTTGCCGTCGGGAATGGTGAAGGTTGAAATCGCTTCTTGCATGGCGATCGCCAGCCGCGCCATCCGCAACACATGATCAGGCTCAGGGTTGGGCAGCCCGCCCGCCACCATGTACTCATCCCCCACGGTTTTGATTTTCTCAACGCCATAGCGATCGACGAAGATATCAAATCGCGAAAAAATGCTGTTGAGCAACTCCACCAACATTTCCGGCGACATCCCCGCCGAAGCCTGGGTAAAGCCCACCAAGTCGGCAAACAGCACCGTTACCAGATCAAAATGTTCAGCAATGACCGACGATCGCTGCTGGAGACGAAAGGCGATCTGATAGGGCAACGTATGGAGCATTGGGAAGGCGGCCTTGTCGGAATATATCGGGCAGTCTTCGCCCAACGGAAACCGACACCGGACACCCGCAACGATCTTGGCGAGAAGGGTCAGAATGCTGCCGTTCCACGGTTATCCACAGACTGGGCGCGATCCATTCCTCAAACCCATCATCGCCAAATGCACGTGAACCTACGGTCAGTGCACCATGCACATCCCCTTTAGGTCGGTAGAAGGACAGGGGCAAAGGGTTATCTTATCCGCTCAAGACCAGCGATGGGGACGGGTTGGCCGTTCTGTTTGAAGTTCGATATATCCTCACACATTCCGAACCGTGGCGATCGCACCCCGAGCATCGTCTACTCATCAGATTCTCAGGTTGCCCGACCAGGATGTGACCTATCATCGCAAGGGTATGGTAACGGAGTGTAACGGGCATGGCGGATTCCTCAGAACAGCAAACCTCGCGTCCAACCTCGCGTCAATGGCCGCTGCGGTGGGCCGCGGGGGGTGTTGGCGCGATCGCGGTGCTTCTTGTCGCGGCGATCGTCGTGGTTGTGGGCAATTCCTCCGCACCCGAGCCTGAGCCCCCCGCCGAGCCACCCACCGCAAACACCCCCACCAGCGAAGCCCCCGCCCCGGCTGCGCTGGCGGATGACTTGCGGGCTCGGCAACAGCAAGTGAGTGCGGTGCTGCAAGACTTGGATCGGGAGGTACTGATTGGCGGTTCTCCTACCCGCGGCAACCCCGACGCTTCAGTGGTGTTGATGGAATTTTCGGACTTTCAATGCTCGTTTTGTGCGCGGGCGGTGCCAGAGGTGAAATCCTTTGTAGACGGCAATGAAGCCGATGTGCTGTTCGTCTACAAGCACCTGCCACTAATGCAAATTCACCCCGAAGCAGTGCCCGCTGCCCTAGCCTCTTGGGCGGCGCAACAGCAGGGCGAGTTTTGGGCCTACCACGATGCGCTATTTGCCAACCAAGATCGCCTGGGTGAGGATCTCTACGTCGAACTAGCAGACACCTTGGGGCTTGATGTGGAGCAGTTCAACCGCGATCGCGCTAGCACCGACGCCCAAGCCGCGATCGCCCGTGACCTCGCCCTCGCCGCCGAACTCCAGCTCAATAGCACCCCCACCTTTTTGATAGGAGATTTGCTGATCCCCGGTGCAGTGCCCGCCGACTTTTTTGCCGAAGCCCTAGCCCGATTGCAGGCGTTTCAGCAACGCGACAGCACCGAAACCGGAGAATAGCCCCACGCGGATAACGGATATCGACCAAAATCAGCGGGGGCAGATGACCGATGCATGATCATCGGCACTGGCTTGCTGAAGCAGGGCAATTTCTGGAAGTCTTGATGTTCAAGGATCTCAGGCAACGGAAAATCAAGGCTCCAACTTTAAGAGACCAGTGCCTCATCATCAATCATGTCGCTATAGTGCCCAACTCAAATCACCCCACAAAGCCTTGACTTTGCAAGTCGTTCAATCCAGACATCAACTGAAGTTAGGCACACAAAAACTTTTCGCTTCTGAGTTTCATGCTTCAATCCTGGCCCTACAAAGGCAATTGATCACCCTCACTTTAAGGCGTTTGGTTTAGATGAGAAGATTGGCTCACCAGTCATAGATTCCTGGGATACCAGGGCAATCAAAATCAACCCACATGCTACTTTGATCGCTCGGTGGGATACGGACTAAGTCTTCAGCATTTCTTTGTTTGCCAGAAGCATTTGGCCCAGTTTCTTTGGCTGGAAGAATCTCTTGAACAGATCGGCATTGCTCCCATATTTGCTTGTCTATCCCTGGAGGGGGGTGAGATTCATCGATTACCTGAGTCGAGGTGAGTGGCGTTTGAGTCGGAGCTGGCGCTTGGGCAGGCGTCGGTACCTGGGTAGGTGTAACCGATGATCCAGAACTTAAGTGAAGAACTACAGCGTTTCCTTGCTTGGTGAGGTGCGCTTCATCCCCGGATGTCAATGGTTACGTGGCTGTTTTTGCACCTCACTGGCTTCAAAAACGCTGTAAACCAATACAAAGAATAAATAGCCCAACCGGGATGGCCAACTTTTTTTGCTCTGGTGATACTTCTATTGTCCCGCCAATTTTTGTGACGAATCCCAAAACGAGAATAAACAGCGCTACAGCTATCAGAAGCTATCAGAAGCTATCAGAACAGTAGGGACTGGCGTGTCTTGTATTGCCTGCAAAAAGTCTCCCATCGCCGCACCAGTTTGCCTTTATCAACTCAAAAGTTTTATCTTATGCAACTATTTCCAGGTCGTTATGACATCAAAATAGTTAGTTGGCAGCACGTTTAGCCATCTAAAAAATCCGATCAATTGCGCGCACCACTCGCGATCGCAACGTTGGCTGAAAAACTGTGCGCCACCCTACTGCTTGGGCGATCGCAGTTTCGTTAGCCTACAGAGGCAGCGCAACATCGGCCATGAACGATCTGAAAGTCATCATCGTGGGGGCGGGCATCGGCGGCCTCACCACAGACATCGCCCTGACCAAGCGGGCTACACCGTCACCCTCTACGAGCGCGTCACCGACCTGTGGCCCGTAAGAGCCGGAATTTCGCTGTGGTCAAACGGCGTCAAGGTGCTGAACTTCCTGGGCCTAGGCGACAAAATTGCCCAAATCGGCGGCCAGATGAACCAGATGCAGTACCTCAGCAAAAAGGGAGAACTGCTGAACGACATCGACCTGCTGCCGCTGATCCACACCGTCGGACAGCGGCCCTATCCCGTGGCGCGGGCCGACTTGCAGGGCATGTTGCGCGATGGGTTTCCGGGAGAAATTCACCTGGGCTGCAAGTGCGTTGCGGTTGACAAGGAAGACGGAATGACGGGAAAACTTACCACCCCCGTCCTCGATACGGCCCGGGGCTGCCCCGCCGCAGACCTCGTGATTGACCTCTGGCGGATAGAGGCGACGGGCGATCGCGTGTTGCTCAAAACCGTGCGCACCAATGCCGATGGCCGCACCGACGCCCCCCTCCTCGCCGAGGATACCTTTCTCCCCGGCGGCTATGAACTGGTCTTTCACTTGGGCGACTATCTCCAGCGCCACATCCCCGACCTGCCGAGCCCGCCATTCCTCGATCAGGTACCAATTCGCGTCAATTTGGGCGATCGCGGCCATTACCACGTCCCGCTGCTGGCCTCACCCTGGTCATACAGCACCTATCGCGGCAGCTAGCCCAGCCCAACCGCGATCGCCCCATGCCATCCCCATCATCCTTCAAAAAATTTTGAACTTTGAATTCCACTCCCATCTCTCCGCTTTCGTCCTGCCCCGTTTCCTAGAGAGAACTTGCCATGATCGTGACACAACACACTGTCTTCAAACGGTTTTGGTATCCGGTGATGCCCCTGGCCCACCTGAGCGATGGCCCTCAGGGGTTCACGCTCTTAGGTCAACCGCTAGTGCAGTGCTCTCGCTAGATGAGGACGGGGCTCCGGCAGCGGTGCGCGATCGCTGCTGCCATCGCACCGCTCAACTCTCCCTCGGGCAAGTCAAAAAAGGGCGCATCGCCTGCCCCTACCACGGCTGGGAGTTTGGCGGCGGCGGAGCCTGTGTGCGCGTGCCCCAACTGCCCGAGGGCGATCCCATCCCCGCTAACTACCGCGTTGAAAGCTATGCCTGCAAAGCCCAGTATGGCTATGCCTGGGTCTGCCTAGGGGACGCGATCGCCGATATTCCCCCCATCCCCGAAGTCCTCAGCGACGACTATCGCATCATCCCCGAGTTCTACGAAACCTGGCGCTGCGCGGGCCTGCGCGTCATGGAAAACGAAATGGATTTGGCCCATCCCACCTTTGTCCACACCACCACCTTTGGCAGCGAAGATCATCCCGTCCCTGACGCCCTCGACATCACCGAAACGGAAACGGGCCTGCACGTCTATGGCTTGCTCGGCGTCGTCAACCCCGAACTCCAGCAAAAGAATTTGAAGATGGAGTCAGCCCAGACCATGCGCACCCTGGCCATGGAGTGGTTTATACCCTTTACCGTCAAACTGAAGATCACCTATCCCAATGGGTTAGAGCACATCATCGTCAACACCATGACGCCCATTGACGATCGCACGTCCCAAATGGTGCAGTTCTGTGTTCGCAATGACACCGAGGCCGACACCCCCAGCGCTGAAGTCATCGCCTTCGATCGCCAGGTCACCCTCGAAGATAAGCGCATCCTAAGAATCGACGGACTACGATGTGCCGCTTACCCTCAACGACGAACAGCACATGCTGACAGACAAGCCGGGGATCATGGTGCGCAAAAAGATTGCGGCGCTGTTGAAGGCGCATGGCTAGGGTGGGTCAACAGCGCATCCTAGAAGGTAAGAGTTCTTAAGGTGGTTTTAGGGTAGGCGCTGTATCTTTGAAGGGGATTCGCGTTAGCGACGGAATGCTGACGCACGGTTGTGTGATGTTTTTGGGTAGTCTTCACCGATGATTGATCTCTACACGTTTCCCACGCCCAATGGCCGCAAGCCCGCGATTTTGCTCGAAGAGTTGGGCCTGCCGTACACGATTTACTCGGTGGATATTCGGAAGAACGAACAGTTTGAGCCGGATTTTGTGGCGATGAACCCCAACAGCAAAATTCCGGTGTTGCGCGATCGCGAGACGGATCTCACGGTGTTTGAATCGGGGGCCATTCTCATCTATCTCGCGGAGAAAGCGGGCCGTTTGTTGCCTACCACCCTAGCAGAGCGGATGTCTGTGCTCTCGTGGCTGATGTTTCAGATGGGCAGTGTGGGGCCAATGTTTGGGCAGTTGAGCCATTTTCGTAACTATGCCCCCGAAAAAGTGCCCTATGCCATCACCCGCTATGAAAAGGAAGTTCACCGTCTCTTTGGGGTGTTGGAATATCAGTTGGCACGATCGCCCTTCATTGCGGGCGACTATTCCATTGCCGATATCGCCATCTATCCCTGGGTGGCGGCAGCCCTCACAGCCCATATGGACTTTGACATCGCCCCCTTTCCTGAAGTGAAGCGCTGGGTCGAAACGCTGCGGGCGCGGCCTGCGGTGCAAACGGGCATGGCAATTTTGTCGCCAGAGTTTCAGAGCGCCCACGGCGCGATCGCGACGGCATCCTGACGGGTGGCTTAAAGGGCGGGGCTGCATCTGGGAATGAACGCTCCCGAGCCCCTCTCCCTCTTCCCTCTCCCGAGGGCCTGCTGTGTATACACATCTTTATCCCTCACCCCCTCAATCCCTCGCCCATTTTTGGGAGAGGGGGAGGCCGGACAAGGCTTTCCGGCCCCCCTTCTCCCAGGAAGGGAGAAGGGGTTGGGGGATGAGGGGCAAGCCCTGTCCACAAGGATTTCAGGAGTTATATGAAGTCCTGCTAATCACCCGCAATAACGATGCCAACTCTGTAAAGATCCAGGAATTCTATTTATGGGTAAGCAACCGGACTTGATATTATGTATGTACGGTAGCCCGAGGGCAGAGGGAAGCTGCCTTTTAAGTCCTTCTCCCGAGGAAGAAGGGTTTAGGATGAGGGTGATTCATCCTGGAAATCAGCACCGCCGCTTAAAGATTGAGGATCGAATGGCGTTTGGACTGGAACCTCGATCGCGCAACACTAGACAATAGTTCAAGGCAGGATCGCGGGACGAGGATCGGATCCGCGCCTATCATCGCTGAGTCAGGACATCATTGTGCGCTTTTGGCGCTTTCACAAATTCTTGGGAGAAAAACGAGTCGCGATCGCCGAAGCCTGCATCATTGGGTTGGTGTCAGGGCTGGCGGCAGTGGCGCTCAAGCAAAGCGCTGAGGGGCTGGCTGACTGGCGACTCAACGCGGCCCAACCCCCATGGCTGTGGCTGCCATTGATTGGGGTCGTGGGGGGCGCACTCACCGGCTGGCTGATTGAGCAGGCCGCTCCAGAAGCCTCTGGTAGCGGCATTCCTCAAGTCAAGGCGGTGCTGAGCTATGTGGATATTGCGCTAAACCTGCGGGTGGCGATCGTCAAGCTTACGGGCACTATTTTGGCGCTAGGGTCGGGCCTTTCCCTCGGGCGGCAGGGGCCAACGGTACAAATTGGGGCAGCCCTCGCCGCCCAGCTCAGCCGCTGGGTGCCGACTTCGCCCGAATATCGCCGCCAGTTGATTGCGGCGGGGGCGGCGGCGGGCCTGGCGGCGGGTTTCAATGCGCCCATTTCCGGTGTGTTGTTCGTGGTGGAGGAGCTGCTCCAAGACTTCTCGGGCTTGACCCTGGGTACCGCGATTTTGGCGTCCTTTGTGGGGGCGGTGGTGTCGCGGCTGCTGGGCGGTCAGGGGCTCAACCTCAGTGCAGTGGGGCTATTGCAAACCGGACTATCGGTGCAGGATTTGCCCTTTATGGTGCTGCTAGGAATCCTGGCGGGAATTTTGGGCGGTAGCTTTAGCAATGGGCTATTCGCGAGCCTGCGGCTGTTTCGACGCTTCAAGCATTGGACGCTACCGATGCGGGTAGGCGTGGCGGGCAGTCTGACGGGGATCGTCGGGGCGGGGCTGGCGATCGCTGCCCAAGACAACACCGGGCTTCAGGAATTTTTGGTGACGGGGGCAGCGGGCTGGCAGGTGATCGCGATCGCCTTTGTGTCCAAGTTTGTGCTGACTCTACTGGCCTATGGCTCCGGCGCGCCGGGCGGCATTTTTGCCCCAGCATTGGTGTTGGGATCAGCCCTTGGCTGCTTGGTCAGCTTTTTGGCCCAGGCAACCTTTGGCTGGGTGGGGTTTCCAGTCGGCACCCTCGACAGCGCCAACACCACCACCTATGCTCTGACTGGCATGGGCGCATTTTTTAGCGCCGTGACGCGGGTGCCGATTACCGCGATCGTCATCGTATTTGAGATGACCGCCAACTTCAATCTTGTGCTGCCGTTGATGATTGGCTCGGGCATTGCCTACCTTATCAGCGATAAACTTTCGGCGGGATCGCTCTACACGCGCCTGCTGACGCTGCAAAACATTCACCTCATCCCCACGCCGTCGGAGGTGAATCCCTGGGCCGATCTCATCGCGGCGGATCTGATGCAGCGTCGCGTCGAGACATTATCCGCCAATATGGCGGTGACAGAAGCCCTAGAAGCCTTTTCGCAATCGCACCATCGCGGGTTTCCAGTTTTGGAAGCAGGGCGTCTAGTCGGCATTGTCACCCAGACAGATCTGGCCAATACCGCGTCTACGCCCAACTCCCGCCTTACCCTGGCGGACATCATGACGCCTGATCCCGTCACCGTCAGCCCCGATGCGTCGTTGCCCCAGGTATTGTACCTGTTAAACCGCTACAAAATTAGCCGCCTGCCGGTGATTGAGGGCAGCAAGCTGGTGGGGATCATTACCCGAGCCGACATTATTCGGGCAGAGTCCGAGAAGATTAGCGGGCAGTTGTCGGAGGCTGGCCCCTCGGCCTCCTCGTCCTATGGCGTCTATTGCCAGCGATCGCCCGCCCGAGGCCGAGGCCGCATGTTGGTGCCCCTCTGCGATCCAGAAACGGCCCCACTGTTGATTAAAATTGCGATCGCGATCGCCCAAGATCGTCACTACGAGCTGGAATGTGTCCACATCATCACCGTATCGCGTAGCCTCAACCCCGATGAAGTCACCGTTGACCTCACGGCGGGCAAACGCCTGCTCAAGGAAGCCGAACACCAGGCCCGCCGCCTAGACGTACCGCTGCATACCCAAATCCGCGTCGCCCACGATGTTGCCCCAGCGCTGCTCTCGGTCATCAAAGCGCGCCACATCGACCTGCTGTTGATGGGGTGGCGACGGCGCACCACCACACCGGGACGAGTTCTTGGCTCCATTGCCGACACGCTGCTGCGCCAGGCACCCTGCCCCGTTGTCATCGTCCGTCCAGGAGAGAGTATGGCGCTCAATCGGTGGCTGGTGCCCACGGCGGGTGGCCCCAATTCGCAACTAGCGATGACTTTGCTGCCCGCCCTGCTGCGCCTCAGCCCAGAGCCAATGGTGCATCTTTGTGCGATCGCACCCACCGATCGCGATCGCCCCGAAGTGCAAGACCGCCTCACCGAAATTAGCCAAACCCTGACGGCGCAACTGGGCACTAGGATCAAAAGCCACCTGATGACCTCACCCCACATTGCCACCGCGATCGTTCGCCTCGCCGATCGCTACCACAGCGACGTGATCATCATGGGCACCAGCCGCGAAAGCCTGTTTAGCCACGTCCTCAACGGCAACATTCCCCTCGCTGTCTCCGACGCTTTCACCCGCACCATCATCCTGGTGCAAAACAGCACTGCTCAGCCGGAGTGAGCGGGATGTGAGGGGATGGGGTGTGAAGGGGAATGGGGAGATGGGGAGATGGAGAGGGAGATTCAGGCAGCAGGGTTCAGGGGTTAGGGTGGGTCGAATCGGGCGTGGAAGATAGGATGGCGGCACACTGCTCACAATTGCCGACCTATGCAAAACCGCCGAAATCCTGTCAAAACAGACGGATTCCAGCGGCGTTTGGGGAGCGCTCAGACCAAAGCTTGGCGCTCAAATTAAGTCACCGGCAGGGATAAAGAGACACCGTAGAGCGCGATCGCGCTGATCGTCTAGACCGTAGCCAGTTCAGGGGTGGGGCGCTTGCTGTTGCGAATCCCTTCAATCGCGGCAGCATAGCTGGGAGCCTTAAATACCGCAGACCCAGCAACGATCGCATTCGCGCCCGCTTCAATCACCTGCCAAGCATTATCGGGCTTCAGGCCGCCATCCACCTCAATCCACGGATCCAGGCCACGCTCGTCACACATTTTGCGCAGCTTGCGGATCTTGGGCACCACACCGGGGATAAACTTCTGGCCACCAAAGCCGGGGTTGACGCTCATGATCAGCACCAGATCACAGAGGTCAAGCACATACTCTAGCAGTTCCAACGGGGTGGAGGGATTGAGCACCACGCCCGCCTGCTTACCCAGTTCGCGAATTTGGCCCAGGGTGCGGTGCAGGTGCGGGGAAGCATTGTGCTCAGCGTGGACGGTGATGATGTCTGCGCCAGCCTTAGCAAAGTCCGCCACGTACTTCTCGGGTTCAACGATCATCAGGTGAACGTCGAGGGGTTTTTGAGTGACCGGGCGCAGGGCGTCCACGATCAGCGGGCCAATGGTGATGTTAGGAACAAACCGACCATCCATCACATCGACGTGAATCCAATCGGCCCCGGCTTCATCCACTGCCCGGACTTCTTCGCCCAACCGACTAAAGTCAGCAGACAAAATGGAAGGTGAAACGACAATCGGTTTCTTGGACGAGGTCTGAGTCATGGCAGACGGGTTCTCCTAGAAAAAAGTCTCTTAGGTATCTATCGTAACAAAATCTTCAGGATTCTCCGATATGTCAGCGTTTGACTGTTGTTTGCAGGGGGATGCGATAGGCTTGAATGAAATTCGGGATTGGCTTGGAGCTTGGGCATTTCCAGAGTTTTGCGATCGCCATCTCCCCCAAGAAAAGCCTACCCATCTGTTAAGAATTCATGGGTTCTCGCTGGTGGGCGATTGCGGCAGTTGCGGAAACGCAAATTGATTTTCTAAATGAAGAGTTGCCCCGGCATCACCGTCAGGCTACTTTGGTCTTTCAGTACAATCTGAAACATGAGGGATAGGGGCTGAAGACCTTACCAACTGCGGGATCGCATGTTTATCCAAACGGGCCTTTCGGGCCACATGCCGCACCGGATGGCTTCCTCCACGACCTTTGGCAAAAGTTTTGAACCACCGCATTGGAGATTGGGTGTTTTGGGTCGTTGTACATTGCGCAAGCGCCGCGCTGGGTGGCGTCGAAATATTGGGCTCAGTCTTTGTTTGGGCCTGGGTGGGGGATTGGCGATCGCAGGGCCAAGCGGTGCCCTCACCGCTTCCGTCGGGGCGGGCGGCATTGATGCTCAACGGCTGCACGCCCCACCCTACGATTTAACGGGCTATAAAATCGCGATCGGGCAGGTCGAAATTGGTCGCCCTAGCCAGTTTGGCATCGACAAAGTTGCCCCCGCAGACACGCCCGTCACCGTCGGACGCACCTACTATCTTGACCAAAACTCCCGCCCCAATCAGCATGTGGACAGCCACGCCGCCAATGTCGCTAGCGTCATGGTCAGTCAAGATAAGCTGCGGGTTGGGGTTGCGCCCAATGCGGTGCTCTATTCTGCGGCGGTTGGGCCGATTCGGGGGCGCAGCGGACAGCCAGAAGAATGCTTTGCCTCGCAGCAGGTGGCGCTGAGCAATGGCGGCGACGTGCGCGCTATTAACTACAGTTTTGGGGAGTCCCTGAGCCGTGATCCCCGCGAAAATGCAGTCTTGGATGGCAACGCCCTGCTGACCCAGTGCATCGACTGGTCTAACCGCGTCCATGATGTCCTGTATGTGATTGCGGGCAACCAGGGACGTGGCGGCATTCCCATCCCCACGGACAACTTTAATGGCATTAATGTCGCCTATTCCCGCGAGGTGGATGGCGTTTTCACGAAGGTGGATTTCTCCAACTTGGGGAGTGAGCCCCAGCCTCGCCCTGGTCAGACCACTGCGCCAGAAACGAATGTCGGCCCCCGTCGATCTATCAATCTGGTGGCTCCGGGCAGCCGGATCGAGGTGTTCAACCCCGATGGGACGGTGCGGCGAGTCAGTGGCACCAGTTTTGCCGCTCCCCATGTGGCGGCGACGGTGGCATTGTTGCAGGAATGGGGCGATCGCCAAATTCGACAAGACTTGCCCAACTGGAACCTGGATGCTCGCAAGCCGATGGTGATGAAGGCCGTGTTGCTCAACGCCGCCGACAAAATTGTGGACACTGGGGATGGCCGACTGTTGGGCATGAGCCGTACCCTCTATGACCAACAAAACCGCACTTGGCTAGATTCGGACGCCTATCGCAATCCCCAGATTCCACTCCACGCTGAGTTGGGCACCGGACACCTCAACGCCTATCGCGCCTTTTTGCAGTTCAACGGCGGCGCATGGTCGCCGGATGCGCCGATCCCCGGCATTGGTTGGAGCTATGCCACCCTGGCCTCGCCCGCTCCGCCCGAAGATTTGCCCCGCACAGCAGCAGCCACCCTCAGTCACGATTATGTGTTCGAGGCTCCGTTGCAGGGAGGCAGCTACCTGTCGGCGACGCTGGCTTGGGATCGGAGAGTGGTGCTGCAGGATGACAACAATAACGGGCTGTTTGACATTGGCGAGTCCTTTGAGGATCGCGGGCTGAACAACCTGGATCTCTATCTCATGCGAGTGGAGGATGACGAGCTTTCTCAGAGTGTGTGGTCGTCCGTCAGCGAGGTAGACAGCGTAGAACACCTATTTTTCCGCGTTCCTACAACCGGGCGCTATAAGCTGCGGGTGGTCTATCGCCAGCAGGTGACCGATGACCTCGCCCAGCCCTATGCGCTGGCGTGGTGGACTGTCCCGAGGGAAGGGCGTCGTTAAGGACGGATGGGCGGCATCTGCATTGGCTGGGAACCTCTGTTACCCTAGGGAACAGATTTATTGGACGGGAGGAAACGGCCAGTGAGTTCTGCATCCACGGCCCAAATTCAGGTGGAACGCCAGCCTTCGCGCGATCGCGTGGCAGCACTGGGCATCTTTGAGTGGCCGATCTGGACGAAGGGAGCCTCGACCTTTCCGTGGGTCTACGACGACGCAGAAACCTGCTACTTCCTCACCGGGGACGTGGTGGTCACGCCCGAGGGCGGCGAGCCTGTGGTGATGGGCGCTGGAGATTTGGTAACCTTTCCGGCTGGGATGGCCTGCACCCGGGAAATCCGTGCGGCGGTGAAGAAGCACGATTCCTTTGGCTAGCGAAAGGGTTCGCGGGTGAGATCGCGATGGGGGCTTCAGGATTCAGACCGGGTTGAGTCGCAAGCGGTGACGAGTAGACATGAATTGGATTTCACGCATTGTTTTTGACGGCTATCGGCGGCTGCTCTTACACCCGCGCTATGGCGTGTGGGTGCTGGTCGCGTCCTTGGCGTACCTGATTAGCCCCATTGACCTGTCGCCAGATCTGCTGCCGCTGCTCGGCCAGATTGATGATGTGGCGCTGCTGATTTTGATGGCGACAGCGGCCAGCCAGTGGCTCAGCCAGCGATTTTCGGCTCAAGAAGAAGCTGCCAGCACGGCTGAGCCGGAGGCAGAGGCGGGCCAGACCATTGATGTGACGGCGATCGCGGTAGATCCCGATGCTTAGGGGAGGCTCCCAGCGACATTAAGCCAGTGGAATTTTGGGAACCAGGGTCGTCTGGCGCGATCGCGCCAGACAGAACAACCGCCACGCCGCTGGCGACAGCACAGCGGGAAACCCCAACGCATAGGCCGCGCCTAGTCGTCGCTGTTTGAGCGCAACCAGCCCCCAGTGCAAGCTAAGGTAGTCGTTGACCACATCCAGGGTGGGGACGCGATCGCGATACGCGGCGGAAATGCGCTCGTAGATGCGCTGCTTAATCAGCGCATTGGTGTCGCGGCGGCGGAGCAGGGCAATTTTTTGGTCATAGCCGCCGGGCCACATGGTGCGATAGGCCAGGTAGCGATCCAAGAACAGGGCATCTCCGTGCTCCGTGACCCGCACCCAAGAATCAATATCGTCGCAACTGGTCATCGATAGATCCCAGCAGCCCGACTGGAGAAAGGCATCGCGCCGCACCGCCACCTGAATCGGTGTACCAAAGGGCACCTGCTCGATCAACATGCCGTAGTGAATCGCCGCCTGGGGTACGTAGAAGAGTTCGCTGGGGCCACGGGGTGGGGTGCGGCTGAGGGGACTCCCCTGGCCATCTACCTGAATCGCCAGACACGAACAGATCACCGCCTGGGGGCGCTGGGCGATCGCGTGGGTCATGGCCTCAATGCAGGTATCTGCTAGGTAATCATCATCATCTACGAGCTTGATCCAGTCGCCCGTGGCAAGGCTGGCTCCGGCATTTACCGCCCCAGAGTGGTTGGTATTCGTAGCGTTGCGATGATAAACAACGCGATCGCCTAGGCTTGCCACATACGCTTGGGTGTCGTCCGTTGACGCATTATCCACCACGATCACCTCGCAGGGCACGGTTTGCCCCAGCGCCGACTCCACCGCCCGTCGGAGCAGGTTAACCCGGTTGTAGGTGGTGATGAGAATGCTGAATTTCATCGTAGAAAACTGGGGTGAAGCCCATTATCTGCCATCAACCCAAGGCAGACTCCCGTGACGAGAATTCGGCTGTCCCAACCATCTCCCAATCGCTACAGCATTTTAAGCCGTGCCCGGAGGATTTCGGCTTGGGTTTCTGCCTCGGCAAGGGCATCGCGGGCTCCTTGCACCACATCTTCCGGCGCTTTGG
Organism: Leptolyngbyaceae cyanobacterium T60_A2020_046; assembly: GCA_015272155.1. GTDB lineage: Bacteria > Cyanobacteriota > Cyanobacteriia > Phormidesmidales > Phormidesmidaceae > JACYME01. The sequence continues at coordinate 15,888 of JACYME010000129.1, forward strand.
CCACAAAACCCGGATTACTCAGCCGCCCGGAGAGCGCCGTGATCTCACTATCAATTTTGTCGAGATCCTTCTCAATTTTGGCCCGTAGGGCGTCAATATCCACAATGCCTGTCAGGGGAATGAGAACCTGGACGGTGCCCACCACGCCCGCAAACATTTTGGGGGCGGGTGCTGGGGGCGGCGGGGTCGCCGGGGCGATCGCGTCCGAGGGAGACGCCGCCACCGTCGGACTTTGCTCAGAGGGCGCGGGCATCGCCACCGCCCCCCCACCGCGAGCCGCAGCCCGCGCCTTAAACCACGCTTGGGAGGAGCCGACAATTTCGCGTCGCCAGCGATCAGCGATCGCCCAAGTTTGCCGACGCTGTTCTGCAGTCAGCAGGTTTTGGCGGGCAAACCACAGGGTATACCCCAGACCAATCAGGCGCAGGGTGGGGGCGAGCAACGGAACCGTTTCAATCGCGCCGATCAGCGCCCCAAAAATGTGGAGCGTCACCCAAACCGCCACCAGCAGCAGCACCGTGAACCCCGGTCGCTGCACGTCCTGAAAGAATCGGCTGATGTAGGTCAAGGGTTCTTCCAGCAGGGGGCGCATGGTTTCCCAAAAGTCCACCACCTCGGCCTGAATTGCGGTCAGACTCAGGCCGTCAGTCCCATCTTGAGCAACGGCTGGGGAGGTGATTTGGGGCGCGATCGCCTCGGGCCGTGCAGGGGGCCTCCCTGAAGTCGGCTGTGCCGCCTGACCCGACTGAATCGTGAGCGTTGCCACCTTGCCGAGATCTTGGATATACGCCTGAGTGGCACTGAGAATATCGCGTTCAGCCGCGTTCTCCGATTGCAGAATCGTTTCGATCTGCACAGCAGGCTTGATCCCGGCCTCGGCGCGAAGATTGCGAATGGTGCGAATTGTCCCGATCGCCAGTTGAAAGTCGTCTTCTAGTTGAGGATCAATCACCGATGGATCGGCCTTTGGATAAGCCTGCACCGACAGAAATGTCTCTTCACCCACCTGGTTGAGGGTATGCCAGACCTCTTCGGTAATGTGGGGCATGAAGGGGTGCAAAAGGCGCAAAATGCCATCCAGCACTTGGGCCAGGGTTTGCTGGGCAACACGCTTTGACGCGCCCTCCGCCTGAAACCGGGGCTTCACCAGCTCAATGTACCAATCGCAAAAGTCGCCCCAAATAAAGTCATAGAGTTCCTTAGCAGCTTCCCCAAAGCCGTATTTATCAATGTGTTGGCTCACCCGCTGCACAACGCCGTGGTAGCGCGACAGAATCCAGCGATCGGCCAACTCCAACGCAGCGGGATCGGGGGTGCCAAGCTGCGCCGGGGTTTGACCGCTGAGGTTCATCATCACAAACCGGGAAGCGTTCCACAGCTTGTTGGTGAAGTTACGCGCAGCTTCAACGGAGGCGGATTCGTCAGTTTTGCGATCGTACTCGAGGCGAATATCTTGCCCGGCCCCAATTACCTCACGAATCAGGGCGTAGCGGAGCGCATCGGTACCGTATTTATTGATCAACAGCAGGGGATCAATGCCGTTCCCCTTCGACTTCGACATTTTCTGGTTATTTTCATCCCGCACCAGCCCGTGGATGTAGACGGTTTCAAAGGGCATGGTTTGGGTGAAGTGCCCGGCCATCATGGTCATCCGAGCGACCCAAAAGAAAATGATGTCAAACCCGGTGACGAGGGTAGTGGTGGGGTAATAGGTTTGCAGGTCGGGAGCGGTTTCGTCGGGCCAGCCCAGGGTCGAGAAGGGCCACAATCCCGAGGAAAACCAGGTGTCGAGTACGTCGGGATCTTGCTCCAGCACCACATCTTCGCCAAATTGCGCGATCGCCTTTGCCCGAGCTTCAGCCTCATCCATCGCCACCACAAAGGGGGTGTGATCGGTAATTTGCCCATCGGTTTCACTCACCGCATACCAAGCCGGGATTTGGTGCCCCCACCAAAGCTGGCGCGAAATACACCAGTCGCGCAGGTTCACCAACCAGTCGCGGTAAACCTTTGTCCAACGCTCAGGGACAAAGCGCGGCGATTGGTGATTGTCCAACGCATCCAGCGCATTGTCGGCGAGGGGGCGAATTTTGACGAACCACTGGGTCGAGAGCAAGGGCTCGATGGGCACCTTGCCGCGATCGCTGTAGGGCACCGTGTGGCGATAGTCCTCCACCTTGACGAGGAAGCCATCATCCCGCAGGCGATCGACCACAATTTTGCGCGCCTCAAAGCGATCGAGGCCCTCAAACGGCCCCGCATTATGGTTCATCGTGCCGTCCTTGTTCATGACGGTGATGAGGGGAAGATCATGACGCTGCCCCATCGCAAAATCGTTGGGATCATGGGCTGGCGTCACCTTGACACACCCCGTCCCAAATTCTCGATCCACAAAATCATCGGCAATGATAGGAATTTCTCGCCCCACAATCGGCAGAGTGATGGTTTTGCCAATCAAATGGGTGTAGCGATCGTCCTGAGGATTCACCGCCACCGCCGTATCGCCCAGCATTGTTTCTGGGCGCGTGGTAGCAACCTCCAGCGCCCCAGAACCATCACTGAGGGGATAGCGCAAATGCCAGAGATGCCCATCCACCTCGGTCGGTTCTACCTCTAGGTCAGACACCGCCGACTGGCTCTCAGGGCACCAGTTGACCATATAGTTGCCGCGATAGATCAGCCCCTCGTCATACAGACGATTGAAGGCCGTTGCCACCGCCCGCGACAGCCCCTCATCCATCGTGAAGCGCTCGCGGCTCCAATCGACAGAAACACCCAGCTTGCGAAGCTGACCGACAATTGTGCCACCGGATTCTTCTTTCCACTCCCAGGCCCGTTTCAGAAACGCATCGCGCCCAACTTCTTCACGAGTTTTGCCCTGGGCTTTGAGTTCCTTCTCCAGAATGGTTTGGACGGCGATGCTGGCGTGGTCAGTCCCCGGTAGCCACAGGGTATTGCGGCCCTGCATTCGCTGATAACGCACAAGGGTATCGATAAGGGCGTTCTCGAAGGCGTGGCCCATGTGCAGGCTGCCCGTGACGTTGGGCGGCGGAATGACGACGCAGAAGGGCTCTCCCGAATGATTTGGATCGGCCTTAAAAACGTGGCGAGCTTCCCAGGCCGCTTGCCACTTGTCTTCGGTGATGGACGGGTCGTACTGGCTGGAGAGGGTTGGGATGGTTGCCGTCATTGCAAAGAAGTCTCGTGTCAGGCAATCAGTTTACCTAATGATTTTGCCACGGTGACGGAATGAGTGGAGGGATGACGGGCCGGGGGAGGGGGATGTTGGCGAGGTAACCGCAAAAGCCACCCGACCCACTCAGGCCGGATGGCTTTTGGTATCTAGTCTGGGGGCAGGGCGCTTAGAGGAGATCGCCTTCTACCGCTGTTGCAGGTTCCTCGGCGGCAGCACCGTCTTGTTGTTGACGGAGGATCTCTTGCTGGCGCAGGCGAAAGGCTTCAGCCTCGCTGGTGATGCGTCGCCCTTGCTGGTTCCGAAACTCTTCGCCAGAGATGGAGGGGGCGAGGATGGCACGATGAATCAGTTCAAAGGGATTCCCGGAGTTGCCAAAGGGATTGTAGCCTTCGTCGGTGGTGACGTAGCCTTCAAGCGGATCGATATTGCCCGCGTCTTGGGCGATCGCGGGGGCAGCAATTGAGAGCGCACCAGCCCCGAGGAGGGAACCCAGGAGGGGCAAGAGTAAGGAATGTTTGCGAACAGTCATAGATTTTGCCTTGTGTCTACACACCACAGGGTTAAAAGAGTGCCGTTGCTCCAAATCTAACAGAGACTTTCTGACGTGCAACAGGGATGGGTTACGCAATTCGACGACGCAGGAGGGGGTGTACAAGTGCCAGGGACAGGCCGCAGAACCCGATCAAAACCGCGATCGCACCGCCCAGGGTGACCGCTCCAAAGGGAGCCTGCATGACCACACTGCCCAGCCCCCAATCCCCATGCAGATACACATAGCGGATGGGCTCGATCGCGTAGCTGAGGGGGTTCAAGCTGGCCACAACTTGAAGCCACGGGGGCATAAACGCCAGGGGCACGAGGGCGGTGCTGGCAAAAAGCAGGGGCAGATTGGTGACAAAGATAACGGCGATCAGCTCAATGTGCCCCGGCAGGCTGAAGGCGAGGCCAAGGCTGAGGGCCGTGACACCGAGGACAAGGGTTAAGACGATCAACACCAACAGGCCCAGACCCAGCACATCGGGCAAGCCTGCCCCAAGGAAGGCGCTGAGACCCACGATCGCGGCGGTTTGCACGAGGCTCATGGCGGCAATGAAGATCGCCGAAGCCATCACGATGGAATATCGCGACGCCAGGGGCGCGACCAGAAAGCGGTTGAGAAAGCCAAACTCGCGATCGAACATCACCGGCAGCCCTGCGTTAAGGGCACCCCCAAAGGCTGTGAAGACAATGATCCCCGCGCCGAGGAACTGGCCATAGTTTTGACTGTCGCCAAACAAGCCCTGGGGCACATTTTGGAAGAGTGCGCCAAAGAGCAGCAGCCACATGACGGGCTGAATGACCCCAGCCGCCAAGGTTGTGGGTCGTCGCTGGAGCTGGATGAAAAGGCGGCGGGTCATAGCAGCGGTCTCTTGCAGAAAGGCGCTGGAGAAGAGTCCTGGCGGCGGGGTTTGGGCGTCGGCAGCGATCGCGGCCTTCCAATCGCGCAGCTCAGCATTCTCGATCGCAGTCGATTTCGGGGGAGTGGGGGGTGTGATAGTGGTGCTCATAGCTTCCGAAAACGTCTCAGCAGTTTCAGCAGTTCAGGAATCGACGGAGGTCAGGGGATCGGCGGGGGCGCAGAAAGCAGCGCTTTCCCATCCGCCGTTACGCTCCCTTCATGGCCTGCTTGCGCTCGGCCTTGAGATCGCGATTGCCTGCGGCGGCAATTTCCGCATCCAGTAGGGTGCGCCCGGTGGCGGCAAGGTACACATCATCGAGGCTGGGGCGCGACTGGGCGATGCCAAAGGTGGGCAGCCCCGCCTCCTTAAGGGCTTGCTGCACGGTCATCAGGGCATCGGCCTGGGGTTCCACCACAAGGTTAAGGGAGTTGCCCTGGGCGCTATTGACGATCACCTCCTGCACGCAGGGGAGCTGGGTCAGGAGGGCGCGGGCTTGGTCGGCCTCAGCATCGGGGGTAAATTCGCGAATGCGCAGGGTGATGCGATCGCCCCCCACTTTATCCTTCAGTTCGCTGGGGGTGCCGGTGGCAATCACCTCGCCTTGGTCAATGATGGCGACGCGATCGGCGAGGGCGTCAACTTCTTCGAGGTAGTGGCTAGTAATCAGAATGGTGGTGCCCGCCGCCTGGAGCTGTCGCAAAAACTGCCATACTGCTGTGCGGGTTTCAATATCAAGGCCAACGGTGGGCTCGTCGAGCACCAGCACATCCGGCTGATGGAGCAGGCCCAGGGCCAGATCCAAGCGCTTTTTCAAGCCACCGGAGTAGGTTCCCGTTTTCTGATCGGCCCAGTCTGTGAGTTCCAGGAGGTCAATCATTTGGGCGATGCGATCGCGGGCCACCCTCACGGGCATATGATACAGCGCCGCCTGGAGTTGCAGCAGTTCGCGCCCGGTCAACACCTTGTCTAGGGCCACCTCCTGGGCAATGTAGCCGAGGCTTTGCCGCGCCACGCGGGGATTGTCAATCACAGAGATGCCATTCACCTCAATCTTGCCCGCATCAGGGGTCGAGAGGGTGCACAAACAGCGGATGGTGGTTGTTTTACCGGCCCCATTTGGCCCCAGCAGCCCAAAAATTTCCCCCGGCTGAATCGTGAGAGACACGGACTTCACGGCTTCGACAGCGCCGTATCGCTTCTTCAGTCCTTCGATCAGAACCGCCGCAGACATCGTTACTCCGCTTCTTAGCTGGATTACGTTTCTTATTCTACCGAAGCCCTCGGTGGGAATCGGTGGCGCGATCGTATCCAACGGGCTCTAGGACAGCGTTTCTCCATCATCCAAGACTTTCCGAAAATCTCTGCCCTAGGCAACGGGGAAAGCGCCCATCGGGGAGCAATGGGTTGCAGCGCCAGGTCACTCATGGGAGCAACTACACTGATCCCCAATCTGCCCAACGGGCTTAGAACAACGCGAAGCCTACCGCGCTGGTGAGGGTGGTCATGGCGTCGGCTAGGGTGCTGACGGCGCTGTGGGTGATGGGCAGTCGATCGAGCACCATCCCCGCCGACAGGGCCATCATGTAAAGAATCGAGTATTTGAAGACGCCCTTGGCAATGTCGCGATCGGCGGGGGCTTGCAGCAGCGTCCATGCCTTTTGCAAAAAGAGGATGCCGAGGCCGATCGCGATCGCGAGATACACCATCCCCGTCGCGTGGAGGGGCACCGTCATCAATAGCGTGACGGGCACCAGCAGCAGCGTGTAGGCCCAAATGTGACGGGCAGTGGACTCATCGCCTACCACAACGGGCAACATCGGCACGCCCACCTTGGCATAGTCGTCTTGGATGACCAGCGCCAGCGCCCAAAAGTGGGGCGGCGTCCACACAAACACGATCGCGAAAAAGAGCCACGCCGCCCAGCTCAGTTCCCCCGTTACCGCTGCCCAGCCCACCAGGGGCGGAATCGCCCCCGCTGCACCGCCGATCACAATATTCTGGGGCGAAGAGCGCTTGAGCCAGTGGGTGTAAACGCCGACATAGAGGGCCAGTCCGACCATTTCCAAGGCGGCACTCAGCAGGTTGACGACCAGGGTTTGCAGCGCAAAGGCTCCTACTCCCAGGGCGATCGCGAAGAGAAAGGCATCTCGAAGCTGAACCCGGCCCGAGGGAATGGGCCGATGGCGCGTTCGCTCCATGTTGTAGTCAATATCGCGATCGTAAATGCAGTTGATCGTCTGGGCCGAGGCCGCAGCCAGCGTCCCCGTGAGCAACGTCACCAACAAAATCACAGGATCAACGTGACCTTGGGCGGCGACCCACATGCTCGCAGCGGTTTCAATCAACAACAGGGGAATAATGCGAGGCTTCGTGAGCTGGCAGTAGCTGCGACACACGTCCCAAACGGTGGCGTGGTGGCGAGCTTTATCCTGCCAGGTGGTTGACGGTTGCATATGCAGGCAATCCTTTTTGAGTCGTCGGCAAGGGAAATCAAGGCGTAAAATCAGGCGCGGCCCGGAAATGCAGCGCGGGAATTGTCCGCGCCGGGCCGTCGGGCTAGGCCATGGGCAGGCCATCAATGGGGGACCGCACGGCGGTGCCGTGGTGGATGGGGCGCGGAGCGGTGGCGCGATCGCGAAATCCCAACACGCTGAAACACACCAACACCGCCAACAGCGTCACCCCCAGGGTGTGGTGAGTCACCGTGAGGGGCTCGACCTGGAGCCGCAGCCGAAAGGTCACAACACCCAACAAAATCTGGAAGGCCAGCAACACCCCTGCCCCATTGGCCAGGGTTCTGAGCCGGGGATGGAGCGCCGGAGTGCGCCACACCTGCAACACCAGCAGCAGGGTGGCTAGGGTGGGCGGCACCACCCCCAGCAAGTGACTATTCATCACCTGGCAAAGCTGCGCCATGCCCAGACATTGGTGAGCAGCCCAGCGGGACCCCACCAGCGCCCCTAGCAAACATTGGCCATAGACCAACCCGGCGGCGATGCTGCCCCAAATCGGCAAAGATCCGGCGGTGCCCACGCTGTCGTAGGGCATGAGGCACATGCCAATGGTCAATAGGGTGATGAGAAAGGCCATCGCGGTACCAAGGTGCGCGGTCACAATGTCAAAGCGCAGCAGCTCGGTCACCGTGAGACCGCCCAGGCCGCCCTGCACCACAATCAACAGCAGCGCCCCCGTCGCGGCCCACGGCAGCCACCGGGGCACATCGCGCCGACACCACCACGCCTGGGCCGCAAGCCACAGAGACAGAAGACCAATGAGCGCCGCATCCAACCGATGAAACCATTCCAAGAAGACTTGGAGGTTCATTTGCTGACGGGGCACCAGTTGGCCATAGCAGAGGGGCCAGTCGGGGCAGGCGAGGCCCGCATTCATGACACGGGTGGCGCTGCCAACGGCCATCAGGAGGAGGGTCGCGATCGCGAGCTTCCAGACCAATTGGCGGATGCGATCGCGGGCGGCAGGTCGAGCATCGGTGTGAGAAAACCGGGAATCAGTCAGGCGGTTAGGCAGGGAAACGAAAGACATAGGCACCGGGGAATCTTGACTCCAGTTCTGCAACCCCCCGTAGCATGGATTCGTTTTGTAACGAAACATGTCCTTGGGGCAGAGTCAGAGCTTCGGAAAAGCCCCGTCGCAAAAACTGGGTGAATTGCTCTTACTCTAAAAACCGAAATGCCCGCAGCGTGAAAGGTTTAGGGTTTTCTTCGGAATCTAAGGTCGTTTTCCGACTCACCGCAACAATTCGGTATCGCAATAGACCGTGATAGCAAGACGCACTCATTTACATTCCGTTACCAAAATCGTGGCCACATCAGTTCCCTCTCTCTATCCCACCCTCTCCCCTGCGCCCTCCCCAAGTTCATCCGAAATTTTTGCCGTCAGCGATCGCAGCGGTGGCAGAATAGGGGCGTCTTTTCTCGGCAGTGGCATGACTTCTTTAACACCCGCACAGATCACCTTCAACCTGTTGCAGGGCGCGGTGCAGTTTCGCTTTTCCCCCGACGCTGCGCAGGAGCTCAAAGCCGCGTTGATGGACTTGGTGAGCCGCCTTAAGGCGATCGCGGCCCGCACCAGCCAAGGAGCCAGCCGCACGCCGGAGGCATCGCTGGAATATCAGCACACTGGGGACGTCTTTCTCGAAGTGTTTTGCAACCCCAATATTTGGCCAAGTCCCTTCGCGGCAAAGCTGCTGATCACCCTCCGCGACGATCGCATTCGCCTCACCACCGAAGCCGAGCTCACCCAGATTCTCGACGACGTGAGCCAGTATCTCGACGCCGTTGCCTAGGCCAGGGTGTATCGCAGGCACGTTAAAATCGGAGGCGTCGAGCGTTCGTCAATCTTGGTGTAGAGGCTTACTTGCATGAATCCAGACACCCTAACCCAGACGATTCAAAAAGGGTTTCGCGTCACCCTCGGCGCAACGGCGTCCCTCGTCGATGCCATCCGGGATCCCCAGGGTTCCCAAGCGCGGTTTTCGGAAGTGGGAAATGACATAGAGCGCCTGACCGCCCTGCTAGAAGCGCGGGGGGCTGATACCGAGCGGGAGGCCCGGGGCGTGGTGGATGAGCTGATGACGCAGATCCCCAATCCCTTCAAACCGACACCGGCCTCTGAAGCGACAGTGGACACCGTGGCGCGCCCAGTGGTGGATGCGGCGGTGCAGGCGGAGCTGACGGCACTCACCGCTGAGCTTTCCACCCTGCGTCAAGAAATTGAAGCGATGAAGGGCTCCCAAAATTAGCGATCGCTGTTTCGCGATCGCCCTTTAGACGCAGCCTGCGATCGCAGCATAAAAGCCCCCTCAGGCATCACCTGAAGGGGCTTTACTGTACCCATCACCGATGGCGTCCCATCCGTTCCAACGTCAGCTCGACCGACTATCCTCTCTCCAAACCTCTCTCCCAACGGGAGAAAGGCTTCAAATTCTTAGGCGAGATCTGTGACGCTTCATCGAACTCACATCGTTCTAGGCTCTAGGCGAAGGAGGACGAGCCCAAATCGGGTGGCACGTCTTGCCAACGGCCCTGCCCCACTGCCCGAATCGCTTCCTTCAGCGACAGATCACCCGTGTAGATGGCCCGCCCCACGACCGCGCCCGTGACGCCCACGGGAGCCAGCGCCAGCAGGCTCAGCACATCGGTCAGCGAACTGACCCCACCGGACGCAATCACCGGAATGGAAATAGCTTCGGCCATCGTCCGCAAGGCTTCAAGGTTTGGGCCTTTGAGGGTGCCGTCGCGTTTGATGTCAGTGTAAATGATGGCCGCAGCGCCGCGATCGCCCATCGCCTTGGCCAACTCGATCGCGTCCACTTCCGAGGTTTCGAGCCAGCCTCGGGTCGCGACCTTGCCATCGCGGGCATCGATCCCCACCAGGATGCGGCCCGGAAATTCTGCGCTGAGGGTGCTGACCAGATCGGGATTTTCGACGGCGGCGGTGCCCAAAATGGCATAGCGGACGCCGAGATCAAAGAGGGCCGCAACGCGATCGCGATCGCGCAGACCACCCCCAACCTCGATGGGAATCTCCACCGCCCGCGCGATCGCCTCAATGGCCTGACCATTTTCCGGCTTACCCGCCTTCGCGCCATCCAAATCCACCAAATGCAGGCGAGTTGCGCCCTCTGCGGCCCACTGTCGCGCCACCTCCACCGGGTTCTCATTAAACACTTGGGACTGGTCATAATCGCCCTGATATAGCCGGACGCAGCGACCCTCCAGCAGGTCAATGGCGGGGATAATTTCCATGACAATCGCGCACAACACCATCGCCTATTTTATCGCGCTGCGCGAATTGGCCTGAGCGATCCCTACGGATGAGCGGCGATCGCCCAAAAAAAGCCCAGATAGTCCAGGCTTTCATGGGCAAGGTGCTATTTTTCGCTCTGGGCTTAGAGTGCCCGGAATTTTGAGCGCGGTATCAGGGTGAGGGGATACTACTCGGTGGGAACATCCACCTCGGTGGGAACATCCACCCAGGCGCGCTGTTGGTGAGATTGGTGGGCCAGATCCATCAGCAGTTGTGAATAGACGCCTTCCGCGATCGCGGGAGCTTGGGCGTGGCCGTGATCAATGCAGTCAACCCAGTGATTGACGACCCGGACAAAGGGCGCGATGCGTCCGTCGTCCCAGGTTTTGGGAAAGGCGAGCCGCTCAGGAATCGGTAGGGGCGCGAGGGGCTGCCCCGCCTCTGCGCCGTGCAGGGTAAAGCCGTGGACGTAGTCGCTGAGGTTGTCGCTGCCAAGGACGAGGGTGCCGCGATCGCCGTAGACCTCAACCCAGTGGCCACGTCCGGCGTAGGTTACTGAACTGATGGTGATCTGAACCGGGCAGCCGTTGGTGAGTTCGAGCATGAGGGTACAGGTGTCATCAGCATCCACGGGTTTGCATTCGCCAGTGCTGGGATCAGGGCGCTCAGCGATCGCGGTGGTCAGGTTGGCGCAGAGTCGCTGCACTGGGCCAAACAGCCAGGCAATGTAGTCAAAGGTGTGGGAGGCAAAGGCTCCCAGCGCACCACCGCCCTGATCCCGACGGGCGTACCAGTTCCACGGGCGGTCGGGGTTGGCACGCCCCGGCACCATCCAGTCCACGTTGACCAAGCGCGGCTCGCCCACAAACCCCTCGGCCAGCAGTTCCGACAGGCGCTGCCACGCGGGCACAAAGCGAAATTCAAAATCCAGGCCAACGACCTTGTGCTGCTGCTGCGCCAGGGTTTGAATGGCGCGGGCTTCAGCCACGGAAAGGGCGGTGGGTTTTTCCAGCAGGACGTGTTTGCCCGCCCGCAGGGCCGCGATCGCCATGTCGTGGTGCAAAAACGGCGGGGTCGAAATGCTTACGGCGTCCACCTTGGGCAGGGCCAGCAGGGCCTCAAAATCAGCGATCGCGTGGGGAATGGCATGGGCGGCGGCGATCGCGGCGGCTTTCTCCGCATCCCGATGGTAAACCGCGACGATTTCAGTCCGGTGATGGGCCTGAAACCCCGGAATATGAACCTTTTGGCCGAAGCCTGTGCCCACAATCGCGACACCCAAAGGAGCAGCAGCCATAAATTTCCCCTCGCTAAACATCACGCCCTTTCAGGGTATAGGGTGGGGGGAACGCCCTACAAGCGGCCTACAGAAAGCTTTTAGACACGGGGTTTAGGGCCGTCGCTATAGTGAGGAGGTGTTGGATCTCCGTATTTTGGGAGTCTGAAAACCCCTTATGCAACTCCCTGTTGTGGGCAAGGTGCGGCGTCCGCTGCCCTGGATTGTGGGCGCGGTGCTGGTGGGCACGCTGGGCCTCGGTGCGATCGCCGTCTCGACTCGGAACCGCGCCCCCAGCTATGACCTTGACGCCCTCACCGTGCCCGTTGAGCAGACGGCGCTAACTGTGCGCAACACCGCCAGCGGCACCGTCAAACCCGTGCAAACCGTCAACCTCAGCCCCAAAAGTTCCGGCATTCTAGAGCGCCTTTTTGTGGAGCAGGGCGATCGCGTGGTGCAGGGCCAAATCATAGCCCAGATGGAAAGTCGCGGCGTTGAAGCCCAACTGCGCCAAAACCAGGCCGCCGTCGCCGAGGCCGAGGCCCGCTTGGCGGAGGTGCGGCGCGGCAATTTGCCCACCGCCATTTCCCAGGCCCAGGCCAGGCTTGATGCTGCCCAAGCCCAGGTGGAAGATGCCCGCGCCCGAGTCGATCTCGCGGACGAGCAACTGGCGCGGAATCGGCAGTTGGCACAGTCTGGGGCAATTTCTGAAAACGAGCTGGATACCTTTGTCCAGGCCCAGCGCAGCGCGATCGCGAGCCTCCGCAGCGCCGAATTCCAGGCTGAGGAAGCCCGCCAACGCCTGGCCGATGTGCGCAACGATCCCCAACCCGAAGCGATCGCCCAGGCCGAAGCCCGCCTTCTCCAAGCCCAGGCCCAACTCGAAGCCACCCAGGTTTTGCTGGAAGAAACGCGCATTCGGGCTCCCTTCTCGGGCATCATCACCCAGCGCTTTGCCACGGAAGGCGCGTTTGTGACGCCCACCACCTCCGCCTCCGATGCGTCGTCAGCCACTTCGACCGCGATCGTCGCCCTCGCCAGCGACCTTGAAATTGTGGCGGAAGTGCCCGAAGCGGACATCGCCGAAATTCGCCCCGGACAAGCCGTGGAGATTCGTGCTGACGCCTTTCCCGATGATCTCTTCGAGGGCGTGGTGCAGGTGATTGCCCCAGAGGCGATCGAGCGGCAGAATGTGACCCTCTTTCAGGTGCGCATTGACCTCCGCACGGGCGAAGATCAACTGCTGTCCAACATGAATGTGACCGTCGCCTTCATTGGTGAACAGGTGGACAACGCGCTGGTAGTGCCGACGGTGGCGGTGATTACCCAGGCTGGACGAACCGGAGTCTTGGTGCCGGGGGATCAAAATCGGATTCGCTTTAAGCCCGTGACCCTAGGATCGCAGACGGGCGATCGCATCCAAATTTTGGAAGGGCTAGCTGAGGGCGATCGTGTCTTCGTCGATCTCCCCCCCGGGCAAACCCTCGACAGCATCACCTTCGGCCAAACCGAAACCACCCCCCAAACCGACCCCGCAGACGAATAACGCACCGATTCCCCCATTCCCCTGTCCACGCTAAACCCCTGTCACGCGAAACAATGGACTTCACCGAAAGCCTCCAAATGGCCGTCAAAACCCTCACGGCCAACAAGTTGCGCAGTAGCCTCACCATGCTCGGCATCATCATCGGCAACGCCTCCGTAATTGCGATGGTGGGGATTGGAGAAGGCGCGCAAAAATACATCAACGAACAACTGCAAACCCTGGGGCCAAACGTGCTGTTCATCGTCCCCGGCAATCGTCAAACCCGCGAATTGGGCGGGCTGGAGATTCCCCGAACGCTGGTGGTCGCCGATGCCGACGCCATTCAGGCCCAGGTGCCTACGGTGGTGGGTGTAGCGCCCGAATTTAGCAGCCGCGATCTGATCGTGTTTCGCAATCGCAGCGCCAATGCCAGCGTCGTCGGCACCAACGAGCAGTTTTTGACGGTGCGCAGCTTTGAAATGGCCCAAGGCCGTTTTTTGTCCAAGCTGGATCTGGATCGCCACAGTCAGGTGGCGGTGCTGGGGGCCACCCTGGCAGAACGGCTGTTTGACCAAACGCCGCCGATTGGGCAGTCGATTCGCATTCGCGGAGCCAGCTTTGAAATCGTGGGGATTATGGCGAGAAAGGGCTCCAACCTAGGGCTCGACTACGACGACGCGGTAATTTTGCCGATCACCACCCAGGCGAGCCGTCTGGTGGGGCAGCGCCAGTCGCCCTATGGCATTGAGGTGGCGTTTATCTCGGTGTCGGCAGAAAGTCGCGAAAGCATGAGCCGCGCCGAGTTTCAGATCACCAACCTGCTGCGCCTGCGCCACAACATTCGGGATGAGGATGACTTTTTCATCCAAAGCCAAGACACGCTACTGAATATTGCGGGCACCATTACGGGCGCGCTGACGGTGATGCTGGCGGCGATCGCGGGCATTTCGCTATTGGTCGGCGGCATCGGCATCATGAACATCATGCTGGTATCCGTGCGGGAACGCACCCAGGAAATTGGCCTGCGCAAAGCGATCGGCGCATCTCAGCAGGATATTTTGGCGCAGTTTTTGATCGAGGCCATCATTCTGTCCATCGCGGGCGGAATTGTGGGCACGGGGCTCGGCATCAGCGGCATCCTGGTGATCAGCACGCTGACGCCCTTTGAGGCGGGGGTGTCGATGGGCGCGATCGCGATCGCCGTCGGCGTCTCGGGCGGCATCGGCCTCTTCTTCGGCGTTTTTCCAGCCCGCCAAGCCGCCAAACTCGACCCCATCGTGGCCCTGCGCACCGCTTAAACGCCGCCGTCCCAACCCAATTCACCGAGTTCACAATGACGCCCCTTATTCAGTTTCAGCAGGTTTCTAAGGTCTACGGCATGGGCAACACCGAGGTTCATGCCCTCTGGCAGGTGGATCTCACCATCTCCCGAGGAGAATATTGCGCCATCATGGGGCCGTCAGGGTCAGGAAAATCCACGGCGATGAACGTGATCGGCTGCCTCGATCGCCCGACCAGCGGCAGCTACTACTTTGATGGCGAAAATGTTGCCGCCCTAGACGACACCGCCCTGACTCACATCCGCAATCGCAAGATCGGCTTTGTCTTTCAACAGTTTCATCTGTTGCCCCAGCTCACCGCCCTCGAAAATGTGATGCTGCCGATGGTCTATGCCGGGGTGCCCGCCGCAGAACGGCGTGATCGCGCCACCCGGGCACTACAACAAGTCGGGCTTGGCGATCGCATCGTCAACAAACCCACCCAACTATCGGGCGGCCAACAACAGCGCGTCGCGATCGCCCGCGCGATCGTCAACTGTCCCCTGCTGATTCTGGCCGACGAACCCACCGGAGCCCTCGACTCCCACACTACCCAAGAGGTGCTCACCATCTTTGAAGAACTCCACCAGAGCGGCATCACCGTCGTCATGGTTACCCACGAGCCCGAAGTCGCCAAACACACCCAGCGCATCGTTTGGTTTCGCGATGGTCAAGTCATTGAGCCCCACCTCAACCCCAAGGACATTGGCGCCCTCACCGCACCAGCCTAGGAACTGCCACTTTGCGACATCACCTTTGGCCATGCAGCACTTTCAGCACGGCAAATCAACACGGCAAAGTTGCGATTGCTGACAACCCTGACCACCTGCCCAAAAAGTCGGCATACAATAACCCCTTAAGCCCGCGCAATTCAGGACATTCGCCGTGTTTCAAACCATCCTCGTCGCCCTTGACCACTCTGCATCCGCAGACGCGATTTTGGGCGCACTTGATCAGTTCAAGCTCGGCAGCCACAACCGGGTGGTCTTAACCCACGTCCTCGCCCTCAACCGCGATTCTGAGGATGCCACCCACCCCCGCCCCACGATGGATATGGACTGTGACCAGGCAGAACATCAGCTTTACCAGTACCAGGCCAAAATCCCCTGCTCTAGCCGCATTGAGGTCGTCCAGGGGGAGCCAGTCGAAGAAATCCTGCGGCTTTCAAAAATTCATGGGGCTGACCTGATCGTGCTGGGCAGTCGAGGGCTCACCGGGCTCAAGCGCATTTTAGAAGGATCCGTCAGCAGCCAAGTCCTCGAAGATGCATCCTGCTCGGTGCTGGTGGTCAAGGCCTAAAGTCTCGATCTCAAATCGCGAGGAACCGGGTTTCTGCACGGGCTCGTTCCCAGGATTTGGCGAAACCCTGGCGTGAAAATGTCGCTGCTGCCAGTGCCCTGAGGGCAATGCCGAACCGATAGGCCGACCCCCGTAGACATCCACCAGCCGATTCCATATCCAACCCACGATGATGACAGGTCGGTGGCGTTCACGGTTCACGGGTTACAGTCCACGGGCCAGAGGTCACGGATTGCCTTGTCCTATGCGCTCTCAGGCGGGGCCTCCTGTCAAAATCAGCCGGGTCGATTATTAATAGAGTTAAAGATGTGGAGATTGCCCCATGAGCTTACTCGGCAACATCATCTGGCTTGTCTTTGGCGGCTTTATGAGCGCCGTGGGCTACATTCTCGGTGGCATTAGCACCTGCCTGACCATCATTGGCATTCCCTTCGGTCTCGAGACAATCAAGCTTGGCATTGCCACCCTGACACCCTTTGGGAAGAAAATTGTGGAAGGGCCAGGCGTCGGGACGCCGCTGATTCAGATCTTGAACATTATTTGGTTCTTTTTGTTTGGCTGGGCGATCGCGCTGTCTCACCTCGCCTGGGGCGCACTTCTCGCCATCACGATCATTGGTTTGCCCTTTGCCAAACAGCATTTCAAGCTGATGGTGCTCGCGATTATGCCCTTTGGCCGCAGCCTAGAGTAAGCCGCATGGATATCGGCCAATCCCCCGTAAATCGCGTTCTTTTACTCCCGTGTCTCGCAAATCCAGAGGCGTTTTGATTCGGCTAATCCAATGGTGGGGCAGCATCCTCTGAATTTCTGCGAGGCTCTTTCTCCCCCGCAGTTCGCCTGCTATGATGGAAAATCGAGTATTGCCGATGTGGCTCAGTGGTAGAGCACTCGATTCGTAATCGAGCGGTCGCGGGTTCAAATCCCGCCATCGGCTTTTAGCCATAGCGCTCTCAGGAAAAAGCCAGGACAGGAGTCAAAGGAGAACTGCGGTGCCCTTGACCGAAGTTGATAGAATGGGGCCTCAAACACCTCAGACGGTGAGTCCTGGGTTAGGTCTGGGGATGGGGATTGCTTCCAGGGGAGTCATCAAGCAGTAGAGTCATTATCTCCAGAGAAAATACGAGGTTTTGGGGCAGTCCATCTCCGCCACTGACTGCCTATGATGAAGCCGCGCCAATCCCTTGAGACGCAAAGTTGACTCTGAAAGTAGAGCTGACGCGGTTTCGGGTGAAGTCCGGCAAGAGTGCTCAGGTTGATGCCTGGTCAGGTTGATGCCTGGATGGCCACCCTGAACGCCCGCATGGCCGAGGTGCGCGAAACCCTGGTGCGAGAGCACATGCTGGTAGAGGTGATCTTTCGCGAAACCCTCAATGGGGCGGAGTATTTGAGCTGGTTCTCCATGCAAGGGGGTGGGGGTGAACCGGTAGAAACCTCACCCCACGACCTGGATCTCGGCCAGAAGCTTGCCGCCCGCCATATCACTCTGGTCTACGGCGGTGGCAACGTAGGGCTGATGGGGGCGATCGCCGATGCTGCCCTAGCTGCTGGGGGAACGGTCATTGGCGTGATTCCCCAGGCGTTGGTCGATAGGGAGGTGGCCCACAGGGGGCTCACCGATCTGCGGATGGTGCCATCAATGCACGATCGCAAGGCATTGATGGCCAACCTATCCGATGCCTTCATCACCTTACCCGGCGGCCTCGGCACCCTGGAGGAACTCTGCGAAGTTGCCATCTGGACTCAGCTCGGCGTTCACCAAAAAGCAGTAGGACTGTTGAATGTAGAAAGCTTCTACGATGGGCTGCTGGGTTTCTAGACCATGCGATCACTGAAAAATTCATCCGCCCCGAACACCGCCAAATCCTAATCTCTGCGACCGAACCCGACGATCTCCTTGACCAACTCGCCCAGGCTACAGTGCCAACCGTGACGAAGTGGCTTGGGCGAGAAGCGGTGTAAAGCTTCCCCTCGTCCCATCAACTCATTAACCCTGCTATCCCAATGCCCAGCCTCTACACCTTCACGGACTATTTCCTCGACTGGCCCCTGGCCTTTGAGCAGGCGGCGGCTCAACTGCGATCGCTGCTCGGCAACGGCCTCATCAGGACTTACGCATTGACAAATTCAACAAACCCATCATTCAATCGGTTCTGCCTATCAGCGGCGATTGGAGGATGAACTGACGAGCGACATCTTGATAGAGGTGACGTTGTCGCTCACACCAATTACCTAACTGCTGCTGCCAGACTTGCAACTCCAATTCATCAAAGGCGCGTAAGGCGCAGAAGATATGGGTGTGAATGGCTTCCTTTAAGCGCACCCGAAAGCGTTTGAGGGCACACAACTGTGCCGCTTGGGGATAGGCTAAGGTTTTGATTTCCCCGTCAAAGTTCTGAGTCACCGACAAAAACAGCCTTTCAACTTGCCATCGGTCTCGGCAGAGTTGCACCACCAGGGGAGCCTCGGCCTGAGGGGTGGGTAGGTTGGTCAAACAGACAATCTCATCGTCCCCATGCCGAGTCGGTCGAGCTAAGCGCAGGACAATGCGGCGCAGGATCAACGTTTCCTTCCTCTGCTGAATCTGGACAGATTGTTCCCATACCTCACCCAATCCAGTCCAAAATCTCGGTCGGCGGAGGTCTTGTGCCAACTGTCGTTACGCAAGCCAGCACCGACGCTTGGCAGGTGTCGGGCCGACGCGACGATAGACCGGGCGCCGTGGGTGAAATCCAGGATACACCCTCGCCTTTTTCAGGATTTCTTCAACAGATCTTCAAAAGAACGGATAGCAATCGTCACGCAACCTTAAGAAGTCATGCTCTTTTTTACGCGATGCAGCGTTTTTTGAAT
>JACYME010000127.1 GCA_015272155.1 Leptolyngbyaceae cyanobacterium T60_A2020_046
AAATTTGAAAAGTTCAAGGCCGAAAAAGATGGCCTGTCTGTTAAGGCAGAACTTGAGAACTTTGCTCAAATCGGGTGGGAAGCCGTTGACGAAACCGACCTGACGCAGCGACTGAAGTGGCTTGGCATCTTTTTCCGGCCTGTCACACCAGGCAAATTCATGCTGCGACTGAGAATGCCCAACGGCGTACTCTCCAGTCAAAAAATGAGGGTACTTGCCGAAGTCGTGCAACGCTATGGCGACGATGGCCGTGCTGACATCACGACCCGCCAAAATATCCAGCTCCGGGGAGTTCGGCTGGAAGATATTCCAGATATTTTTTGTCGCTTTGATGCCGTTGGTCTTACCTCCGTACAGTCCGGCATGGATAATGTGAGAAATATCACGGGTTCACCCGTTGTAGGGCTTGATCGCGATGAATTAATTGATACTCGTGGCCTGGTTCGTAAGTTGCAAGACATGATTACAAATCAGGGTCATGGCAATCCTGAGTTCACGAATTTGCCGCGTAAATTTAACATTGCCATTGAAGGAAGTCGGGATAATTCAGTCCATGCTGAAATCAACGACATCGCCTTTGTTCCGGCCTATCGTGATGGTGTACTTGGGTTCAACGTCTTGGTCGGAGGCTTCTTTTCGGCACGGCGCTGTGAGGCTGCGATTCCGCTGAATGCGTGGGTTGAACCCAACGATGCCGTGGTGGATTTGTCGCGGGCGATTTTAGAGGTGTATCGCGACCACGGGCCTCGGGTAAATCGTCAAAAGTCGCGGTTGATGTGGCTGATTGATGAATGGGGGCTTGATCGCTTTCGGCAGGAGGTTGAGCGGGTCTATGGCCGTCCCCTGTTAAGTGCAGCTCCTGAAGATGAGCTGGACTGGGACAAGCGGGATCACATCGGCATCCATCCGCAAAAGCAGCCGGGGTTGAACTATGTGGGGCTCCATGTTCCGGTTGGGCGGTTGTCGGCCCAAAATATGCTGGATGTGGCGCGCATTGCCGATGTCTATGGCGAAGGGGAAATTCGCTTGACCGTTGAGCAAAACATCATCATTCCCCATGTGCCGGATTCGCGCCTGTCGGCATTGCAGCAGGAGTCGCTGCTGGCGACTTTTTCGCTAGTGCCGAGTGCGCTGGTGCGATCGCTGGTGTCTTGCACGGGCGCACAGTTTTGTAACTTTGCCTTGGTCGAAACCAAACAGCGTGCCCTCGCGATCGCCCAAGAGCTGG
The DNA here is from genome assembly GCA_015272155.1 of Leptolyngbyaceae cyanobacterium T60_A2020_046. GTDB lineage: Bacteria > Cyanobacteriota > Cyanobacteriia > Phormidesmidales > Phormidesmidaceae > JACYME01. The sequence goes on from JACYME010000127.1 coordinate 1,229, forward strand.
ATCGCGAGCTGAGCCTACCCCAAGCAGTTCGCATCCACTGGACAGGCTGCCCCAATTCCTGCGGACAGCCCCAAGTTGCCGACATTGGCCTGATGGGCACCAAGGTTCGCAAGGATGGCAGAGCCGCCGAAGGCGTTGACATCTACATGGGCGGCAAGGTGGGCAAGGATGCGCAGCTTGGCACCTGCGTCCGCAAGGGGGTGCCCTGCGATGAGTTGAAACCCATTTTGGCATCGCTGTTGACCGAGCACTTTGGTGCTCAGCCGAAGACATTGAACCCCGATGTCAACGGCGGTGTTGTCGTCACAGCGAATGACTAAAGCTTCGATCAAGGGCGTGGCGCGATCGCGCCCTTGACGGGGGAAGCCACTCCTACTGGCTCAATAGGAGTGGCGGACATTAGGAAAGACCCTGTGAGGTAGGACTCACGAAGGGTTTCGTAGTTTCTTGGTTCATTAGGAGAGTAGCACAGATGCTTGGAGAGATGTGGTCTTTTAAGGGCCGCTACAAAATACTCCACATGACGTGGTTTGCCTTTTTCTTATCCTTCGTCGTGTGGTTCAACTTAGCGCCGTTATCGACAGCAATTCAAGAGGATTTTGGCCTAGATGTCGGGCAAATTCGGACGATCGCGATTTGTAACGTGGCGCTCACGGTGCCCGCCCGCATCATCATCGGGATGTTGCTCGACAAATATGGCCCGCGCCTGACCTATTCACTGCTGTTGATCTACGCAGCCATTCCCTGCATCACCTTTGCCTGCGCCCAAAACTTTGGGCAGTTGGTGGCCTCACGCCTCGCCCTGAGCATTGTGGGAGCCGGATTTGTGATCGGCATCCGTATGACCGCAGAGTGGTTTCCCCCCAAGGAAATTGGGTTGGCAGAGGGCATTTATGGCGGTTGGGGAAACTTTGGGTCTGCCTTCGCAGCCTTTACCTTGGTTGGGGTCGCTGGGTTTCTGAGCCTTTTTCCCGGCGCATTTCAGGTTTTGGATGGCCCGTTGTTGAACTGGCGAATCGCGATCGCAGCCACAGGCATCATTGCCGCACTCTACGGCGTACTGTACTACTTCAGCGTCCAAGACACGCCCCCTGGCAAAGTCTATCAACGACCCACCAGCACCCGTGGCATTGAAGTCACCACCGTCCGCGACTTCTGGTTCTTGATGGTGATGAATGTTCCGCTCACCGGCATCCTGATGGTGCTGGCATGGCGCTTAAAGAAGGTCGGATTTCTATCTCCCGGCGGCTTCACCATCGCCCTCATTACCCTTGCGGGTCTGTACCTTTTCCAAGCCTATAACTGCTGGGTTGCCAACAAAGATTTGTTGACGGGTCAAAAGCGCTATCCCGCTGACGATCGCTACAAATTTAAGCAAGTCGCGATTCTAGAACTGACCTATATCGTGAACTTTGGCTCCGAGCTGGCAGTTGTTTCGATGTTGCCCACCTTCTTTGAAGGCACCTTTGGCCTCTCAAAATCTTTGGCCGGGATGTTGGCCGCGAGCTACGCCTTTATGAACCTCTTTGCGCGGCCTGGTGGTGGGCTTATCTCTGATCGCTTGGGCAGCCGAAAAATGACGATGGGCGTGCTCACCCTTGGCATGGGGACCGGCTATCTCGTCATGAGCAGCATTCCCAACCTGCGCGATTCCCTGGGGCTCGGGGGCAGCGTGATGGTCGCACTGGCGGTGGTGCTGACGATGGTCTGTTCCTTCTTTGTGCAGTCGGGCGAGGGGTCAACCTTTGCGATGGTGCCCCTGGTGAAACGGCGCATCATCGGTCAGATTGCTGGCAACGTCGGAGCCTATGGCAACGTCGGGGCGGTGGCCTACCTGACCCTCTATAGCTTGTTGCCCGAGGGGGATATTGGGAACCAAGTTTTCTTCCAAGTCCTGGGCGTGGGCGGTTTGATTGTGGCGTTCCTCTGCTTCTTCCTGTTAGAGGAGCCAAAGGGCTCCTTCGCGGAGTTCCACGAAGGAGAGGAGCCAGGGGTTGTGCCCACTGCTCCGGTGGGGTCTTCGGTTCACTAGGGGCTCTTGAGGTTGGCCAGAGCCCCTGCCAGACAAAAATTAGGGCTCTCAATCCGGGTGATGGCGGGCGCAGCATGGCCCATCCCTCAAGGATTGTGACTTCAAGGAGGCTGCGCCCCTTCCTCTTGCGGGCTGGCGATTTCCCGCTAGCCCGTTACAACTGGGGGATGTGCGATCGCGCGTCCCCCAGTTTGTCAAATCCAGGCTGCCACCCGGCAAAACGGTATTCCAGTGTCAGCCCAGATTGATTCACACGCCTTTATCGGAACGTTATGGTGCAATCTAGCAAAACCCTGTGTCCCTATTGTGGTGTGGGCTGCGGTCTCGAAGTCCTGCCGGACACCAAACCGTCTACTGACGCTGAGGCGTGGCTAGTGCGGGGCGATCGCGCCCATCCGTCGAGTCAGGGGATGGTTTGCGTCAAAGGGGCCACCATCGCCGAAGCCTTGGACAAAAATCGGCTGCTGTACCCGATGATGCGCGATCGCCTCGACGACCCCTTTCGGCGCGTCAGTTGGGACGAAGCACTAACGGCCATCTGCGATCGCCTGCGCACCGCCCTCGATACCCAAGGGCCAGACGCCATCTGCATGTACGGCTCTGGGCAACTGCAAACCGAAGACTACTACACCGCCCAAAAACTTCTCAAAGGCTGCCTCGGCACCAACAACTTTGACGCCAACTCGCGCCTCTGCATGTCCTCCGCCGTCGCCGCCTACATCCAAAGCTTTGGCTCCGACGGGCCACCCTGCTGCTACGCCGATCTAGAAGAAACCGACTGCGCCTTCCTAATCGGCACCAACACCGCAGAATGTCACCCCATCGTCTATAACCGCCTGCGGAAATATCACCGCAAAAAGAAGGGCAAGGTCAAACTGATAGTGGTGGATCCGCGCCGCACCCAAACCGCCCAAGACGCCGACCTGCACCTCCAAATCCGCCCCGGCACCGACATCACCCTGCTCAACGGCATCGCCCACATCCTGCTGAAAAAACGCTGGATTGACGCCGTGTTTATCGATGATTGTACCCAGGGCTTTCGGGACTATGTGAACGTTATTCAGCACTACCCGCCCGAACATGTCGCGGAGGTTTGCGGTATCAGCGTGGCTGATCTCGAAGAAACAGCACGGTGCTGGGGGCTGTCCAAAAATGTGCTGTCTCTCTGGTCGATGGGGATCAACCAATCTTCCGAAGGTACGGCCAAGGCGCGCACCCTCATCAACCTGCATTTGATGACGGGGCAAATTGGTCGAGCAGGGGCCGGGCCATTTTCCCTGACGGGTCAGCCCAATGCGATGGGCGGTCGCGAAGCGGGGGGGCTGGCCCACATTTTGCCGGGCTATCGGTTGGTCAAAAATCCTGACCATCGCCGCGAGGTCGAAGCGGCTTGGGGGTTGCCGGCGGGCAGCATTGCCCCGACCCCTGGCCTCGCCGCGTGGGACATGATGGTCGCCCTTGAGCAGCAGCAGGTGGGGCTGATGTGGATTGCTGCGACCAACCCGGCGGTAAGTGTGCCGGACGTGGAGCGGACGAAGGCCGCGCTGCGGCGATCGCCCTTCACGGTCTACCAAGACGCCTACTACCCCACCGAAACCGCCGACTTTGCCCATGTGCTGCTGCCTGCTGCGCAATGGGGCGAAAAAACCGGGGTGATGACCAATTCGGAGCGCACTGTAACCCTTTGCCCCGCCTTTCGCGATCGCCCTGGCGAAGCCCGCGCCGACTGGGAAATTTTTGCCGAAGTGGGCCGACGCCTGGGCTTTGAACAACAGTTTGCCTTCCAGACCGCCGCCGCCGTGTACCGCGAGTTTGTATCGCTCACTGCCGGGCGCGTCTGCGACATGACCGGCCTCAGCCACGATCGCCTCGCCGCCGAAGGCCCCATCCAGTGGCCCTGCCCCCAGCACGAAACCGACACCACCGCTTCGGACAAACATGACAAACGCCTTTATGAAAATCTGATCTTTCCAACCGCCAACGGACGCGCCAACTTCGCCAGTTTTCATGAAAAAGGACTGGCCGAACGCCCTGACCCCAGCTATCCCTTTGTGCTAACGACTGGGCGGCTTTATGGGCACTGGCATACCCAGACGCGCACGGGGCGCATTGAGAAAACCCGCAACCTCCACCCTGAGCCGTTTCTCGAAATGCATCCCATCGATGCGCAGCATTTTGCCATGCAGACGGGGGACTGGGTTGAGGTGCGATCGCGGCGCGGCTTTGTGCGCTTGCGGGTCAAGGTCACCCAATACATCCGCAAGGGCGTGCTGTTTGTGCCCATGCACTGGGGCTTTTTGTGGGCCGACCAAGCGGAATGCAACGCCCTCACCAATGCCGAGTGTTGCCCCAGTTCTCTCCAACCAGAACTCAAAGCCTGCGCAGTGCAGGTCATCCCCCTCCCAGCTGATGCACTGCCTGCCACCACCACCGAACACCCCAGACGAACCGCCGCGTTGCGGTAGGGCACCTCAGGGATTTTTGGGTGTGGTTCCCCAAGTGACGGAGGGCGACAGAACCCAAGCCCAGCAGCGATCGCGCAAGTTCTGCTGCTGTTCGTTGACTAACCGCAGGTTTTATTGGCGAAGTCGCACTGGTAGATGTAGGGTTCTTGCCAACTCAGGGGAATTTCGAGGAGATCCCGCGTGCCCGTCACCCCTTGGCCGATAAAGAATAGCAACGCGACGACGTTGAGAAAGACATGGGCCCGTCGCCACGCCCGGGAAGTGTAAATCTCCGGCAGGATGGCGACGGATACGATCATCAGAATGGACGCGATAATGCCGTAGTAGTAGTGGGACACGAACCATTCGTACCCGCGCCGAAAGACGCCATCCTGACAGCCCAGAATAATCAGGCCCATGCTGCTGAGGGCGGCAAAGGTGGCGCGCCACGCTTTGGGCCGAGCGCGATAGAGCAACACAAGGGCGGCAATCGTCAGGACATACATCAGGGCAATGAAGACAACCTGAAACGGATTTTCGGCCCAGACGTTATTGCGAATCAAGGTTTTGATGATGGGGTGGGCGATGCCTAGGAGCGCCAGCCCAACGACGGAGGCCGCCAAAATGCGACCGATTTTGACGTGCTCTTGACCGACATTGGCGGGAATTTTGCTCTTTTCCTTGGCCATGACGGCAAAGCGACGCTGGCGCGTTTGCAGGGAGTAGTAGGCCGTGATGCCAATAAGGGGCATCACAAAGACCACCGCGATCGCGGGGTGCAGCAACCGAAGCAAGTCAATCGTATCCATAGCAGGTGAGGGCGTTTGAGTGAAGGACAGGCAATGTCGCTATTCTATGAAGCACAGTCCGGTTTGCATTGCGTTTTAGAGTACAAACCGGGGGCTCAGTTTGCCTGAGTTTGGGATAAGAATTGGCGTCTGAATGGATAGGGGCATGGATAGGGGCCGCTGGGGAGTGGGCAGCGTGGGCGATCGCGATGCTGACTCTGTGAACAACCGTAACGGCAACGTGTCGAATACTGTCGCGATGTGAAGCCGCCCTGGACGCTTGGCAGACAATGAAGGGGTGAAGCCTGCGATCGCGCTTTTTCGTGAGGTCAAACTGATGCTTCCTTCCCTTTACACCCTGCACTGTCCCTCCTGTTTGCCGGGGCCAGGTAAACCCAGCTCCATTTCATGGCGCTGGGTGCCGGCAGAGATTCGAGCGGCTCTGGAAGACCACGGATGCCTGTTATTAAGACACTGGACACGCCGCCCCCACACGCTCCATGTGCGGTTTCAGTACGCCCCGTTTTTGTATTTGGGCGAGTTGTTTTATCTCCAGCGGTGGTCGGCGGTGGAGTGGGCGGTGTCGCCCAGTCAAATCATTTTTCCTCACCCCGGATGGCCGTGTTCTGAACTGACACGGCGGCATGGGGCAGAATTGTCGGACCTGGTGCGGCAAACGGTGACAACCCTATACCCCAATACCGGGGACGCGATCGCGCCCCCGGCAGAGTTGTGTTCCTTGGCCTTGGCGTAGGACGGCACGTTCCGATACGGGCTGGTTTAGGCAAGCTGATGTTGAATCACCTGGGCAAGGTGATCAGTCCAGCGATCAACGAGGCTTTGTTCTTGCGCTTCGACCATCACCCGAATCAGCGGTTCGGTGCCCGAGGGCCGCACCAGCACCCGGCCTAGGTTGCCCATTGCTGCTTCAGCTTCAGCGATCGCCCGTTGAATGGGGTCGCTGTCTTGCCAGTGCTTGCGCCGTTCGCGATCCTCGACCCGCACGTTTTTGAGGCGCTGGGGAAACGTGTGAAAGCTTTGATCCATCAACGCTTTGAGAGAACCGCCCAGGCTTTGGATCAGGTTCGCGAGATGCAACGCCGTCAAAATACCGTCGCCAGTCAGGCTGTAGTGGTGGCACAAAATGTGGCCAGACTGTTCGCCGCCCAGTTTTGCGCCCCGCCGCATCATCTCGGCATGGACGTATTGGTCGCCCACTTGGGTACGCACGAGGGTGCCGCCGAGCCGCTGCCAAGCTCGCTCAAAGCCAAGGTTGGCCATCACCGTCGAGACGATGGTGCCTTCGGGGAGGCGATTCATTTCTTGGAGGTGTTTGCCCCAAAAGTAGAGGATGTAGTCGCCATCGACGACGCGACCTTGGGCATCGATCGCCATGACGCGATCGGCATCGCCATCAAAGGCAAACCCAAAATCCGCGTGATGGGCTTGAACGGCAGACCTGAGGGCGTCGAGGTGGGTGGAGCCACAGTTCACGTTGATGCGATCGCCATCGGGCAGACCATGAATGCCGATGATGTCGGCTTGGGTGTCGGCAAAGGCGCGATCGGCAATGCCCGCTGCCGCACCCCAGGCCATGTCAAGGACGATACGGAGGCCGCTGAGGTCTAGCCCAGCAAGGGGAGCGTGGAGAAAGTCGAGGTAGCGATCGACCAACTCAGGGCGGTAGTAGCACTGGCCCCAGTGGTCACTAGGGGCAGTGTCTGTTGCCCAGCCTTCGCCGCGCAGGGCTTGCTCGATTTGCTGTTGAACGTCCTTGGCCAGTTTGGTGCCATCGGAACCGAAAAATTTGATGCCGTTGTCTTCTGGGGGATTGTGGCTGGCGGAAATCATCACCCCGCCGATCGCGCCAGTGATGCCCGTGAGGTAGGCCACGGCGGCGGTGGGGCACAGGCCCAGGTTCCACACCTCTAGCCCGGCGGAGGTGAGCCCGGCGGCCAGGGCCGAGGCCAGCATGTGTCCAGAATTGCGGGAATCTTGACCGATGATGATCGGGCCATCCACCGCGCTGGTGTGCCGCAGGACACGGCCCGCCCAGTAGCCGACTTGGGTGGCGAGGGGGGCGTTGAGCAGATCTCCCGCTCGTCCCCGAATGCCATCGGTGCCAAATAGGGGCGTGGTGGGCAATGCCAAAATATTCCAGCCAACACCGGCAGGAGCCTGGGACGCGATCGCACGACTACGGATTGGGGCACTTACCATTGACTTAACACTCCTTAAACACGCACACTCTCCAGTGGAGGATACCACCCAAGATTGGGTAATCGTTGATGCTCAATCCTCTGCATTGACTCACCCCAGGAGGTTTGACAGGTCTAAGCCTTAACTGGCAAACCTCCTGCGTTGCTGCCTCCCTGGCGTTGATGGGGCAACTTGGGCCCAAATTTAGGTACAGCGCCCCTTGCGCTGTACGGTATGCGGGTTTCAAGGAAAACCAAAGGGGGCTTGTGTCAGTTCCCGTTGCGGCAGGCTAGACGCGATCGCGCCATGCGGAGTTGTCGCTCTGCGGTTGGGAGTGTGCGATCCCAGCCCAGAATTTAGCCTGAAGCGTAACGTACCCCATTCCATTTCGCACGCCTTTTTGCCGAGTGATTACCATCGCGCCATTTTCCGCCCTTCCCACGTGCCCTGACGAGGGCTTCATTATCTATGTCTGACGACGACATCACCCATCCACCAGACGCCTTTTGGCAAGCGGTCGAACAGTTCAATCAAGGCGCGTTTTACGAGTGCCACGATACCCTCGAAGCCATCTGGATGGTAGCCACCGCAGCAGAAAAGCCCTTCTATCAGGGCATTCTGCAAATTGCGGTAGCGTTTTATCACTTGGGCAATCACAACTGGCACGGCGCAGCAATTTTGACCGGCGAGGGAATACGCCGCCTTGAGCCCTTTGAACCGGCCTACAACGGCATTGATGTGACGGACTTTCTGGATCGCGCAAGCCTTTGGCTCGATGCCTTACAAGCCTTGGGGCCAGACCATATTCAACCGCTGGCCAGTACTCTAGGTGGTCAGCTTCCAACGGGGGATTCGAGTTTTGACTGGCAAACGCTCCCGCAGCTCAAAATTCAACTCCTCTGATGCCAGCGATGTCAGGTCAGGCCGTTGTCAGCTCAGGGCATCGGCTTGGAGGTTGGGTCTGGATTTGCGGGTTCACAATCGACTGGTGAAGAACGGGCATCGTGAAACCGTGTTTTAGGGGCCATCGTGCCGCGATAACGTGCCGCGATAAAATGACAGGGGCGAGGTGCGATCGCGGGGAACCGGGCGATTTTGCGCATCGTCATGATGGACACCTCCTCCGCAACTGTGGGGATTTACCTGCTGAGGGCACCTATGCACATTCGAGCTTTACTTTCCCTCGCCCATCGCCGTCGCTGGCTATGGCTGGGCTTGGCAGGATGGTCACTCGCGATCGCCACCTGCACCACCTGGACGACGACCAGTGCCCGCGCTCAGACAAACAACGGCGGCGTCATCACTCTACGGTCTGATGTGCAAGAGGCCAACGCAATTACGGGGGTAATCACCGCGCGGGGCAACGTGCAGATCGACTATCCGGCACGGCAGATCTACGCCACCTCTTCCCAAGCTCAGTACTTTAGTGAAGAGCAGCGCATCATCCTCTCGGGCAATGTTGTGGTGCTTCAGGAGGGCAACCGCCTGGAGGCTGAAACCGTGACCTATTTGGTGGATGAGGGCCGCTTTGTGGCGCTACCCCAGCCCAATCGTCAGGTGCAAGCGACATACTTTTTACCCGCTTCGGATGACCCGGCAACGCCAGCCCCCAGTGGCAGTGCGGCGGGTGCTGGGCGGGGCGCGGATCAACCCCAAAGTAACCCGGAACCAGACGCAACCCTGCGCATTTCACCCGTTGGCGCTGGGGCGACACCTCCGTCCCCTTGATGGGGCGATCGCGGGGCTCTGCGATTCCCGATGGTTGTCGGTGGGCATGTGGGCTTCACGCCCTCAAGCTCCAAGACATCGAACCCAACCCATGGGATGCGCGCGATCGCCCGGTGCTGGTGAGAGTCCAGTGTGGCGATCGCATCGCTCCCCAAAATGCGGTTCGTAAATCCTGTGAGATTTTCCTGGCGGAACAGTTCGGGCGATCGCACCCGACTCTCAATCCTACTCTAATCCAGGCACGATAGGATAAGGGCCGTGGGCTTGAAACCTGGCTCAATACAGCCGTTTCAGCGGTTTTGTGGCGGTCATTCCCGCCCCACCCGAAGCACCCATCTCCTCCTCCATCCGGATTTATAGTTATGGCCCCTGCGACTCCTCTGCATCCCCTAGAACCATTAACCGCTGACGAAATTCAGGCTGCTGTTGCCCTGGTACGCACCGACAAGGGGGTGGGCGATCGCTGGCCATTTCCCGTCGTCACCCTCCACGAGCCTGCCAGGGCGATGGTCTTGGCCTACCAGCCCGGCGATTCGTGGAATCGCGAAGCCTTTTTGGTCTTGCTGGATAACGAAACCGGCAACACCTACGAAGCGATCGTCTCCCTCACCCAGCAGACCATCACCCGCTGGACTCACCTGCCCGACATTCAGCAACATCATGGCCGACGAGCTAGAAGCCTGTGAGGCCGCTGTCAAAGCCCATCCCGACTTCCATGCAGCGCTCCAGCGGCGGGGGCTAGACCTGGCGCAGGTGGTGGTCGATCCCTGGGCGATCGGCAACTTCGGCTTTGCCGACGAAGTCGGACACCGCCTCTCCCGCTGCCTCTACTACGTGCGCACAACCCCCGAGAGCAACTTCTACGCGCGGCCCATCGACGGCCTCGTGCCCGTCGTCAACCTCAACACCATGACCGTCGTCCGCATTGAGGATGTGGGCGACGTGCCCGTCCCTCCAGAACCGGGGGAATATGCCCGCGAATTTTTCCAAGACCAGTTTCGCCAAGACCTCAAACCCCTCAGCATCACCCAGCCCGAGGGGCCGAGCTTCACCATTGAGGGCCACCACATTCGCTGGCAGCGGTGGCAGATGCGCGTTGGCTTCACCCCCCGCGAGGGCCTGGTGCTCTACCAAGTGGGCTACGAAGACGAGGGCAAGGTGCGCCCCATTCTCTACCGGGCCTCAATGGCCGAAATGGTGGTGCCCTATGGCGATCCGCGCCCTCAGCACTTCCGCAAGAACGCCTTTGACCTAGGTGAGCACGGGGTCGGCATGTTGGCCAACTCCCTCACCAATGGCTGCGATTGCTTTGGCGAAATCCGCTATTTTGACGGGGTGCTGACGGACAGCCAAGGCAATGTGTCGGTGACAAAAAACGCCATCTGTCTCCATGAGGAGGATTTTGGCATTTTGTGGAAGCATACGGACTGGCGGCGCGATCATGTCGATGTGCGGCGATCGCGGCGCTTGGTCGTTTCCTTCATCGCCACCGTCGATAACTACGAATACGGCTTTTACTGGTACTTTTACCAAGATGGCACCATTCAGTACGAAGTGAAGCTGACAGGGATTTTGCTCGTCGGAGCCCTGGCCGATCAGCCCAAATACGGCACCCTGGTCGCCTCCGCAGTCAACGCCCTCAATCACCAGCACTTCTTTGCCATGCGGCTCGACTTCGACATCGATGGCTGCCCCAACAGTGTCTACGAAGTCAACAGCGAAGCGGAACCAATGGGGTCAGAGAATCCCTTTGGGAATGGCTGGTATGCCGTCTCCACCCTGTTGAAGCAAGAACAGGACGCCCAGCGACTCATTGATCCCTTCAACGCGCGCTATTGGAAGGTGGTCAACCCCAACGTGCAGAATCGCCTAGGACAGCCCACGGGCTTCAAGCTGATCCCCGGTGAAAATGTGTTGCCCTTTGCCCACCCCAATGCGCCGATTTTGAAGCGGGCCGGGTTCCTGACCCGCCACCTGTGGGTGACGCCATACCACCCGGACGAAAACTTTCCCGCCGGGCCATACCCCAACCAACACCCCGGCGGGGAGGGGCTGCCCCAATGGACCCAGGCCAACCGCGACCTAGAGAATACGGACGTAGTGCTGTGGTATGTCTTTGGGTATCACCATGTGCCGCGCCCGGAGGATTGGCCGGTGATGCCCGTCGCCTACAGCGGGTTTACCCTCAAGCCGGTGGGCTTCTTTGCCCAAAACCCCGCTCTGGATGTGCCCCCCTCCCCTCCGAAGCACGCCTGCCACTCGGGGCAGGGTGGCGTCAGCGCTGGGCCAGAGCCGAGCTAGGATTACCGAGCTTGAGTGAGCCACGTCTCGATATCCTGGCGCACCTGATCGGGAATCTCCCACGGAAATAGGTGGGCAACGTGGGGGTAGGTTTTGAGGGTGCTATTTGGCAGCGCGTGGGCAGTTTCTTGGCTCGATTGGGGGGTGATGTGGCGATCGCACTCCCCACATAACACCAGGCTTGGGCAGGTCAGCCGCCCAACATCGGGCAGGCGATTGTAGCCGCCTTTGATCGCAGCGCTGAGGGCAGCTTGAGCATGGCGCGAGGTGCGGAGATAGGCCGGGAAGCCTTCGGTGGCAAGGCGGCGATAGGCGGCGGGGGTGTGTTGTTGGAGCAGGTAGCGGTAGAGCGATCGCTGGCCAAAGGTGTTGATATTCCATTGCCAGCCGGGGATTGCGCGATTGATGAGGGACGCGATCGCGGTGTAGGCACTATCCGCCCAGGTAATGGGGGGATGGCTACCGCGAGGTCGCGCTGCCGTTGCGATTAAAATCAAACCTGCCACGCGCTGGGGATGGCGCAGTGCCAACTCCAACGCCAAGATGCCCCCCAACGACCACCCCAAAACAAGGCAGCGATCGCTGCCAGTGCAATCAAGCAGGGCAACCAGATCCGCCAGGTGTGTATCCATGGTAAAGGGCGATCGCGCCACACTGCGCCCGTAGCCCCGCAAATCTGGCGCGATCGTCCTGAATTGCCGCGACAAATGTTCAGTAAACACCGCCATGCTGCGCCCACTGCCTGGATGACCGTGCAAGCACAGCAGCGGCTCCCCGACCCCTCGAATTTCTACATGAAGCTGCATGGTGCGTTACCGCGATCGGCGATCGTGTCCATTATCCCGTGCCCCATCGCCGTTGCTCGTCCAATTCAGGGCATCGAGCGGAGAACTGCCCCAATTCCGCCCTTTGCCAAGCATCAAGCGGCTAACTTGCAAAGGGTCGATGCGCGGGGCTCGATCGCTCAGGCTGAAACGCTTCGCCGTAGGCCTGACGAATATTTTCCATCGTCATCACGGCCTGGGGCGTATCATCAGCCAGCAAACGCCCGTTCAACAGCAACAGGCGATCGTAGCGGTTCAGCGCTTCACCCCATTCGTGGCAGCTCACGAGCAGCGTTTTGCCCTCGGCGCGCAGGGCGTCAAATACCTCCAGCATGATGGCCTCTGTTTTCTTGTCGATGCCGGTGAAGGGCTCATCCAACAAAAATATGTCGGCGTGCTGCGCGAGGGCACGCGCCAAAAAAACACGTTGCTGTTGGCCCCCCGAAAGTTGGCTGATGGGGCGATGGCGCAAGCGATCCATCCCCACACGGGCGAGGGCTGCCCGGACGCGCGCCTGCTGTTCTTGGGAAGGACGACGCAGCCAACCCGCTACCGCCGTCTGAGACATGAGCGCCACGGTCCACACCGTTGCAGGATAGTCCCAATCAATTTGCGATCGCTGGGGCACATAGGCCATCCGCTGGCGCTGACGACGCAACGGCACACCTTGGAGCTCAATGCGCCCGCGATAGCGCACGAGGCCCAAAATAGCCTTAATGAGCGTGCTCTTGCCTGCACCATTCGGCCCAATCAGACCCACCATTTCCCCTGGCCGAAGCGTGAGGGATACGCCATCCAGCGCACAGACTCCCTGATAGTTGACAGACAAATTTTCAATGTCTAACATCGCTAGAGTGGAATGAGAATCGTTCTCAGATGGCAAACCTGATAATAGCAGACCACGCCAGCAAGGGGACAAAAGTTCATGATGGGTCAACTTCATTGGAAATGGCACTACACAGGCGCGATCGCGGCCTGTGTCGGTTTTGGCATATTGGGCTGTAGCCCCGCTCCCACCGACGGCGAAACGGGCGAGGCAGGCGCTTCAGAGACCGCCGAAACTGACGCCCTGCCCACCGTCGTTGCAACCAATAGCGTCCTCTGTGACCTAACCCAACAGATCGCAGAAGACACTGTTGCGCTCACCTGCCTCATGGAGGCGGGTCAGGATCCCCATGTTTATCAGCCTACGCCCTCCGATCGTCAGGCCATCGAAGAAGCAGACTTGGTGCTCTACGACGGCTACGACTACGCACCGGGGCTGATTCGCATGGTGGAAGACGCCAACACCGCAGGCACAAAAGTTGCGGTGTATGAGGCTGCTGTCCCCACCCCGTTGATGGTTGAACCTCACAGTCACGACCATGGGGATCACGGGCACGGAGATGACGGGCACGGAGATGACGACCACGGCCATGGGGATGACGACCACGGCCACGGCGAAACCGCTGCCGGTGAGATGGTTCCCGATCCGCACGTTTATCACAGTGCTCCGAATAATGGCGCGATCGCGATGGTTATCGCAGCACAACTCGAGGCGGTGAATCCTGATCAGGGCGATCGCTACGCAACCAATGCGGAAGAATTAGCGTCCCAGTTCATCAGCCTAGATGGCTGGATTCAAGCCCAGGTGGATACCGTCGCGGTCGGCGATCGTCGCCTTGTTACGACCCACGACGCCTTTCGCTATTTTGCCGATGCCTATGGCTTTGAGGTAGCCGGAGCCATCAGCGGGCTTAGCACCCAGGAACAACCCACCGCCACGCGCATGACCGAAATGGTAGAAACGGTGCGCGCTGCTCAAGTCAAAGCCATATTTGCCGAAGGCACCACCAATCCTCAGCTCATCCAAACCGTCGCTCGGGATGCCGGAGTTGAGGTTCCCGAAACGCCGCTGTTTGTCGCAGGCCCAGGGGCACCGGGTTCTGGGGGTGAGACGGTACAGGCCATGCTGGTTTCTAATACCTGCGTGATTGTGAATGGCTTGGGCGGGCAGTGTGACCCTAGTACGGCTCCGCTGTAGGCTCGCCCTTAGGTCATATCGTCGTCATTGTCGTCGGAGCGAGGCTTGCCCCTAAGGTCGGCTCAGAACCCTGAGGGGTCGAGAGTCGGGACTATCCCCAAACCTCGACCCCTTGCTCGCCACAGCCCGTTCCCAAGCTTGGGAGCGGGCACAACTGTTTTGAAGGGGACGGGAACCGAATATTGCAGTCCCGCTCCTTGGGGAAGACGACTTGTGATGGGGGAGGCATTCTGCCTGTGAGCACTGTCTGCCAGATGGTGTCGTGCTAGACATTTTGATTCGACATGCGAGCGACTGATGGATGCCCACGGCAGTAGGTGCAGCAGTTTGGCGTTGTGCCGGGGGCATGGCGACAACGATATTGCCGGGCAGCGTTGCCAAGCGATGGCATGGCGCTGGAACCTGCGGGAATTTTTGGGGTGAAATTGCAAGAAACGCAATCCGATTGAGGGCGATCGCCGTAGTCTTTACAGAGCTTCACCCAGGCCTGGCAGGCTCGTGTTCATGAGAGGAGCAATCAATCGATGACTGACCTGAATCAAAGCCATCTGGCGCACCGGACGGACGCGCTGTCTCGCCGGAAGGTTGTCGTGGGTGGCGCGATCGCGGGATTTGCAGGGGCGCTGGGCCTGTCTGCGGTCACCGCGCGCCCGAGCCAAGCCGCCCACAATGCGAAGAACATCGAGATCTTAAACATTGCGTTGTATTACGAGCACCAAGCCATTTGGGCCTATGGTGCGGCGGCGGGGCTGCTGAGCGACAGTGATGTGGGCCGGGCTGTGTTGGCCGTTGCCCTTGAAAACCAAGCCGACCACATGGAGCACCGCAACGTCCTTACTGGCGTCATTCGCGGGCTAGGTGGCACCCCGGTTGTGGCCGAGGACAGCTACGACCTGTCCGCCTATATTGAGCGCGGCGAAGGCAATCTGGACTCGGATGTCAACATTGCCAAGCTGGCGTTGGCCCTCGAAACTGACGCCGCGATCGCCTACGGTCAAGAAGCAGCCCAGCTCACGATTCCCGACTTGATTACCGCTGGGGCAAGCATCGGAGCCGTTGAAGCATCCCATGCGACCCTGATTCGTGCGGCGTTCAAGTCCCTCGGGGTTGACTTGGAGGTCGTTCCCTCCGCCTTTATCAATGCGGACACCCGATCTGCTTGGATTGTGCCAGTTTAGGCAAAGTTCGCCATCACGCCCCATCACCAGCCCAGCAAACGGGCTAGGGGTGCAGATCTACCACTCCAGTTTCGTGCTGTCGAGACAGAGGGTCACACCTCTGTCTTTTTCTTTGGGGTCTGTTTTCTCATGCTCTGCCCCAGTGGTGCTCACAGGTCGGTGAGGGGTCACGATTCACGGATTGCCCTGACCTGCATCCCTGCCACCTTGGCCGGCTACCCTGTCCCCAAGCCATTGGTCGAGAGTGGACATCCTTACAGTGCTCTCTCCTGGGGGCTTTTGGGGCGATATCAGAACTTAACTTGCCGTTTCTCAGGGATGATGTTTCTCAGGGATTACTTGGTGCCGCGCAGCAATTGCTTCACCGTTTCAATCATTTCTGTGGGTCGAAAGGGCTTCGCGATATAGGCGTCTGCGCCCTGGCGAATGCCCCAGTAGCGATCGTACTCTTCGCCCTTGGAAGAACAAATCACCACCGGAATATCCTTGGTCGCGGGGTTATTTTTAATCCAGCGGCATAGCTCATACCCATTCATGTTGGGCATCACAATGTCTAACACCACGAGATCCGGCGGGCTTGCCTCAATTTTTTGTTGGGCCTCAGCGCCATCTTTTGCCTCCAAGATGGTCAATCCGGCTTTGATCAAGAGGCCTGCAATCATTTCGCGCAGGGCCGAACTATCATCCACGATCAAGACTGTGCTCATGCGATTGGTTAGGCTCCGAGGCACTCCTGTTCGACTCAGATACACCCAGGTATCGTCATAGTATTATGTCGAACTTCGGGCCGACCAGAACACCTTATTCAGATTGGACTTGCGTGCGGGTTGTCACTGCGGTGGGTCGAAGGCCGTGCCAGCGATCGCGCCACCCCTCATCAAGGACAGACCAGAACCCCCCAACGCTATGGATAGCGTTGATGCGGTGAACTCTGCTTGCTCTACGGCAAAAGGTTGGGCGATCGCGATCGACGGGCTACCCATCGAGGCAGTCGAGCACTGCTTTGGGCGAGAGTTTGTCCTTAAACCAAATGACGCGGGCGGGGACAGCCTGGACATCAATGCCCGCCTTTTCCAGGTTCAATCGTTCTGAAATGGCAAGAATCAGCCTGTCGCAGTGGGCGCGGCGAACTTGGGCAATTTTTTTGCGGAGATAGTCGGGTCGCCAATAGCCGACGATTTCGAGCAGAAAGCTGCGCCCGTCGGGATGCACGAGGCGAAAGTCGGGAATCATGACGCTGCCGGGAATGGGGATCAGGTCAACTTCGCGTTCGAGTCGCCACTCGGTTTTGGTGTGGGGCCAGCGGTTGGCGAAGGATTCTTCGAGCAGGCTGTCGTAGGGCTTGCCGGGGGGATAGTGGGACACCAGGCCGCAGTCTGAGTCGAGGGTGAAGCGGCGATCGCGGGGTTGCTTGCTGTAGCTGTCGCGGCTGTGCAGCGTCGCCACCAGCGACCAGCGAGTGACATGGAGCAGGGCGGGCAAGAGCTTGGCCATGTCGAGGCCATAGCGGGTGCTGGGCTTAAAGAGGCTGGTCGGCCCGTCGATGGTGATGGTAAAGCCGTGGTCGGCATCCCCCTCAATGTAGGCCATGAGGCGAAACAGCTTCAGGTAGCGAAACATGAGCTTGTATTCGCCAGG
Organism: Leptolyngbyaceae cyanobacterium T60_A2020_046; assembly: GCA_015272155.1. GTDB lineage: Bacteria > Cyanobacteriota > Cyanobacteriia > Phormidesmidales > Phormidesmidaceae > JACYME01. The sequence goes on from JACYME010000127.1 coordinate 18,384, forward strand.
GTCGTTGCGGTGGAGGTTGAGGACAACGGCGCTGGCTTTGTAAAAGATGCCTTGCACCTGCGACAGGTTATAGCGGTGCAGCAGGGCGTCGGGGGTGGGGGGCTCAAAGGCCGTGAGGATGTGGTTTTCCTTGAGGTCGGCATAGAGCCCCTGGCGAATTTGGTCGGCGGTGATTTCTGTGTCGAGTTCTTGGCTGAGGTGTTGCGCCAAGGCGCTAAGGTGCTGGCGGGTGTGGTGGGGGCTGGGGACGGTTTGGCGGGCGATCGCAAATACCCGTTCGCGCAGCATGGCGGGCTCCAGCGGGCTGACGACCTCAAAGGTGCTGAAGCTGGATTTCAAAATATGGGCCAACCCACGCTTGATGCGGTAGTCCGTGGCTTCACCCTCTAGCGCTTGGAGGTGTTGGTTGAGGGTGCCCTGGGTTTCCCCCCGGTGTTGTTGAAACAGGTCGATCAGCGTCGCCGCGATCGCGCGGTTTTCAGCATTCAAAGCCAACCGCTTGGGATGAATCGACTCGCCCTGGGGGCGATGGATCAGCAAATCAGACGGTAACGTAAGCCGACCTCCTTGTGTAACAGCGCGATGGCAACAGCCCACAGAGGCACTGCCCGCCCGCAATGGAATGCCAGAATGACGATTAAGCCTCAGGTCGCCCAGGCTTTTTGGGAATGCCCAACTCGCAGTTGACCGTCGTCATGACGGTGGGAGGAGCCGGAGGACTATCGGGCGAAGTCTGAGTCGAGGGTTGGGTACGGGGGCGAATTTGACAACTTTTTTCGAGATAAAAGCCCTCAGGATTTGCCGCTGGCCCCAACCAAATCGCCAACACGCGCAGCACATAGCCCCCACTATCTGAACCGCGCGGTGGCGGGGCTGTCAGTTGCCACATGCGCTGCTCTTGAGACTCGGATAACAGGGCCAGGGCATTGTTCTGGATCCGCGCAATTTGGTCAGGGCGATTCAGCAGCCAGCGTTCTGTCCATGACCAGGGCATATCATTCAGCTGCTCTTTAATCTGATTTTCGGCGAAGGTTAACAGCGCAATTCCCCTGGCCTGATCGTCAGAATAGTCTGACAGCCGCGTGACAAACCCACTGCGGCTAAAGTCCTCAGACAGCAGGGTGGGATAGTCCCCAAGCCAGCGCTGGAGCCGAAAGTAAAACTGAAACCAACTGCTGATTAATAGAGCAACCAGCAGCAGCAACACCAACTGTTGGCGAATGGGCGGAGCGGGCTGTTTGAGGCTGAAGTCCCAACTGAGGAACTGGGGCACCGCAACGATCGCGACGGAAATCAGCGGCCACGTTATCAGGGCGACGGATAGGTGACTGCCCGGAATTAGGCTAAACACATAGGTACACACCAGTGCCCCCGATACCCACGGCGCGAGGGCAATGCCAAAGGGGCGAACCTGATTATGCTCTAAAAACCAGCCCACCCCGATGGAAAAAAACGTCCAGCTCCCGGTGGCAATCAGCCATTCCGTCACTGCCGTTGCGCCGGAGAGGCGAGCGATCCACGACATGATGAGGGAAAAAATTCCCAGGTACATCATGGTTTGCCATGCAAAATATTGCTGGGGAAAGAGAAACTGATAGACGCGATCAAGCAGCGATCGCAGAAACTGAATCACAGCCCCACCTCCAACCCGTGCCGCAGCAGCAACAAGACCAGAATGGCGCTGAAGCTCCAGGCATTGGCGTGGAGCACGGCCAGCGTATGGGGTGGCGTGGCGGCAGCACTGCTCCGCTTTGGCCCATAGCGAATCCGCTGGGAGGGGGGAACTTTGGTGGCACTCACGAGAGGATTACCCATCATCCAGGTCAACACTTCGAGTCCTTTGGCCTTTATCCAGAAGGTGACGAAGAAAACCACCAGCCCTGACCCAATAATCAAGGTACCGAGGCTGCCCGACCACGGATTGCGATAGAAGTGCCCAAACAGGATGTAGCTAATCACTTGGGTGCGCAGGTCGGGCGGAAACAGGGGCTCAATACCTAGGAAGACAATCCACCCGATGACGACGGCCATCAGGTTAAGGGTGGCGGCATATTTGATGCTGGGCTGAAACCCCCAACGCATTCGCTGCCGCAGAACCATCGCCTCCAACATGATGGCGACGAGGAGCAGCAGGCTCTGAAAGAGGAGTGCCCGCAGGGGGATGACCGAGGCTTCTTCGATAAAGAGATCAAAGGGCATGGCGATCGCAACTTCACTGACCCCAACACGCAATTCAGTCTGGATGGATCCAGAAATTGACAGAGCGGGGCACAGAGCACCGTCCCATCCATCGGTATCCACCAAGGTGCCCCAATGCCATCGGTCGGTGAGATTCAGGAAGATCAGCACTGGGCAACCTAGGCATCTAGGGTATCTCCTATGGAAGCGTTTCGCTAGAATTTTGGACTGGAGCCTTTTTACCCCTGGTACTCATGGTTAGATCCGGCATTGGGATCCGCACGGCACAGTCCAAGAACGAACGGTTGATTGGGCAAATTCACGTCTATGACGGTGAGGGCAAGGGGAAATCACAGGTTGCCTTGGGGGTGGTGCTTCGCTCCATTGGCCTCGGCATTCAAACCTTTATGGAAAGCCGGGTGCTACTGCTGCGGTTTTTGAAGGGGCCGGGGCGCACCTACGACGAAGACGCCGCGATCGAGGCGTTGCAGCGGGGGTTTCCGCATTTGATCGACCAAGTGCGCACGGGGCGGGCCGAGTTTTTTGGGCCGGAGGACATCACCCGCTTTGATAAACAGGAGGCGCAGCGCGGTTGGGATGTGGCGAAGGGGGCGATCGCGTCGGGGCTGTACTCTGTGGTGGTGCTCGACGAAATCAACCCCGTGCTGGATTTAGGGCTGTTGCCGGTGGAGGAGGTGGTGCGCACCCTCAAGCGCAAACCCGAACATCTCGAAATTATTGCTACCGGGCGCGGAGCCCCGCAGCCCCTGCTCGAAATTGCTGATCTCCATTCGGAAATGCAGCCGCGATCGCACCGCCACGACCACTATTCCGGCATTGAAGGCATTGAAATTTACACCGGCGATGGTAAGGGCAAATCCACCAGCGCCCTGGGCAAGGCGCTGCAAGCCCTAGGGCGCGGCATTAGCCAAGATAAGTCCCATCGAGTGTTAATCATGCAGTGGCTCAAGGGCGGACAGGGCTATACCGAAGACGCGGCAATCGCGGCCCTGCGCCAGAGCTATCCCGATTTGGTGGATCACCAACGCTGCGGACGCGATGCGATCGTGTGGCGCGGTCAACAGCAAGAAATCGACTATGTCGAAGCCGAGCGTGGCTGGGAAATTGCCTGCACCGCGATCGCCTCGGGCCTCTACAAAACCATTATTCTTGATGAGCTCAACCCCACCGTTGATCTCGAACTCTTGCCCGAAGAGCCCATCGTCCAAGCCCTCCTCCGCAAACCCCGCGATACCGAAGTCATCATCACCGGGCGCTGCAAAAATCCCCCCGCCTACTTTCAGCTTGCTAGTGCCCACTCTGAGGTGTTTAACCACAAGCACTATGCTGAAAAAGGCATCGACCTCAAGCGTGGCGTTGATTTCTAAGGCGGTACCCAACACAGATGGCAAATTCCCCCGTTTCTCTCGCAATTAGCGGCAAAACCCAAGTCTTTGGCATCATTGGCGACCCCATCGAGCACTCAATGTCTCCCCCGATGCAAAACGCCGCCCTCAACGCCTTGGGGATCGATGGCGTCTATGTGCCCTTTCGGGTTGAGGCGGCAAAGGTTGCAGAGGCGTTAACCGGGCTCTGGGCGCTGAATGTCCGGGGCTTTAACGTCACCATTCCCCACAAGCAAGCGGTGATGGCGGAATTGTGCCACGTGTCTGATCTGGCGCAGGCTGTGGGCGCGGTGAATACGGTGTGGCGAACGGCGGCGGGTTGGGCAGGCACCAATACCGATGTGCTGGGCTTTGTGTCGCCTCTGAAGGTCGGCGATCGCGACTGGACTCAGTCCCGCGCCGTGGTTTTAGGCAATGGCGGTGCGGCCCGCGCCGTGGTGGCGGGGGGTGTGGAGTTGGGCTGTGCCGAGATTTGGGTGGTGGGGCGCGATCGCGATCGCCTCAATACCTTTGCAGCCAGTTGGGCAGATTCTCCCTTGCGCCCACCCCTACACACCGCCCTCTGGCCAGACCTGACGGCCCTCCTAGCGGATACTCACCTGTTGGTCAACACCACGCCCATTGGCATGTCGCCTCGGGTAGACGCCACCCCCGTCGCCGCTGATGCCCTGGCCCATTTGCCCGCCACCGCGATCGCCTACGACCTGATCTACACACCGAGCCCCACTCAGTTCTTGGCCCTCGCGACCCAGCGTGGCCTGCACACTGTTGATGGGGTTGAAATGCTAGTGCAGCAGGGGGCCGCCGCCCTGACACTGTGGACCCAGCAGCCCGCCCCGGTGGATCTCATGCGCCAGGTGTTGCGATCGCACCTCGGCTTGTCGCCACTGTGAAAATCCAGACGGGAAAAAATGCACTACGAGCAGAGGCCCATGAAGTCAATCATTTGGCGAACGAGGTGGGGTTTCGTGACGGCCAAAATGGTGGAGCCGCTTTCTAAAACGGTGCTGCCGTTGGGGATGGTCAGGTCTTCCTGGGGGTGAGCTTGGTAGCCAATAATCAGGCTACCAGCGGGGAATCGGGGGTCTTGGGCGATTTCGGCGACGCTGCGACCCACGATATAGCACTGTTGAGGAATCGACAGCTTGAGGACTTCGACCTGGCCCTGCTCAAAGTGCATCATGGCATCCACTTGGGGATATTCGATCGCGTTCACAATGCGGGCGATCGCGAGTTCTGTGGTGCTGATAATGTGAGTGGCTCCGGCCAGTTGATAGGGGGCAGCAAAGTCGCGATCGCTCATGCGCACCACAATTTGAGGCACGCCATAGTTCTTAGAGAGCGTCACCAAGGCCAGATTCAGCGCATCCTCTCGCAGGGCAGCGATAATCGTATCGGCTTTGCGGATGCCTGCCTCAAGCAAAACGGTGGTGTTGACGGCGCTGCCTTCAAAGGCCATGACGCCAATTTTTTCGCGGGCGTACTGGCAGGCCAACGGATCCGTATCAACCACAGCGATGGTATGCCCATCCTGTAGGAGGGTCTTCGCCAAATCGAGCCCCATCATGCCTGCACCACCGATTAAAACGTACATGCGTGCTCCTGTGGGATTCAGGTTGGGATTCGGTTTAGTTCATTGTAGAAAAAGAAAAATTCACCGTTGTGGATAGGCGGGATGAAGGGTGATGGGTTGAGGCAATTTTTGCCGTGGTAGACTAGCCGAGCACCTGGTTCACAAAGTTGGTATATACCTCGCCCGCAATGAACTGGGGATGGTCAAGCACCAGTTGATGGAAGGGAATGGTTGTCGGCAGGCCAGTGATGGCACACTCTCGGAGCGCGCGCTTCATGCGGGAGATGGCGATCGCGCGGTTTGGCCCCCACACGATGAGCTTCCCGATCAGCGAGTCATAGTAAGGCGGAATCTCATAGTCCGTATAGACATGGGAATCCATGCGGACGCCCATCCCACCGGGAGCCAGATAGCCGCTGATGCGCCCCGGCGCAGGCCGAAAGTTGTGGCTCGGATCCTCAGCGTTGATGCGACACTCAATCGCATGGCCCCGCAGTTGAATCTCGCGTTGGCTAACGGACAGGCGATCGCCCTGGGCGATGCGGATCTGCTCCGCAATCAGATCGAGCCCTGTGATCATCTCCGTCACCGGATGCTCAACCTGAATGCGGGTATTCATCTCCATGAAATAGAAGTTGCCGTAGGCATCGAGCAAAAACTCAACGGTGCCTGCCCCCACATAATTGATCGACTTCGCCGCCCGGACTGCTGCATCCCCCATTTTTTGCCGGAGATCATCCGTCAGCGCAGGGCTCGGAGCTTCTTCTAGGAGCTTCTGGTGCCGCCGTTGAATGGAGCAGTCGCGTTCGCCGAGGTGAACGACGTTGCCGTAGCTATCTGCCAAAATCTGAAATTCAATGTGTCGGGGCCGCTCGATAAATTTTTCGAGGTACAGGCCAGGATTGCCAAAGGCCGCTTCCGCTTCTCCCTGGGCGGCCATAAAGAGCTTGCTGAGTTCTCCGGGTTCGCGTACCAGCCGCATGCCGCGCCCGCCGCCCCCTGCCGTGGCTTTGATGATGACGGGATAGCCGATTTCGCGGGCGATCGCATGGGCCGCAGCATCATCGGTCAGCAGCCCCTCACTACCTGGAATCGTTGGCACGCCAACGCGCTGCATCGTCGCCTTTGCAGTCGATTTATCCCCCATCGACCGAATCGCCTCTGGCGTTGGCCCCACAAAGGTCAGCTTATGGTCGGCGCAGATTTCTGCGAAGCGAGCATTTTCTGCGAGAAATCCATAGCCCGGATGAATCGCCTCTGCCCCTCGGGTTAAGGCAGCGGCGATAATATTGGGAATGTTGAGATAGCTTTTGCTGCTTGGAGCCTCTCCGATGCAAACCGCTTCATCGGCAAGCTGAACGTGGAGGGCGTGGCGATCGACGGTGGAGTGAACGGCGACGGTTGCAATCCCCATCTCCTCGCAGGTACGAAGGATGCGGAGCGCAATTTCCCCCCGGTTTGCAATCAAGATTTTGGAAAAGCGCATCGGGCTTTGGTGTGCTCTCAGTGGCATTCAGAGAAGCAGGGCAGCGCTGGCTTATCCGTGCGATACCAGGCTTTCCCACTCCATAGGACGGTAGCTAATCCTACCATGCACCCATCGCCCAGAGATGGGTCTGAACCATGACTCCGGGGAGTCGGGCTCGCAGTGGGGTCTCGGGTCAAGGCGCGATCGCGTCCTTTTGCGCGGCCCTCGAAAAAAACGCCAAAATCTGACAAGTCAGCGTAACAACGTTGGCAATTTGAGCTATCTTAGTTAAGCGGTTCTTGTATCCCTCTGAGGGCTGTCATGGCTTGTCACTGCGCGGATGTGGTGGAATTGGTAGACACGCACGCTTGAGGGGCGTGTGGCTTTGCTGTGCGAGTTCGAGTCTCGCCATCCGCATTCACCAATATTTCATTCACCAATACTTATAGAAAGCCGTTGCAGCACCCCAAGCATGATGGCGTGTTGTCGCGGCTTTTTGGATTTTTTGTCCTGTTTTCGGGGCTGAGGGGAGCACGGGCTACTCTGCGGCGCGGTAGCGATCGAGCAGGGTCGGAAGATGAGCTACACCGTCGGCTCCGATTTGCGCAATCAGGTCGGCCCGGTGGTCATGCAGAACGTTTTGAACGGCCTCGTCCCCCAGCTTGCCTTGGAGGATGGTGACAAGGGCGGCGGCACTTCGCCAGGCGGGGTTTTGGCGCTGCTCGAGCCAGTACATGCCCAACAGACCGGCATAGAGAGCGGGCTCCCACTGCTGGCGCTGATAGCTGGCTTCGGCAAGGGAGGCATAGTAAAGGGCGATGAGGTCGCGATCGCCCAATTGTTGCAACACCCCACGCCCCGAGGTGAGGGCTTGCTGGGCATCGGCGGGCTGCTCGATCGCGACATAGGCGACCCCGAGCCCCACCCAGCACAGGGCTTGACTGTGGACATCCTCCAGCTTGGCAGCGAGGTCTTGGCCCTGGTGTAGATACTGAATGGAAGATTCGAGCTGGGCAGCGGTGACGCGCTCATGCTGGCGAGCCAGCATGACTTGACTGAAGCCGAGGTTGGCGAGGGCGTGGGCTTCGCCCTGGCGATCGCCCAGTTGGCGGGCCAAGATCAGCGCGCGCTGGGCATCCCCCACGGCGCTGGCATAGTCGGCCTGGTGCAGGCTGAGCCGACTGAGGTGACAGAGGTTGGCAATTTCGCAGGGGCGATCGCTCGCTTCGCGGGCTAGGGCGAGGGCGTCTTGATGGAGCTGGCGGGCGCGATCGTGGCGATTGAGCCAGCGCTGAGAATCAGCCAACACGGTGAGGATGCGGGCTTTTTCTTGAACGTTCTCAACGGCGTTGAGGGGTTGGTCGAGGTAGCGGATGGTGTCGCGAAATCCCTCCCCCGAAAAGGCCGCAAACACGCCACCATAGAGCGGAAAATTATCGCGCTGGGCAAAGCTGCGCAGGATTTGCAGCGAAATTTGGAAGCAGCCCCGAGCCAGCCGATCGCGATCGCCCTCGCTCAGGTGTTGCGCCTGCCGAAAGCCACTGCTGAGTTCGCTCCAGATCAGCGCAAACACCAGATGGGTCACCCCCGCCAGGTTTTTGCCCGCCCGCAGGTTGTAGGGTTGGCTGTCAAACCAGGCAATTAACCCCTGGTGCAGACTGCGCATCAGCACCACCACCTCGACCCAAGCCGCCAGATCAAGCTGGAGTTGGGCGATCGCGACCGTCCCGGCGGGCTGATTTTGAGCCTGAGTGTCAAACAGCGATCGCGGCAGGGGACGGTTCACCCGCTCGCTCCAGCGCTGCCACGGGCCAGGGGTTTGACTACTGTCGCCAAAGCCCAGCGCCTGGGGGCGATCGTAGAGCCAGCTCACGATGTCGCCCTCTAGCGCAGCAAAACTGTATAAGCCCTGCCCCAGCCCCGCTGCCATCTGTCGCAGTTCAAAGGCAGCGGTTTCCTCCGGTTCTGCCTCCGCTGCGGTTTGGAGCGCCTGACTCAAGGACTGGATGTGGGTCGGGGTAAAGCTTTCGGGCAAGTTGGGATCCAGGGTTTGGATCAAAATCGCGAGGCGATCGCTCGGGTCGGCCTCCAACACCGCCTGAACCGCCCGCTGGGAGGCCGATTTCACCTGATACTCGGTTTGCCAGCGCGCCCAGGCATCGGCGAGGGTGCCCAAGGCCCGCACCTGCCGCGTCAGCTTTGCCTGCCGGAGTTCGTTCGGCTCCTTGGCGAGGCGCGTGTTGAGGTCATCGGTACGTTCTGCCAAGCAGCGCTCAAAGATTTCCCCCGTGCCCGCTTCAAGCTCCTGCGTGAGCCGACGATAGACCTGTTCCTTCGACCGAATTTTGCCCTGGAGCGTATCGGCAATGATTTGGTCAATAAAGGTCAGGTAGCGATCGCGCATGGGGGCTCCAGCACCGTCAGCAGGGGGACGGTTTTCAGTGTAGTCGCGATGGTCGCGATCGGGGACGGCGGCGGCAGCGCTCAGGGTTTGGTGGCGTGGGCAAAGGCATCAATCGCCTGGAAAAGCGCCTCAATGTGGGCGATCGTGGTGAAGGGATTCAGCAACACCGCCTTCAGCCAGTTGTGCTGGCGATAGTGCGGTAGCGAGAGGAAGAAGCTGCCCTGACGGCAGAGGGTCGCTTGAAGATCCGCGTTCCAGCCATCCCACTGGGCTGCCGGGAGCCAACTAGGGCAGCCCCGAAAGCACACGAGATTCATGGCGGGCTCGCTTGCCAGGGTCAGGTAAGGGCGCTGGCGCACCGCAGCCACAAACGTTTCTGTGAGATCAAAGCTGGCATCGATCAGGTGGGCGCAGCCCTGTTTGCCAAGGTGTTGCAGCGAGAGCCACAGCTTGAGGATATCGGGGTGGCGGGTGCCTTGCACCGTGAATTCCCCCAGGTTGTGCCAGTCGGCTTCGCGGTTCATGTAGGGGGCGGCGATGCGGAAGTGGTCGTGCAGAACGGCCATGTCGCGGAAGAGGACTGACGCGCAGGTTTTGGTGACGTAGAGCCACTTTTGGGGGTTGAAGGTCACGGAGTCAGCCTGCTCGATGCCGCGCAGGCGATCGCGGTGGGTGTCGGAAAACATCAGCGCGCCGCCATAGGCGGCATCCACATGAAACCACAGGTCAAATTCCTGGGCGATCGCGGCAATTTCCGGCAGGGGATCGATGCTGCCCGTGACGGTGGTGCCCGCCGTTGCCACCACGGCAAAGGGCTGCTGACCGTTGGCGAGGCTGGTGGCGATCGCGGCCCGCAGGGCGTCCGCATTCATCTGTGAGTTGGCCTGGGTAGGAATCTCGATCACCCCGGCGGTGCCGAGCCCGAGCAGCATCGCCGCTTTTTTGATGGAGGTATGGGCCACAGCAGAGGCAAAAATCACCGGGGATCGCGGGAGAGGCGCGAGGCCGTGGGTCAGGGTGTCGAGTTTGGCATTGCGCGCCACGGCGATCGCTTGCAAGTTGGCTAAGCTGCCGCCGCTGACCAGTACCCCGCCCGCGCGATCGCCCAACCCAAACAGGCGCGCAATTTCACCCATCACCAAGGGTTCCAGGCGCGAAAAAATGGGCGACATTTCCACGCTCAGCATGTTGTTGTTGAGCGCTGACACCACCCAATCCCCCAGGATAGAAAAGGTGGTGGGCATGGGATCCATGTGGCCGAGATAGCCGGGATTCGCCGGGTTCATCGCCGTTGCGAGGTAGGCGTCGAGGGTGTTGAGCAGGTCGCGATCGGGGGTGGGCAGGTCGGGAATGGCGATCGCGGGCACAGCAGTCACCTCGGGCACGGGCGGATGCTGGGCAGCCCCGCTCAGGTGCGTGACGATGCACTGGGCGACGTGGGCGACAACTTCCGCGATCGCCGCGCGATTGTTGCCCTGGGGATCAATAAATGCCGTTGCAGGCAAGGCCAGAGGAGTAAGCATAGACCGTCGGCGAGGCTGGATCGAATCAGGCTGAGTCTTGGACTATAGCACCGCGCCGGGGCCACCGGGGCGCGGTTTCCGGGACTGGCCGACAGTCTGCCTCAAGCCCCCAGGGATCCGCAAGTTTTGCGAGAACTCATGCCCCTATTCGCCCGATCGCAGGTGTCAACCACTGCGCTCTAAACGCCAGAACGGGGGTGGGCGATGCGCCAACTGAGCAAAATCACGGGCAACAGCCCCACCAGCAAAATCGCGATCGCCGGGGCTGAGGCTTCCGCCAACCGCTCATCGGAGGCATATTGAAAGACCCGAATCGCCAGCGTGTCGAAGTTAAACGGGCGAATCACCAGGGTCGCGGGCAGTTCCTTCATCACATCCACAAACACCAGCACCGCCGCCGTCAACAAGCTGCCGCCCAACAGCGGAGCGTGGACATGGGTCAGCGTCTGCGTGGGAGAGTAGCCCAGACTCCGCGCCGCATCATCTAGGGTGGGGCGAATCTTGGTCAACCCGGCATCAACGCTACCCAAGGCGACCGCCAAAAATCGCACCAGATAGGCAAAGATCAGCCCTGCAATGGTGCCGCTGAGCAGCAGCCCCGTGGAGATTCCAAACTGCGATCGCATCCACCCGTCCACAGCATTGTCAAACTGCCCCAGGGGCACCATCACCCCCACGGCAATCACCGCCCCCGGGATGGCATAGCCCAGGGCCGCTGCCTGTACGCCCCACTGCACTAGGCGACCCCGCTGTAGCCGCGCGCCATAGGCCAACATCACCGACAGCATCACCGCCAGCAGGGCGCTTAGGCCAGACAAAATCAGGCTGTGCTTCGCCAAGGTAAAAAAGGTGTCGTTCAGGGCGGTGTCGAGGGTGCGCAGGGTCATCTGCACCAATAGCCAACCCGGCAACAGCAGCCCCAGCACGATGGGCAGCACACAGATCAGCAGCGCCGCAGCGGCTCGAATACCGCCCAGCTCATAGCGAGATCCGCTTTGGTGTCGTCCGGCAGCTTGGTAATAGCGGGCTTGGCGGCGCGACACCCGTTCCAAGGTGATTAGCACCACGATAAAGGCCAGGGCAACGGTGGAAAGCTGCGCCGCAGCGGCGCGATCGCCCATCCCCAGCCAGGTGCGATAGATCCCCGTCGTAAAGGTGGGGACGCTGAAATACTCCACCGTCCCAAAGTCGTTGAGGGTTTCCATCAGGGCGAGGGCCGTGCCCGCCGCGATCGCCGGACGCGCCAAGGGCAACGCCACCGTCCAAAAGCTCCGCCAGGGATTACACCCCAGGGATCGGCTGGCTTCCAAGGTGCATAGGGACTGTTCTAAAAACGCCACCCGCACCAGCATGTAAACATAGGGATACAGCACCAGGCTAAAGAGCAGGATGGCACCGCCCAGCGATCGCATATTAGGGAACCAATAATCCGTCGCGCTTTGCCAACCAAACCAGGTTCTCAACGCCGTTTGCACCGGCCCAAAGTATTCCAACAAATCCGTGTAGGTGTAGGCCAGCAAATAGGCCGGAGCTGCCAAGGGCAACAGCAGCGCCCATTCAAGAATGCGGCGTCCGGGAAACTGGCACATCGTCACGAGCCAAGCGGTACTAGTGCCCAGCCCCAAGACCCCCAGGCCCACCCCCACCATCAACACCAGGGAATTTTTCACATATAGGGGCAGCACGGTGGCGGTCAGGTGTTGCCAAACGTCGCTGGAGTTGCCGAAGGCGCTGATGCCCACCGCTAGCACCGGGGAAAGCATGAGGGCCGCGATCGCGAGCACCACCACCGTCCACCCCGAGGGCATGACCCATCGCACGGGGCGAGTCGAGCGGGTGGGCTTCAAGTTCGCGATCGTCATTGGCAGCACCGGGAGAATCAAGGACACAACAGAAGTTCTGACCGTACACGGCAGAGGATCCAAACGCACCGCCCCCTGAGCCCATCGATCCGCCCAAAATTGAGCCTGCGCTCATCGACAAATCTCAGATTCAGTTCGAGGGGCTGTATCGGCGACTCGTCCCTCAGCCCGACCGCGCGGGCGGCACATCTTGGAGGGTTTTCAAATCGTTGAGGCTCAAAATGCGGGTGCTCACCACATAGACCGCTGAGCCATCCAAGTCTGAAAACACCATCAAATATTGGGTAGAGCCACCATCTGCGGGCTGCATTTCATAAACCTGCCGCCCGGTGTCTTCCAAATCTTCGCGCAGGGTGACATCGTAGCCCCGAGCTTCAAAGCTAGGAACCAACCCACGGGCCACGTTGCGATAGCTCCCGACCCCCCGGACGCGTTGACAGGCGGTGATGCCATAGCAGCCGCCCTCTGCCCCCTCGTAATGGGGAAAATCTGGGGAGAAGGCCACGATTTCCTCAGGATCCTCCGGCCCAGGATCGTCCGCTGCGGCATCAAGCCCATCTTCAATGGGCAGCTCGTCTTCCTCAGGGAAGTCCTCAAGATCACGCTGTTCAGGAACAGGGGGGGCGGGCGATCGCGGGGTCGCTTGGTTAGCCGGGGGGGCAGCAGCGGCTCCGGCACTGGGGGGGGATGTCGCCTCTGGGGACTGTAGCGGCGGCTCGGGTGGAGCCTCTACCATCGGCAGATCAGATACCGCGATCGCCCCCTGTTGCAGCAGCGCCTCTTCATCTCGGGATAGCGTCTCGGGCGCTTCCGCAGTCCGATCGGGCAATGGCAATGCCAGCAACAGCCCGTGGACTGAAACTGACAGCAGCAGCAAAATTGCTGGGGCGAGAAACTTGAACATGCCAGAGCAGAGGAAATCGAGCAGGGTCGGGATGCAGTGGGATGAGGTTGCCTTGGCCCCAAGCCAGAAACGCTGGACAGGTGGATATTGGGGAGAATTGCGGGAAAAAGCCACCCCCGGTGACGTGATGCTGGAGTGTGCGCAACGAGCCTTTTCAGAGGTTTCGCCCGCGATCGCTTATCAAACACATCCCTAAGCAATTATCCTAGGCTTAATAGTAGAAATTTGCAATTAGTTAACGATGATGCGAAGATGTCCAAGTAAATGAACCCTTTTGAGGGTTATGCATTCCCAATCTGACATGGAGTTTGTCACTGGGATCATGCCTCGGAAAGCCCTCCAGAAAAATTACCAGTAGACCTTGGCAGTGCTGTCAAGTATTTGCAAAAGATTTTAGATGTGATGATGTTTTCCTCCGTGCAGTCTAGGTTTTGTATCGCCGCGATCGTCCTGAGTTTTGCGATCGCAGGCTGTGGCACAAACACCACCCCCTCCGCCACCGACAACCCCATCGCAGCGCTCCAAACAGGCGAATGTCTCGACTGCACCCTCACCGGGGCCGACCTCGCTGAGGCTGACCTCGCCGAAGCCGTCCTCAATCGCTCTGACCTCAGTGACGCAACCCTCGATAACGCCGACCTCAGCAATGCCCTGATGGATGGCGTCAACCTCAGCGGCGCAACCCTCAACGGCGCAACCCTGACCCGCACCGCCCTCACCAACGCCAACCTAGACGGCGCTTCCTTGACCGCCGCCGACCTGAGCGGAGCCTACCTCAAAGGCGCAACTCTGACCGGAACAGATTTCACCGATGCGAACCTCAGCGGCGCAAACCTCACGGATACTAACCTGGATGCAGCTATCCTAGACGGCGCAAACCTGGAGGGCGCGCTGTTGCCCGAGGGCTTTACGCCGCCCCAGTAAAGGCGATGGCGCGCGTGCTCAAATCCCAAGGACGTAGCAGTGATGAAGCCTAGCGGGGCGATCGCCGCCACACCCGCCGAAACCATCGGTAGCCGCTCCGCACCCAGTCCAAAATGCGGTACGGCACCCGCAGCCGCAGCCGCCGAAACACTGGGTAATAGAACCACCAATAGGCCCGCTTGAGATCCTCCCATGCAAAACAGGGCGACTGATGCAAAAAGTCTGAAACATCTACCACCAGACCTCGGCCTTCAGCCTGCATCACGTTGCGCCCATGCACATCATGGGGAGACAAGCCTTGACGGCGGGCATAGGCCAGCGCCTTATCAATGTCCTCAATCACCTGGGGCGGAATCTGAATCCCCCGGTGGAGGCAATCGTAGAGCGTCACCCCGCGCAAGCGCTTGAGCACCAGAAAGGTGTCTTCGCTGTAGTAGCACTCTGAAAAGGCTGGGTGAATCCCCAGCCGTCGATAAACTTCATGTTCTTCTTGAATGCCACCGCGCCCCGGAGCATAGACCTTGACGACCTGCTCAGGATAGTCGGGATGGTAAAACACCGCTGCATAATTGCCTGCCCCTAGACAACGCCACGGCTTGGCAACAAATCCCACAACCACGGGGTGATGCGGGTCATCGCTCTGAATTTGTAGGGTAGGCAGGAGCGTTTGGTGAATACATAGGATCAACTCCTGGAGGCGAGGCGGCATCGTCGTGATCGGGTGTTACAGCAGTGAAAAGATTTTGCTACGATAGCAAGTCTATACGGGGAATTAGCTCAGCTGGTAGAGCGCTGCATAGGCGTGGACGAAGTCCGTCTGAAAGACGTAGCCTGGCCGAAGGTCATTCGCACCGCAGAGGTGCGACGCCGCGCAGCCCGTCGATAAAACCTGGGGAATTAGCTCAGCTGGTAGAGCGCTGCGATCGCACCGCAGAGGTCAGGAGTTCGAATCTCCTATTCTCCATTCTCTCAAACCCATACGGGCCAAGGGCTGTATTGCCCATCAACAGGTTGACTCAGAGCCTTGCTGAGTTCCTGGGACTAGACGCTGTTATGCCACTTTTGGCCATTTTGGTTAGAATTTGGATCGAAATTGGATCGAAAGATTCCTCGATCCATTCGAGCCATTCTCCAGAGGTCTTTCACCATAGCCAACGCTGCTAGAGCTAAGAAGGGCACTGTCTCGGTGATCAGTGACCGAGATCGGTTGCGTCTGGGCTGGCGTTACAAAGGGGAACGCTATTTTCTGTTTATCGGGCTCCCTGACACCGTCACAAATCGGAGAGTGGCCGAGGCCAAGGCGTCTCAAATAGAACTCGACATGATGTCAGGGCATTTCGATCCAACGCTTCGAGCCTATAAATTGCAGCTTCCCAACCGCAGCCAGCTGAGTGTCATCGGCCTATTCAACAAATTCATCCAGCACAAATCAAAGACAGTCGTTTCGACCACCCTAGATAAATACCGTGGACTGCTGAATTATTTGGAGGAATTCTTTAAGACTCGTTCGGTTTCTGAAGTTAGCATAGCAGAGGCCGAAAAATTCACCAGCTGGTACGACTCTCAAGATTTATCCAAGGTTGTCATTCGAGAGCGTCTGGGCCTTTTGAAGGCGTGCTGGGAATGGGGAATTGAGCAGGCTTTAGTTGAGTCTAATCCTTGGGTAGATATGCCTTTAAGAATTAAGGTTCCGCCAAAACAAATGCCTAAGCCTTTCACCGAGGCAGAAATCAAATCAATCGTTGAGGCGTTTAAAGCTAACCGTTATTATCGCCGCTACTTATTTGCATAACTTCGGCACCCAGTTGCATCAACTTCGGCACCCCCTCAGAGGATGAGGGAAAAACGGCATAGATGGGCAGGTCAAATTCATTATGCCGTCTGCGGATA
>JACYME010000186.1 GCA_015272155.1 Leptolyngbyaceae cyanobacterium T60_A2020_046
GCCCAAAAGCTAAATTCTTGGGCAATTGCCAGCCCAAGCCCTGTTAGGCCAAGATAGTCGTCAGTGCTGAGGTCTTTAAGCGTTTGTAGCCCCTCATTACCTGTCAGCTTGGGTTGCTCAGAAATAGTCTGTAGACAAACAAAAAATGCTTTGACAACTTGCTTTTTGCCCTCTTGGCTCAGTGCCTCCTCCTCAGCCTTAAGCCGCAACATTCCCCAGGTAGAGAGATAGGTGTACAACTCTACTGCTTGATTCTTTTGCTCCTTCAACCGAGCATTGTCCTGATTTGGTTGACTCCTTAGCCCTTGCAACGCCTCATACACTGGCTTACCCATCGTGCGCGGATCAAATCCCATAACAGTTATTTCCTTGTTCTATTTGCTACCGATACACGTCCTGACGATGCCCAATATGAACCACCTCAACGGTTTGCTGGGTGTCATCAATCTTGTACAGAACTCGATAATCTCCCACTCAAATGTGCCAACCTTCTCGACCTTGGAGCTTTTTATACTGGGCAGGACGGGGTTCCTTTGCCAAAGCTCTGGGGCATCCTGAACCCGCTCAAAGGCACCAGCAGGTAAATTGCCCAGTTCCTTTTGGACTTGCCGCAAAATGGAGACCCGATAACTCATGGTGACGAGGCTCGCTGAGCTTCAATTTCAGCGATCGCATCTTCCAGGGGTATTGCCTCATCCTCAGATGCCTCAGCCATATCAAAGGCATGGAGGGTTTCTAACTCCTCCAATTTGTCGGGCAATTGCTGATAGGCGGCAATCTCCAGCAACACCCCAACCCGGTTACCCCGCTCAGCCACCAAGTAGCGTTCTTGCAAGCTGTCCATGAGTCTACTGCTCCTACACGAAAGGTTAATTTGATGGATTTGGTGTTAGCCAGGTTTGCACAAAACCGCGCCCTAGGCTTTCTTGCCCGCCAATTTGCAAAATCTTGTGCTCAGAAATCAGCGTTTCAAAGCTCTTCTTAGAATTATTCTCCTTACCGTTAGCCTGAGAAGTAATGCCCCAAGGGAAGTACATCAGGGTGTCAGGCGGAATAGCCTCTTCATAGCGGAAGCCACCATCCACCGTTTTGTGCTCATCAAGCTTCACTTTGACCTGCCGCCATAGCGCCATTTGAATCAACGTGGCGCAGTGCTTATCGGGCAACACCAGCACCCGTTCAATGCCCTCGGCTGCTTCAACCTGAGGGACGAAAATTTCCCAGGTATTCCAGGCTTGCAAGTCACTGGGTTTGAGAATGGCATCCTTGAGATAAACGGGCTTTTGGCTATCTAGGTTGGTAGAGTAGTCGATTGGGATTTCAGCTTTAACCTCGCTGAACTTTGCCCAGCGACGTAGAAGTAGTGGACTGCTCACCCAAATCACCCCATGACTGAGGGAGGGTACGGGTAGCCAAAGAATTGACCCATCACCAATCCACAGTGTGCCTTGGGTGAGATTAGCATCACCACCTTGGGTAACATCTTCAATGGTGTTCCCCCACAGTGATGTTCTTTCTTCATCAGATGTAGCCGCCCGCAATCGCCCCCGAATGGAGCTAGATGGGATGTAGGGCAATTCAGTATGGGACTCGCGAGCAATACCCAATAAATTTCCCTCTTGGGTGGTGCCACCTGTGTGCAGGGGAGACAAGAGGTAGAGGTAAACCAAGTCTTCAATCATCATTTATTCACTCCATAGGGAATCCAAAGTAGCTCGGTGTAGCCCAGTTGCCGCCATTTATGGGCTTTGTGGACAGGGTTATCCTGATGCAACTCCTCCGGACGTGCGAGGTAAAAGACACTGCCTGGCGGAGCGGCAAAAACTTGGGGGGCAGGGACACTATCATTTCCATCTTTGCGACGGGGGCTGATGGGCACTGGCCGATCAGTTGCCACACTGACCAACGGCCCCGGTGTTTGATTTTTGTTAGGAGCATGGGCAAGCTGCCACTCCCAGGGCCAAGCTCGACAGGTGGCTACACCGTTGCGGGTACGCTCAAATACGCCAGGGGTAAGTAGATAGGCTAGCGATCGCGCCTTTTGGGGATCTTGAGTCAGCGCAGCCTCTGCTGCTTGGTAGTTTTCCTGGGACTTGGTTTGCAGAGTGGCCCACTGCTCATCTAAGGCCAAGCACCGCTCAATTAATACCCGATGCCCCTCCCCGCCCAAGCGCATGGTTGCCGGGATGCCCAGGGTCTGTAATTGGGTATGGGTATCGTGATCTAAGGCGATCGCAATACTCCAGCCCGAATGCAGCCGAATAGCATTTTCCACAAAATAGCCATCGCTATCTTTCACGGTGCGTTGCCCAGGCTGGATGGCATTATGGGGGCGTGATTCCACTGTCCAAGGTTCATCGGCAGTGCCTTCAGGGAGTTGCCAATCTTCCTGGGTCAGGGACTTATTCCGCAAGAGTTTTTGGATCTGGTTGACATTTAGAAAACGCCGTAAATTTTTACTTTTCTCCTGATCAGAATTAGATGGATTCTCCGTTGTTGCTAGCGGCATGGGCATTTGCTGATCCCACATCAACCTAGGCTGCTGTGGTGGGGGAAGCCACTCTATCGGTACTAATTGCTTATTGCCCACATAGTTGAGTGGACGGTGAAAATGTAACTGACTGCTGCAACACAGGAAGGGACCCTTGAGATTGACCCACTGTCTCGTTTGCAATAAACCTCGAATAGCTCCAGCTAGGGCATGGCCATTGGGGGGAAACACGCTCCCCGCCCAGGCCCGTTCTCCGGGGGTAAAGGGTTTGGCGTCTCGGAAAAGCAGCACATCTAGCGGTGTGAGAGTGTACCAGTGCATCGAACGATTGGAACCTGTAGATGTTTTCAAGGGTGTGGGTGCGGTGGCAATCATGACGCTTCTCCTGGCAGTTTGATATGACGCTTCCGTAGGATGAAGGCCGCTAATTTCAGCCAGTTCACAATCTCCTCTTGGCGCTTCTGCGGATCATCCTCAGTCCTGTCCCAGAGGGTTTCTAGCCACTGGGTAAAAGCTTGGGCAAAGGTTTGCTTCACGTCGTCTTTGCCAGCAAAGAAGTCACGGCGATCGCAGAAAGCGGTCACCCAAGCTGAAATCGCCTCAATCACCGGAGCAGGGTGCTGTTGCCATACACTGGCAGCCTGCTCAAAGAGGGAAGGCTCTAGGTCATCCATTAAGGTGAGGAGCGATCGCCACTGGTCAAATACATCAAATTTACTGGTCGAGATAAGCTGGTTGCCATTGCCGTATCGCACCCTCACTTGCACCGCATCTTTAGGTGTGCCATCAGACGATTGGTGCTTCTTGGCCTCTGCTTCGGCTTCCCAGAGGTTTTCTAGCGCGATCGCCAGCGGCACTGAGTTATGGGCAATCACCACCCCAAAGCTGATGGTTGCATCCTGACTCATGGTGAATAGAGGGCGCTTGGGCAAGGTTGTTGCTTCTACATCCCCTTGCCAGTGCCAAAAGTCACCCTCACTCTTGAAAAACTCTCTAGATAAGGACTTGAAGCCCGTGAGCTTTGCAATTCGATTTTCTTCCGGATCTTTCTCGCCTCTAAAGCACTGGCGAATATCCCACAGCCAGTTGTCCCACTCCCATAGGTTGGTGTAAGCCAGCACATCATCGCCACCAGCGTAAATCAACCGCCCTGCATAGCGCTGCTCCGTTAAGTAGGGAACAAGTTGATTGGAGAAGTCTAGCAGTGCCCGCGAAAGGGCATTATAGGTGGCTGGCCCCATGCGCTTTTGGATCTTGGTGCTAAGTTCATCGAAGGCAGTCTTCAACTCTTTGGGCAATTGACTCTGAGCGACCTTCTCTGACAGTGTGGAAGGCATATAGTCGCCGTAGGACTTCATGTGCTTGCCCTTTAGCCAGCTATTCATGTCATCGCCATCACCGGCTGCCAGCACGTACCAATCAGCCGGTGAGTTGCCAGGGTAGTAGCGATCGACCACTTGCTGAACGGTTTGGCGATAGCTTTTGCGAATATTGGCTA
>JACYME010000100.1 GCA_015272155.1 Leptolyngbyaceae cyanobacterium T60_A2020_046
AAGTAGAATCACTATAAAATTGCTTGGGCAAGCCCGCCTGCTTCAAAACGGCATTGGCGGTGTGGCGCGACTTGATAGCACTTCAACAACGAAACGTCTTTCTGTGATGGGGCTGTACCAAATATCGTGGTCGTCCTTTCCTGCCCTATCAAAATAACAGCCTGCTGCGGTCAAGAGCTTCTTTAGCTTTGGGGTCAAAGACTTGGCCATCGTCTAGGCCACCTCAACCGTCTCTTGAGTATGCGTGATTCACTCGAAGGAGATGGAGCCTTTGTAATCGGGTGCGATCGCCTGATTGAGCATCAGCAATTCTGGAACCATGTCCCGGAGCTTTTGCTATAGCGCATCACCGGAGCTTTTGCTGTAGCGCATCAAAGGATTCAGCTTCGGTTGCGAGTCCAGGGATATCTTCGCTCGTCGCGACCCAGGCCGCTGCGTCAGCATCCCAGAAGGCGTTGATTTGGAAAATCTGCGCTGACATTAATGGCAGTCCACCTGCACTGGAGTTGGCGCACTTCTTAGCTTAATTGGTGTTTAGAGGTTGCGCGTCACTTGGTACGTCAAGCAATCGAGTGTTAGGGCTGAAGCGCTTATCGGCTACACTCCACAAGTCTGGATGCGAGAGAAGAGACGACCGCTCCCTTCCGCCCAAGCTCCCCCCACCCCCACCAAGACCCAACCCTCACTCGCGATCGCGTCGGCGATTGGGAGATGTCCCTCAGAAGCTGTTTCTAAAGAAACATGAAGGTCATTTAGCTGGTAGCATTCTTACGCCAGACCATCCGATATTCCCGCAGTTCTGCTCTGCGCTCAGCGAAACACTGCTCCCAACCTTTACGGTCAAAAATAGCTTTTGGATTGTCGAGCAAGCCCCAAAGGAGTGTTTTCGCTCAATATCCGCCAGCAGCAGGTAAACCAACGCATCGACCAAGGCAGCTTCTAGCCCAGCCGAAGCTTGAGTTACATGCCAAGACGCTAATTCAGCAGGTCGGCGGCCTTTTGCTGCATGGTTTTGAAAATATTGTAAAAGCCGTTTGCCCGCGACGGCGTCAGGCTGACATCCAACTGGGTGTCTTGGATGAAATCGGGAGACAGGTTCACTACTTCGTCGGGGGTGAGGCCGTTGAGGCCATTGATGAGAAAGGCGACCAACCCCTTCGTGATTTGGGCGTCAGAGTCGCCCTGGTAGTAAATTTTGCCGTCGTCTAGACTTGCGATGACATACACCTGGGAGACGCAGCCTGCCACCTTATTTTCAGCGGTTTTCTCCGCTTCGGGGAAGTCGCCCAGTTTTTTGGCAAACCACAGGAGTTGTTCGTAGCGGCGCTTGGGATCAGAGACGCGCTGGAATCGTTGCACCAGTTTGTCGATGGAGGCGGGGCGAGTAGAAGAAGCAGACATCGCGATCGCGGTTGAGCAACAGTTGAACAACAAGGGTGGGCAAGTCAACGGCCCAGTTTCATTGTAAGGATCATTGGGATCTCAGGGCGACGATCGCCCCAAGACCCTTAGCCTAAAATCCTGGCCCCGCGATCGCACGATGCGCCATGTTGAGGGTCGAAGTCTGTACTGAGAGAAAGCCCCTGGCCCCGCGATCGCACGATGCGCCAGGGTTGAATTAGGACGGCGATCGCAACACCTGCCGCATTCGTAGAAAGGGGCACCGCGAGGCAGTGTCGGGGGATGGCGGCTCTGGGTCAGCGATGTCGGATCGCCAGTTGGGGGTTGGGAGGCGATCGACAAAAAAGTCGGGCTGACGCCGCCGGGGCAAATAACGCCACAGCCGCCGCCGTCCTGCCAAGCCCGCTGCCAGCAAGGATTGGAGCACACGCGAAGGGGTCGGCCAGCCCAGGGCTTCGCGCATCCGGTCATCGACCAAGGCATTGACGGCCCGAGGCACCACGGGCGCGATCGCGCCCGGCACCCAGCTCTGCATCAGGCGCACGGTGGCTGTTCCCACGGCCTGATTGTCAGGGCTGTAGCAAAACCGTTGCGCCTCATAGGCTTCGTTGAAGGCGGCGAACTCCGCAAAGGTAGGGGGAATGTGGACAATGCCCATGCGATCGCCCACGGCGCACCAAAAGTAAAACAGCGCCAGTTTCTCAAGGTCAGTGAACGGTCGCCAGCCGTAGCGGGCATTCCAGCGAATGGGCTCAAAGATGAACACTGACAACACATACAAAAAATCCTCATTCGCAATGGCATACCGCCGATGAATGCGATTCATTTCGGCGATCGCAGCCCGTCCTTCTGGGCTGTCGTATCCCCACTTGATGAGGTGCCCCAAAATCAGGCCCGTATCGTTATAGCGCTGTTGGGCGCGGTGGATAAATTTGCCCGTGCGGTTGAGAATTCTCGCAATACTTGGAACGCAGAAAGTACGCAGGAGGGCAAGCTCCAGCGATCGATTCATTTCAAAAGGAAACTCATAGCCGATGAGCTGATGGCAAATGGCAATGTGATCCCGCTGTGCCGCTTGGCAAATGGCGGAAGACTCGGTGGGATGAAGCATGGTCTGACTGTCATGACAACTCAGGAAAGCCCCTTGGGCTATCTCTTTTTCCTGAATTGCCGAGCCTCCCTCCGGAAGCCTCCCGCCCTCGCGTTGCCAACTTTAACCCAGGGCAATGCCCCCATAACGGCGGCTCAACGCCCTAACCCCCGGCCTGGGCGTAGTTATACAGCGGCAGGTGACGATGAAGGGCCAGGTTGCGCGCAAACCGCAAAATGCTGAGGTAGTTGGATTGTTTGCACACAAATCGTCCCTGGGACGAGACGGGTTGGTCGCCCCGGTAAATTTCGACCGCTAATGCAGAGACGTAAACTGCATAGGCGGCATGGAGTTGGTTCATGGGTGTGTTCATGATGTGTTGAAGGATAATACTGAGCTCAGTCCTGCGCGATCGCGCTCAACTCTCCCACCCCACGGATGCGCCTCAGGCGCATCGACTCATGTGTCATTCACTCGCTTTACGCTAGTTTTTCCAGCGGCTGAAGGGGGGGCATTCTCCCCTCGAATCAATGCTTCTGAATTGCGGGCAAAATGAGCGATTAATTTTGCATTCTGGGCTATCAAAATCTCAAAAGTTTCAACCGAAAAGTCCCAGCCTGCCGATGCAACCCTCATCCCGCCCTGAATACGACCTAAAGGGAAACACACAAAACTCGATGAACCCGCGATCGCGACCGAGGCGGAGGCAGAATACCCAGGGCTTGACGCCCCTCATACTCTTGCCCAACACCGCCAAAATTATCCCATCGCAACTTAACCTTGCTCTGCCAAAATGCCAGATTTTTGTCCCTGAGGCAAAGTTGGCCTAGCGATCGGGAGCATCTTCTAATTCACAGACCTGATACACGTTTTCTGGATCAACGTAGTAGCAGGTATGGCTATCCAAACAAATGAATGCCCAGCCAGAGGTTTCGACCCGAACAAGATCATACAAACCATCTTGAACAAAAAAGCCGCGATGATCACGAGTGCCTGGAGACACGACAAAGTTAAAGAAGCTTGTGTTTTGAGTTTTCATGACAGGATTTAGAACGCAACAGACAGCACGGAAACAGATAGCAAGAGCAACATAGTCCTAAGCAGAAAGCCGTTAATACCCTGTTGAAGGCAGCGCTCTTTAAAGCATGTTAGGTGCTCAACACCTCCCAAACCCCAAACATTTAGAACAAAGCTGAGTTGCACTCCAAAAGACCGCTGTATCCAGTGGCTTAAAGGCTTTTTAAGGCCGTAATTGCCGCTTAGGAGGCAACAATTACGACATGTACTTTTGTGAGATTTTCTTCAAGTAGCTTTAGCTTACATCATGTTTTCGTGAAGGCAAAATTACTCCCCTCAACAAAATTAAATCGTTACTTTTAGTGCTGCGGTGTTTTTCTGTCTTTGGGGACTGAGTTTGGCTAAATTCTTGATGAATGGTGCGATCGCACGGTGT
>JACYME010000241.1 GCA_015272155.1 Leptolyngbyaceae cyanobacterium T60_A2020_046
ATCTTGGCCTAACAGGGCTTGGGCTGGCAATTGCCCAAGAATTTAGCTTTTGGGCCACTGCGGTTTACCACGACATTAAGGGAGAGGCATAGCAATGGTATTCGAGCGTCCAAAACGACCAGGCTCTCCTAGCGATAAACCGAATCCCACAGGTCGCCCTAGCTCCAGCGGCAAACGCAACCGGGGTGGCGGCAGCAATGGTGGTCGCAATCTTGAACCCTCCCCTTGGTTAGAACATCCCCTTGACCCCAACCCATATCCGATTCCTGAAGCCAGCTTTGTGGAATATCTGCGGTGGATGCGATCGCCCGACAGCCCCTACAAAAACCCCACCAAAGTGCAAATTCTGCAAATGGCCGAGGAGAAAGCTAACTATCGCGATCGCCTCAAAACGCTGACTAACCGAACCCAACGCATCGCTGGCGAAGGCAATACGTTTCAGGTCAAATGCCTGTGGCGCATTCGCGTGGGCGGCCACCGGGGGCCAGAAAGCATTTTGCTACCGGCCTTTGATGCGTTGGGCATGCCTTATATTCCCGCCAGCACACTCCGGGGTGTTGCCCGCACCCAAGCTATTCGGGAAGTCATGGAACAAAAAGGGCTGTCTTGGAAACAGGCTGAGGAAGCAGTAGCCCGTCAATATTTTGGCTACCTGGATAGTAAAAAGAGTGAAGAGCGATCGGGTAAGGTCATTTTTCTAGATGCTTACCCACTGCCTCAACAATCTGGCAATGGCGGCGGACTAGCTGTTGATATGGCTAACAATATTTGGTCTTGGGATTCTGCTGGTCGAGACTTACTCTATTCCCCTAATCCCAATCCTTTCTATTCACTGAATGAAGCGACCTTTTTAGTGGGTCTACGTTCTACCAGTCAGGGAGATGATGAAACCCTAGCAACAGTCAAACAATGGCTCAGCCAAGGACTCGCGGCTGGAATTGGCTCCCAAGTCAATACGGGCTATGGCAGGTTGGTCAGAGCAGGGCAGACAAACTCTAGGGATGATTTCTCTAGGGATGATTTCTTTAGTGTGGACTTCACCTTAGAAGGGCAACTCATTCATGGGCGGCAAAAGTTTACTCAATGGAATTGGAACGACCGTCGCAATGAGTCGCAAATGCGGGGTAATCCTGACGCTGAAGTACGTCCAGTCGCTTTTAAGTCCATGTTGCGCTATTGGTTTCGCGCCTTTGCCCTGGGTGTATTGCCCAGTCGCGAGGTACAGCGGCTAGAGGGACAGTTGTTTGGGGCGATTAACCCTCAACAGGTGCGCGGCTGGGTGTCGGTAAGAATTGCTGATGGTCGGGTAGTACAGCGGGAAGCTCGACCCAACACCCAGGGTAAACATGATCCTTGTGGAGAACAATCAGGTCGCTTGATTTTGGCCTATTCCTCAGAAGCGCCCCTCAACCAAAGGAGAAATTTAGCAGCACTGCTCAAGACCTTAACCTGGATGATGTTTCATCTAGGAGGGCTGGGTCAGGGAGCGAGGCGACCTTGCTACTCACGTAAAAGCCGGGAGCGCGCCCCCTGGTGGAGAGGCTCAACGGTGATTCCAGACAGGAATGATACGTTCTGGAATTTGCCAGAAGATATTTCTGGATTTCAACGCCTTTTCCAAGATAAACTTCGGGAGTTTTATGAGGCGTTAGGCCGAGTGGCTGATCGCCCCATTAATCCGCGTCAATTGCTAGAAGCTGGGCAAGCCAGTCAGGATAAATGGCCGGAGGCTGTGGACGCAAGTAGCTGCATTGTGGTGTGTGCGGGCGATGAGGATTTTGGCAAGCCCTATGCTTTAGCAACTCTGCATAGTCAGGATTTTAAGGTTCAGAATCGGCGGGGGCAGGTTGACTATGATGGCAATCTCTGCGGCCAAGTGCAGGGAGGTGTGAAACCTTCCCCAGTTTGGATCGCCAATATGGGCGATTACCAGGTGGTTACGGTATTTGGTGCCAGCCAAAACCCACGAAAGCGCTACCTTGAAGAACTTAAACGACAGGCCCGTGGACGCTATGCCCAAATTTTTCCATTTACCTAGGGTTATGGCGATGATTAATGACCTTGGTAATAGCCCCAAAACGAGCCATGTCCAGTTTCCCAGCCCACCTACCGCCAGACATTACGGCCACGATAGCAGCTTGCCAGCAATCGCTGATGGAGCATTACGGCGATCGCCTCCAATCCCTTATCCTCTTTGGTTCTGCGGCTCGCCAAAGCTTAACGCCTGAGAGCGATTTAGACCTGTTGGTCGTGCTTCAGCCCCCGTTTGATTACTTTCAAGAACTACATGACCTAGTGGATTTGCTCTACCCCCTGCAACTAGAATCCAGCCATTGGATTTCAGTTAAACCAGCGAGTCAGTCAGAGTTTGCCGCAGGTACCACACAGCTTTATCGAAATGTACAGCAAGAAGGTATTTTGCTATGAGTTCTGAGGCAGAAATTACTGCCAACCTAGAGCGGGGAGTTTCCACCTTGCAGGCTGCGAAGATTCTTTTAAAATCAGGGTTTCCCAATGATGCCGCATCACGCGCTTACTATGCAGCCTTTCATGCCGCTACAGCGCTGCTGCTTTCTAAAAACCTGAGCTTTGGCAGCCATGCGGGTGTATTAAGGGCGATTAACTTAAACTTTGTCAAAACAGGGCAGCTACCGAGAGACCTTGGGCGTGATCTCAACTGGTTAGCAGAACTGCGCCAAATTGCAGATTATGGTGAGCTTCGCAATATTTCTATGACTGATGCTCAAAAAGGGATCGCAATCGCGGAGCAAGTGCTGCACTGTGTCCAGCGTATTTTAGACGAGCAGTAGATTTATCATGCAGACTTTAATAATCACCGTAGGCACCCGCCAAGTCGGCTGGCGTTGTCAAGATGGTATTGTGCGGAGTCTGGGAGCCGATGGAGATCGCGGCTATCCCCCCCACATTGACCAACTCTATACCGAATTCGGTTACCAACGCGGCTACCACGGAGACATCGAAAAGCCAGAATATCGCTGGGCAGCTCGTCACCTGGGAGAACTGATCTATCGCTACTGTGAACAACGGCAAGACTTTAGCGCCGTCGTCTTACCGATGGACGAAGGGATTATAGAATCGGAAATTCAAAATGGTTTAACAGAAGTCATTTTATGGGGCACCGATCAGCCGGAAGGAACTGCCTGGAGTTTTCGGCGGGGCGATACCTGTTGGCTTGCCAAACTCATGGCGGGCAAACTGCAACAGTCCTACCCTGACTTGCAAATTCAGGTGTGGAATCCTGTCGTAGCAGTCAATCAAGTTGCTGCCATTCAACAGCATCTACAAAACTTTTTAGTGGCTTACGCTCTCAAGACATTGGATGCCTCAACCGACGCCCCCCTAACCTTACAAATTCAAACTAAGGGGTCAGCTCCGCAGATTGCTAACAGTTTAGAAATTTGTGCCGCTGCCTTGATGCGGCAATGCACCGTTGAGCAGGTGATTCCAATTGAACCTAATCCGCTGTTCCAGGTTGTAGATGCAGACAAAAAACTCAGCCAAACGCGCATGGCAAATGGATTTGACACAGTAAATTTGGGAGAGTATTTTTGGCCGGTCGAGCGAGAGCGAATTCTTTCGGCCTGGAAACGGGGAGACTTTATTGAGGCAAAGGTGTGGCTATCGGCCCACCGCGATCGCTACCAAGCCCTTCATAACCTAGCCGGACATCTGGCCCTAGCCAGTAACTGGCAATGGCAAGACACCCTCAAAGCCCTTATGGGCATTGGCTGGATTGATCATGCTGCAACCAAGCAATCTGTCAGCAAAGACCAGCGTCGCGAATGGCGACAGGCGATCGCAAATCAGTACAAAGACAATGAAACTCCAGAGAGCAAGTTTCTCAAGCTTTGGGAGTCTTGCCTTCTAATATATCTACACCTTGAACGCAACAATGACACTGCCGCATTTATGCAAACAGTGC
>JACYME010000114.1 GCA_015272155.1 Leptolyngbyaceae cyanobacterium T60_A2020_046
CCCATTCGCTATCGCCTCGCCTTTGCAAATTGGCAGAAGTTGGGCGATCGCGATCAAATCCTGTACCAACGCGGCTATCAACTAGTTCACGTGCCCTCCGGCAAAAATAGCGCCGATATCAAAATGTCCATAGACGGCGTTTTAATTTCCCTGCGGAATCCCTTAATTCGTGAGGTGTTTGTCTGCTCTACCGACTCTGACCTGATGCATTTGAGCCATTCGCTCATAGGGCAAGGCATCACGCCCTATCGCGTATGCCGCCATGAAAATCGGGTAGAAATTCGCAATGTCTTGACCCAGAAGACAGGCTACTTCGTTCTACCCCAGCCCGAAGCAGCATCGCCCAAAGCCCCGAACCAGCCCCAATCTCCAGCCGAGGTCGAACATCTGCCCTCCTCCGCCTCACAACTGCGGGGATGGCTGAAAATCCTGATTTTGCAGGCCCAGCACGATCAGCCCAACCAACCCATCACAATCAGTGAATTGGCGAAGCGATTTCGCAATCGCAACCACGCTGCCGTCAACACAGCCATCCGATCTGTGACAACGGCCAAAACCCTAAAGCAATTTCTCGAAACCAATCCTCAGTTTCAACTCTTCCCAATTCCGAATACGCAATCCTTGCAGGTTACCCTTAGCGAACCGAGCGACAATACTGCGGTTAACCCAGTGGCTAACCCTGCAAAACCTGCGATCGCAAAAATCAGCGATGCCGCCACCCTAGAGCAAGCCGTCGTCAAACTGATGTGGACGCTCTCTGCAAACCAAGCTGGAAAGTCCATTCACCTATCCGTTTTGGGCTCCGAGTTTTCCAAAACCTACCAAGAACCGATGAGTAAGGCTCTGAAACGCATCGGCGAACCCAAAGGATTACCCAAGTTTTTTGCAAAATGCCGTTCTTTACGCATCAAAAAACAGGATCAAGAGTGGCAAGTGCTGCTGGCTTGTGTGAGCTAAGGGCGAGGGGCTAACCCATCACATTAGCCTTGTCAGCCCTCTAATGCTGCATTTTCAAAAAGCGATCAAGGTCAGAGAATGAACTCGCGTGGGTCACGATGGGCGTTTCATAGCCCTTCATCGTGACGGTATAGCGCTTGAATAATTCCTCCGTTGCCCCAAGCTGTTGGAGATGCAGATAAGTGGTTTCACCGATCGCGAGATCCAGCCCCAGCTGCTTCGTCGAAGATTCAAACCGAAACGCAGCATTCACCGTGTCACCTAGAGCCGTGTAGTCTGGGCGATCGCCCGAGCCCGTATTGCCCACCATGGCATAGCCCGTATTCAAGCCTGCCCCAATCCGCAACGGAAAGGGAAGCGGAAAGCGCTTATGAAGCTGACTCGTCATTTTGGCTAAGGCACTGATAGCCCGCGTAATTTGCAGCATTTCGCGGGGTTCTGCGCCTTGGGGGCTGTGAATCCACACCGCCATGACCGCATCACCGATATACTTATCGACCCAACTGCCATATTCGCCAATAATTTCCCCTGCACAGCGAAACCAAGTGCCAATGGATTCTGAGAGCACTTTTTCATCGGTTTGGCGCGTCATCACGGTGAAATCACGAATATCCACCACCATCACAGAAATCAGCCGCCGCATGTGTAGCGTTGCCGTCACCGTTGCCTCATGGGCAGGCGTATGCTCGGGCCGCAGCAGGGCCGGACTGGTGGAGGGACAGTAAAACCGCAGCTCAGTTTGTCCGAAGGTCAGCAGATCCCCGTCTTGCAGCGTAACCGGCACGCTCACCCGTCGGCCATTCACAAAGGAACCATTGCGGCTACCCAGGTCAATGAGGTAAAACTCGCCGGTTTCCATACACTGCACCATGGCATGGTTCCGAGAAATCCAGCGGTCTGGAATGACCAAGTTATTATCGTCGCTGCGGCCAACCGTCCAGCAATTGCTGCCCACGAGAGACAGTTGACGGTTTCCAGACTCCGTATGGAGCACCAAATACGGCCCATTTTGTCCAGTCACAGTGCTTTGAGAATTCCAGAGATGGAGGCTCACACGAAGCTTACGTCAGCTACTTGAGAGCTTAACGAACTTACTCAATTCGGTTGAGGATGCTGCTGATTGAACAGATGTCTTGCTCCGGTCACAATTTTCTGCCTTGGAAAAAGGGAGAAATCGATTCATTCTTCGGTGAGGAAGGAGGGGATTCAGAACGTTCACACGCGCATCGGCAATGCCGTAATGGGCATTCAGTTGGGAGTCTGGCAACAATTATGCCAAAGAAGCCTCAATATCTGTCGGTTTTTCTGAAACCCGTAGCGAGAGATCGTTTCACCAGACAACAGCGTCAAGGGGCAACGAATAGATCCGTTGCCGGGGTTCAGGAGTCTGAGGGGTGGTGGCTTCTAGGGAGCGCGTGATACGGGAGATCGGACTCGCTTTAAACGATCAGGGCGCTGCCAAGAAACAGCAGATCCACGATCAGGGTGCTCAGCACTGCACCGCTAAAGGCCCACCAGCAGGGCTGGCGCGATCGCAACAGCGGCACGATCCCAATGGTCAACAGCGCGATCGCGACAAGCAAGCCTCGATTGAGGGCGATTGCCGTTTGCAGCGCTGTGGCCCCCTCTCGCAACACCACCGGCACCCATTCCGGATCAACCTGCATGACCTGTCGCCAGAGGGGCACCAGATCCATCCAATACACGTATAGATCAGTCATGGCCGTCCCCAGCAAAGAGCCGAGGTAAAAGTAGCTACCCACACGCCCGCGCCCGGTCGCCAAGGTAATCACCACAATGGGAATACCAATCGCCTCGATGGGCAAGTGGACAAAGGGCTCCCACCGAAACCAGCCCCAATAGATCGAGCCTGCCAGCCACGTCCAGCTAAAGCCGATGAGCAGATCGCCCCAGATGCGGCTATGGCTGCGCAGCATGAGGCCCACGCCTGCCATTAGCCAAGTGCTGGTCAGGGTGAGGCTGAGCCAGGGTAGCGATCGCACCAAGGGAGCTTGAAAAAACACCGGAACAACCACCAGCGCGATCGCCGCAGCCATCACTCGATGAGTTTGATACCATCCAGCGAAAGGCTGCCACACTGAGGCGTACAGCTTAGGAGTTTTTGTAGAAGGACTAAAGGATGACAAATATTTTCTCAGGTTATTAACCGTTCTTAACATACCACATTGGCTGTGGTCGGGCACGCAACCCTGGGGCTGGCTGGGTAGAATATGGCGGGGCTTGGCCTGTTGGCTGAACGGCCTCGTCAACGGACCTAGTATCCCCCCTGGGGGCATCCCAACTTTAATGTATTGGAATTGGATGAAAGGTGTGGGATGCGCGAAAACAGCGCAAAACGCAACCCTCTCTCATATCTGTTAAGCAAACTTCACTGTTTGGGGATCACTCATTCGTTATGGTTATGTCTGCGATCGCAACGTTCATACCAGTCTTCCCGCTCTTGATGACCTCTGAAATCGCCCAGGGCCTTTCAATCTGGCAGTCCATTATGGTGGGCATTGTTCAGGGCATTACGGAGTTTTTGCCCATTAGCAGCACCGCCCATATCAAAATGGTGCCCGTGGTGTTGGGCTGGGGCGATCCGGGGGTCGCGTTTACAGCGGTGGTGCAGCTCGGCAGCATTGGGGCGATTCTCAGCTACTTTTGGACCGATGTGAAAACGGTGTGTCAGGGCATTGGGCGCGCGATCGCCCATCGCCAGTTTGAAGACGCCGATTTCCAAGTCGGGCTGGGTATTTTGGTCGGCACCCTGCCGATTGTGGTCTGTGGTCTGTTGCTCAAGTTTTTTCTGCGGGAAAGTTATGAAACCCTGGCGCGGGGTTCTGTGGTGATTGGCGTTACCTCCATTGCCTTGGCGGTGCTGCTGGGGGTGGCAGAGTGGCGGGGCAAGCGTCATCGCGGCTACGACAAAGTGGGTCTGTGGGATGGCATTGGCATGGGATGGGCCCAGGCGCTGGCGTTGATTCCTGGGGTGTCGCGATCCGGGGCGACCATCACGGCGGGGCTGTTCATGGGGTTTGATCGCGCCACGGCAGCGCGATTTTCCTTGTTGATGGGGATTCCCGCGATCGTCTTGTCTGGCATTGCGGAACTCGACGAACTATTTGCCCCAGATTTTCAGATGGGGGCAGCAGCGATCGCGGCGGGCGTGATTTCAGCCGCCATTTCTTCCTACATTGCCATCTACTGGCTGCTTCACTTTCTCAGAAACCACACCACTTGGGTGTTTGTGTTTTATCGCATTGCCTTTGGTACAGCGATTTTGTGGGGCGTCGCCAGCCAAAAAATCCCCAACTAAACCCTGTACCAGAGAATATCGCAGCGATCAGAGGCGGGTTCGGAAGGGGCGAGGCCCTCGGCGGGCGGCAGTCCTGTAGGGCAACGCATACTCGGAAAATTTGACCTCACCGAGTGCCCAAGTCCTGCCTGGGGCATCCTCACAGCGGCTCTGCTGTCTAATCTCCAGCGGCAGAGCCACCCCTAGGGACTCCCAGCCAGAGGCTAGGAGCCAGGGATCTCGGGAGAGTTCAGGAGTATGCGTTTGCCCTGGGCAGTCCTGCCTAGAATTAAGGTGCGCACGTCTTTGCGGTGTACTATTTTCTGTTTGGGGAGCGTTGACCCACGGATATTGCCATGAGCCAATCCACCATTCAACCGGCTGTTGTGACACGAGTGTTGCCGGACTCGATCGCGGAGGAAATTGGCTTTGAAGCGGGCGATCGCCTCGTTTCCATCAACGGTCAGCGGCCCCGCGACTTGATCGACTATCAGTTTCTCTGCGCCGATGAGGAACTGATTTTGGAAGTGGTCGATCGCACGGGCAAGGCCCACACCGTCGAGCTTGAAAAGGACTACGACGAAGATCTGGGCCTGGAGTTTGAAACGGCCCTCTTCGACGGTTTGATCCAGTGCAATAACCGCTGCCCCTTTTGCTTTATCGACCAACAGCCGCCCGGCAAGCGCGAAACCCTCTATCTCAAAGATGACGACTATCGGCTGAGTTTTCTATACGGCAGCTATCTGACGTTGACCAACCTGACCCCGCGCGAATGGGATCGCATTGCCGCGATGCGCCTATCGCCCTTATTCGTCTCCGTCCACGCCACAGAGCCGGAGGTGCGATCGCGGCTGCTCAAAAATCCCCGCGCGGGTGAACTGCTGTCTCACCTCGCGTGGTTTCAGGAACAGCGGCTGCAAATCCACGCCCAAGTGGTGGTCTGCCCCGGCATCAACGACGGCTCGCACCTGACGCGCACCCTGCACGATCTGGCTCGCTTCCACGGCGGTGATGTTCCTACCGTGGCCTCGGTGGCGGTAGTGCCCGTGGGTTTGACCCGCTTTCGTCCCCGCGAGGATGAGCTGATCCCCGTATCGTCGGCTAAGGCGAGGGAGGTGATTGATCAAGTGCAGCCCCTCCAAGCGGAGTTTCGTCAACGCTTTGGCACGACCTTTGCCTGGTTGGCAGATGAGTGGTTTTTGATTGCACGGCGATCGCTGCCCACAGCGGCGGATTATGAAACCTACCCTCAGCTTGGCAATGGGGTAGGCTCCATTCGCCAATTTTTGACGGAGTTTGAGGACGCGGCCACCCTGTTACCCACTGAGGTCAATCCGCCGCGCCACTACACCTGGGTGGTGGGCAATGCGGTGGAGCACGCCTTTCAGCCCATTGTGGAACGGTTTAATGCTATCCACGGCTTGCACGTTTCGTTGGCGGCGCTAAATAGCGACTACTGGGGCCAAGAGATTACCGTGACCGGGCTGCTGACGGGGCACGACCTGCGGCATCATCTGCACGATCGCGCCTTGGGCGACGGCATTCTGCTACCGACGGTGATGCTCAAGCCCAACGATTCCGGCGATCGCCAAACCTGGCAGTTCCTCGATGACCAACGCGTGAGCGAGGTGAGCCAGACCCTTGACGTTCCGATTCACCCCGTTGAGGGCATTTCAGGCCTGATTGCAGCCTGTCTTCAGCCAGAGCCAGAGAAAAATTCCGAAACCGCCCCTAATCGCC
Source organism: Leptolyngbyaceae cyanobacterium T60_A2020_046 (assembly GCA_015272155.1). Classification (GTDB taxonomy): domain Bacteria; phylum Cyanobacteriota; class Cyanobacteriia; order Phormidesmidales; family Phormidesmidaceae; genus JACYME01. The sequence goes on from JACYME010000114.1 coordinate 5,996, forward strand.
GATTGCGTCCTTTATCCTTAGAAACGGAGTGAAAATACCAGGAGCCGATGGCCTGCGCGTCTGCCAGTGGGATGTCGGTAATTTTATGGGACAAGGCTGTTCTTCTCGTTGTGTGACTCGGTTGGGACTCAATCTCGCGATCGCCATTCCAGCCTTTGGCCTAGGCGTTTGGGGCACATCCCCTGCTTTGGCAACAATGCCCGACCCCGTATTGAGGACGCAAGGGGAAGCATCGCTGGCCTTGGCTGATGCAGCCGCGATCGCCCATCATCCCGCCCCCACGGATGGAGGCTTGACAGCGGAGCGCCCCGCTGACCCACACCACCTGAGTCAAGCCGAATCCGCCGAGCCCAACGAAACCGACGGCGGCACCTTTAGTCCGTTGCCAGAAGCTTCTGAAGAAGCTGCACCAGAAGCTGAGGCTGCACCAGAAGCGGTTGAGGATGCTGCGCCAACCGGCATTCCAGAAACTCTTCCGCCCCGACCTGGGGCGGAGGCTGAGGCGGTGCCAATTCCCGCTGAGGTGGTGCTGGATGCGTTGGAGTACCTCAATCCCGACCCGAATCCGCTCCTGATCCAGACCGACCCCGCTGAAGTGGAAATCATCGGCACTCAATTACTGACCCTGGAGCAGGCGATCGAACTGGCCTATCGCAACAATCCTGACTTACAAGTGGCCGAGCTAGAGCTTCAGCAGAGCCGTGAAGTGTTAAACGAAGCCCGTGCGGCACGGCTCCCCACGGTTTCGGTCAGCGGTGCGCTTCAGGGCCAAAACACCACGAGCACTTCCCTCGGGCTAGTCGGCGGGGGCTTGGGCACGGTGACGACCGAGCGGCTGGGCGGCGTCATTCGCGGCCAGCTTGATGTGGTGTACAACGTCTTTTCCTCGGGGCGGCGGACGGCCTCTATTCGGGCAGCGGAGGAAAGTATTCGCCTGCAAGAGCTAGAACTAGAGCGGCGACGTGAGGTGCTACGCCTAAACACCATTAATGAGTATTACGACCTGCAACAGACGGTTGAGGAGATTCGCATCAGTCAGGCGTTTCTAGAAGAGGCGGAGCGCAACCTGCGGGATACTCGCCTGCGCGAGGAAGTGGGCGTTGGCACCCGCTTTGACGTGCTACGGGCTGAGGTGCAAACGGCGAATGCGCGGCAACGGCTGGTGCAGGCCCAGAGCGATCGCCAAATTGCCCAGCGAACCCTTGCGCGACGGCTGAACTTGCCACCGTCGATTACGGTGAACACGGTGCCCGTCGCGATCGCGGGGAACTGGCCCCTTAGCCTAGAAGAAAGTATCGTGATGGCGTATCAGCTCCGGGCAGAGTTGGAGCAGCAGCTCGCCCAGCGGGAAATTGGCGAACAGCAGCGCCGCATTGCTCTGTCTGAACGTGGCCCCCAGGTGGATCTCTTTGCCAACTATTCCGGCCAAAGTACCTTTACCGAAGATGATGGCTTCAACGATGGCTATCAGTTTGGGGCGCGGGTGGCCTGGACGTTGTTTGATGGCGGTGCTGCTGCCGCGCGGGGACGACAGCGGGAAATTGACATCGCGATCGCGGAAGAGCGCTTCGAAGACACCCGCACGGGCATCCGCCTTGAAATTGAGCAGGCGTATTATTCCCTCCAGGCGAATCAGCAAAACATTCAAACCGCAGAACTCGCCGTCGAGCAAGCCCGTGAAGCACTGGAACTCGCAGTTCTGCGCTTTGAAGCGGGCGTCGGCACGCAGTTGGATGTGATTAGCGCCCAGTCTGAGCTGACGGATGCCGAAGGCCAATACATTCGCGCGGTGCTGGGCTACAATCGTGCCCTTGCCGCGTTGGAGCGATCAGTCAGCAACCTGCCAGAGCGCAACTACGAACCCCTGCCCTATTAGCAAAAATCTGCTCCTTGATTTGGGCACTGTTCGAGAGCTAACTTCTAAAGCAAACCTTAAGCCGCCATGCGACGCAGCATGAGTAGAGACGCAGCATGAGTAGAATTGTAGTCTCCCTCTCTTGAGAGGAGAGGGCTAGGGTGGGGGGCTCGGGAGCGTTCATCCCCAGATGCAGCAACATCATCTTTGCTGAATTGCCGATAGCGGTTCAACCAGCCAAAGGTGCGCTCCGCAATCCAGCGTTTGGGCAAGACTTCAAAGGTCTTCGAGGAGTATTTTGATGACCTCAACCCGTACTGAGTCTCCACAGACCTAGCAAATCTTTCGCGCAAAATTCTATCCCGAATCGCCGTGATCTACATACACCACCTCTAGTCGAGACAAGCGCTCGCGAACCGCATCAAAAATCACCACTGCCCCTAAACGTTCAGACGCATTTGCCTCAGTCACCATCATCTGGCTTGGATCCCCTTTGGATTCTCGCTAGAACTCAGCTCTCAAACTTCAATTCACTTACGGAACCAACGTTTCATGCAGGTGGAAGACGCTGCCGAGTATCTGCCCAAAGGAATGCGGTTCAAGACAAGCCGTGAATCGTGAACTCCACCGACTTGCGACCCTACTGTATCGAGTCTCTAACGGATTGGCCCCGCATCTGCGGACTGGCAAGGATAGACCGCTACGCCCAAGACCAGATTGTCACCAAATTCTTCAAAGCCGTAGGGATGGCTGTTTAACCGATGTACGGGGTAGGCTCGCTGACCGCTCTCACCCCAAAAGCCAATCTGGACGTAGCACTGACCGTCTCCAATCCGCCAGTGATCGTAGTCATACATGCTGTTGAAGGGCACCTTGGTTGGCCAATTGACGATCGCAGCGGGCTTTGTATTTGCGTTCACATCGGGTGGATAGGTGCTGTATTCCACGTAGTGAAGCTGGAGTTCTTTCCCTAGGCTCCCCATCTGCTGTTTTGCTTCGGCATAGTTGGCCCGTCGCGTCATGCTGGCATAGGCTGGATAGGCGATCGCGGCAAGGACGCCCAAGATAAACACCACAATGATGAGTTCAATGAGCGTCAGGCCCGCATTATCACGGCGCTGGCGCTGAGCCTCAAGGCGCAAAAGAGCGGCAATCATGGGAGCAAAATGCACAGCAGAGTGGATAACCGAGCCAACGATGCACGCAAATGTCGAGTTCTACACAAGTCCGCTGCGGAATAAGCCACTGAGTCACCAAAACCGGGTCAACCCTAGGTTTTGAGTCGGGGCTCAAGGCGCGACGGACGCCTTTTCAATACCGTAAAAGTGCGGGTTGGAATTCACCGCCCAATTGACAATATCCCAAGGATTACGGAGAAAATGAAATCAATTTGAGTCGCTTCAGGAACTCAACAAAAAACCGTGCGATCGCTTCACCAAAGCTTGATTGAAGCCCCCAAAAAACAGTCCGGATTTTCTCGGATTGTCGTGATTGGAACCATGTTCGCCCTCATCAAGGCTCCATCTTGGCTTGTTGACAGGGTTTGAGTTTTGAATTCAGGGCCTCCTGTCTCAACCGTTGGGATTACCCCGGATAGACCAAAGCCCGTTAGGATCAGGGGAGACTTGAACTTTTGTTAAGGGGCGATCAGTGCAACTGGTCAACGATCTGGTGTCAACTCAGAATCTGGACAATACGGCTGGGCAGCGGGCAATTGTGTTGTCTGCCCAGGGACTCGTAAAGGGCTACGGACGCGGCAAGCGACGTTTTGAGGCGGTGCAGGGCGTGTCATTAACCCTGCATCAGGGGTCTGTGTTGGCCTTTTTAGGCCCGAATGGTGCGGGAAAAACCACCACTATCAAAATGATTGCAGGGCTGGTGCGCCCCGACGCGGGTTGGGTTGAAATTGCAGGCCAAAACCCCCATCGACAAGTTGCAGCCCTGCGTCAGGTGGGGGCGGTGCTGGAGGGCAACCGCAACCTCTATTGGCGGCTCACTGCGGAAGAAAATCTGGAATACTTTGGGGTTTTGCGACGGGTTCCCCGACGACTGGCCCAGCGCCGAGGTGCAGAATTGCTCGCCCAGTTTGGATTGGCAGACAAACGACAGACGCCCGTGCAAAAACTGTCGCGGGGAATGCAGCAAAAGCTCGCGATCGCGGTTTCCCTCATCCATGATCCGCAACTCTTACTGCTTGATGAGCCGACCCTTGGTCTTGATGTGGAAGCGAGCCAAACGGTCAAAGCACTTGTCAAAGAAATTGCAGCGGAGGGGCGAGCCGTGTTGCTCACCACCCATCAACTTGATGTGGCGGAGGAATTATCTGACCGCGTCGCCATTATCCGCCAAGGGCGCATTATCACCGAAGAACCGACCCAAGCCCTGATCCGTCAGTTCTCGGGGTCAACCTATCGCCTAGAAGTGGATGGGCTGCTCACCCCGGCGCAGCAACAGGCGATTGCCGCCTTCGGCGGCACGGTGAATGGCTCCATCGTTCACTTTTCCGGTTCACCCACTAGCCTCTATGACCTTCTAAATGTGCTGCGGCCCCTACCCTTGGTATCCGTTGCCCGCGATCGCGCCGACCTCACCCAGGTTTTCCTCAAACTGATGCAAGACCCCGCCGATATCCGCCATGATTGATCTCCTCATTGCTGAACTCAAACGCACCTGGATTCAGTTCATTCGCTATCCCGCCGAGGTGATTGCAGGCTTGGTTATCATCACATCCGTCTTCTATGGCTTGTTTTTGAGTGCGCAATACATGGCCGGGCCAAACTTTGCCTTTGGCGATCGCCTCGATGCCGTTGTTGTGGGCTATGTGCTGTGGACACTTACCCTCTACATCATTAATGACATCGCGATCGGGCTCCAGTCAGAATCCCAAACCGGCACCCTGGAGCAAGTCTTTCTCTCCCCCCTAGGTGCGCCACGGGTATTTTTCGCTCGCGCGATCGCCAGCCTTGCCCTACGCCTCAGCTTAATTGTCATCATCATTGCCATCCTCACCGGAATTACCGGAAGTCAGCTAGCCTTTCCTCCGGTACTCGCCCTACCGATGTTATCCCTTGTCATGGCAGGCTATGGCCTCGCCTTTATCATGGGAGCCTGCGCCCTCATATTCAAGCGCGTCCAGCAAATTCTCGGCGTCTTTCAGTTCGTGCTGCTCTTCTTACTCGCCGCCCCTGTTGAAGAATGGAACGGCCCCATCGAAATCCTGCGCTACCTATTGCCCATGCTACCCAGCACTGGGCTGCTGAGAGATGTGATGGCGCGCGGCATCGATCTCAACTGGGGCGATTTTGGCTGGGCATTCCTCAACGGCGTAGCCTACCTCGCTGTCGGGCTACTCGTATTTGCCTGGGCAGAACGAACCGCTAAGCACAACGGATCCCTTGGTGGTTACTAGCAAACCCCTTCCAGACAACGGGCCAACCCGCACAACGGGTTCGGCCTACCCCGAATTATGCTGGAGATTACCTAAGATTTTGCAACTTAGACCACCGTTACATTTCGCCGATCCCTCAAAAAAGTCATTGACACCCATCGAAAAGGCTAGGTACTATAAAAGCTTGTGACAACAACACACCACTAACCGAAGCTAGACTTTGATGACCCTATGCCCACGATTCAGCAGCTAGTTCGCAGCGAACGCGCCAAGCTTAAAGACAAAACAAAATCCCCAGCCCTGAAAAGCTGCCCTCAGCGTCGCGGGGTATGTACGCGGGTTTACACCACCACCCCCAAAAAGCCGAACTCAGCCCTGCGCAAGGTGGCGCGGGTTCGTTTGACATCTGGCTTCGAGGTGACCGCTTATATTCCGGGGATCGGGCATAACCTCCAAGAACACTCTGTCGTCATGATTCGGGGTGGTCGTGTCAAAGATTTGCCTGGGGTTCGCTATCACATCATTCGCGGCACCCTAGACACCGCCGGCGTCAAAGATCGTAAACAAGGTCGCTCGAAATACGGCGCTAAGCGACCTAAGGCCTAGTTTTCCATGGCACAAAAGCCCTGAGTTTATATCAGACAGGCTTTTATACTGCCCTTCTAAATATCCCCATCTCGTCATTCTCAGCCGATTCACAGAGGATTTAAAGGTTTCCCATGTCTCGTCGCACATCTGCTCAAAAGCGTCCTGTACCTCCAGATTCAGTCCACAACAGCCGTCTTGTCAGCATGATGATTCGTCGCATTATGTTGGATGGTAAGAAGTCTTTGGCTTCTCGGGTCGTCTACGATGCTTTTAGCATCATCCAAGAGCGTACCGGCGGCGACCCGTTGGAATTGTTTGAGCAGGCAGTACGTAATGTGACGCCTTTAGTTGAGGTTAAAGCCCGCCGAGTCGGCGGTGCGACCTATCAAGTCCCGATGGAAGTCCGTCAAGACCGCGGTACGGCGTTAGCACTCCGCTGGATTACTCAGTTTGCTCGCTCCCGTGGGGGCAAGACAATGGCAGCGAAGCTTGCCAATGAATTGATGGATGCCGCCAACGAGACGGGGAGCGCAGTGCGCAAGCGCGAAGAAACCCATCGCATGGCTGAGGCAAATAAGGCATTTGCCCACTACCGCTACTAGGCTGTCCCGCCATCTCGGGTTATCTCTGCTAGCTCGCTGAATAAAACGACCGAGATAGACTAAAAGGGGTGTTTGATAGCGTCAAAGGAGGTCGCTGTGGCACGTAAGTACCCGCTAGAGCGCGTCAGGAATATTGGGATTGCAGCTCACATCGACGCAGGCAAAACCACCACAACTGAACGAATTTTGTTCTATTCCGGAGTCGTCCACAAAATCGGCGAGGTTCATGAGGGAACCGCCGTAACAGACTGGATGGCTCAAGAACGCGAGCGTGGAATTACGATCACGGCTGCTGCAATCAGCACGAGCTGGCGCGACCATCAAATCAATATCATTGATACGCCAGGCCACGTTGATTTCACCATTGAGGTTGAGCGCTCAATGCGTGTCCTTGATGGTGTTATTGCCGTATTCTGCTCTGTCGGCGGGGTTCAACCTCAGTCCGAAACTGTTTGGCGTCAGGCTGATCGCTATCACGTACCGCGCATCGCCTTTGTCAACAAGATGGATCGTACCGGGGCAAATTTTTTCAAGGTGTATCAGCAGATTCGCGATCGCCTGAAAGCAAACGCTGTTCCCATCCAAGTTCCCATCGGTGCAGAAGACAACTTTCGAGGAGTCGTTGACCTCGTTCGGATGCGGGCTCGAATCTACAACGATGATCTTGGAAAAGACATCGTTGATACAGAGATTCCTGAAGAGATGCAGGCGATCGCTGAAGAGTATCGCGCCAAGCTGTTAGAGGCCGTTGCCGAGACGGATGATACCCTCATGGAGAAATACTTCGAGGGTGAACCTTTCACCGAAGCAGAGCTGACTGCAGGCCTACGCAGAGGTGTCTTGAATGGCACAATTGTCCCTTTACTTTGTGGCTCCGCATTCAAAAACAAGGGAGTTCAGCTTCTTCTAGATGCTGTTGTGGATTATCTGCCTGCCCCTACAGAAGTACCTGCTATTCAGGGGCTGTTACCCGATGGTTCTGATGCGCATCGCTATGCAGATGATGACGAACCCTTCGCAGCTCTCGCATTCAAAATCATGGCTGATCCCTACGGTCGCCTGACCTTTATTCGGGTTTACTCTGGGGTCTTGTCAAAGGGCAGCTACATTCTCAATGCAACGAAGGAGAAAAAAGAGCGGATTTCTCGTCTAATTGTGTTGAAAGCCGATGAACGAATTGAAGTTGATGAGTTGCGTGCAGGCGATCTCGGAGCAGTTCTCGGGCTGAAAGATACGTTCACAGGCGACACAATTTGCGACCCTGAAAATCCAATTGTGCTTGAATCGCTCTACATTCCTGAGCCCGTGATTTCGGTAGCCGTTGAGCCTAAGACAAAGCAAGATATGGAGAAACTCTCCAAGGCTCTACAATCTTTGTCGGAGGAAGATCCGACCTTCCGGGTTTCCATTGATCCTGAAACCAACCAGACCGTCATTGCCGGGATGGGAGAGTTACACTTAGATATTCTCGTGGATAGAATGCTCCGAGAATTTAAGGTGGAAGCAAATATCGGTGCCCCTCAAGTTGCCTACCGAGAAACGATTCGTAAGTCTGCAAAAGTTGAAGGTAAATTCGTTCGTCAAAGTGGTGGCAAAGGTCAGTACGGTCATGTTGTCATCGAGGTCGAACCTGGAGAGCCAGGAAGTGGATTTGAGTTTGTTTCTAAGATTGTCGGCGGTGTAATTCCCAAAGAATACATTCCCTCAGCCGAGCAAGGGATGAAAGAGGCTTGCGAATCTGGTATTCTAGCTGGGTACCCCGTGATCGATCTCAAGGTCACTCTGGTAGATGGCTCCTACCATGATGTTGACTCCTCAGAAATGGCCTTCAAGATCGCTGGATCTATGGCTGTCAAAGAGGGTGTAATGAAAGCTTCCCCTGTGCTCCTTGAGCCCACGATGAAAGTTGAGGTCGAAGTTCCCGAGGAATTCCTCGGAGAAGTCATGGGAGACCTAAACTCTCGTCGAGGTCAAATCGAGGGCATGGGGACTGAAGAGGGCCTCGCCAAGGTGACTGCCAATGTCCCCCTGGCTGAGATGTTTGGGTATGCCACCGACATTCGTTCTAAAACGCAAGGTCGCGGCATATTTTCGATGGAATTCAACCGCTATGACGAGGTACCTCGGAATGTGGCTGAAGTCATCATTGCTAAGAACAGTGGGAACGCGTAGGTTTAAGTTAGGGACACGTAACGTAAATGGCACGAGAGAAGTTTGAACGGAAAAAACCTCACGTTAACATCGGCACCATTGGTCACGTTGACCATGGTAAGACGACGTTAACTGCTGCAATTACCATGACCTTGGCTGTGACTGGGGGCGCGAAGGCTCGTAAGTATGAGGACATCGACGCGGCCCCTGAAGAAAAGGCTCGTGGTATTACGATTAACACCGCACACGTTGAGTATGAGACGGAAAACCGCCACTATGCTCACGTTGACTGCCCCGGCCACGCTGACTATGTGAAAAACATGATCACGGGCGCAGCTCAGATGGATGGTGCGATCTTGGTCGTGTCTGCGGCGGATGGGCCGATGCCCCAGACCCGTGAGCACATTCTGTTGGCCAAGCAGGTTGGTGTTCCGAGCATCGTCGTGTTCCTGAATAAGCAGGATCAGGTTGATGATGAAGAACTTCTGGAGCTAGTTGAGCTAGAAGTGCGTGAGTTGCTCAGCTCCTATGATTTCCCTGGTGATGATATTCCTATCGTTTCTGGGTCTGCATTGAAGGCGGTTGAAGCCCTCACGGCTAACAATGCGTTGAATCGTGGCGATGACCCCTGGGTTGATAAGATCTTGTCCCTGATGGACAGCGTTGACGAATATATCCCGACCCCAGAGCGTGACGTTGACAAGCCCTTCTTGATGGCAGTTGAAGACGTTTTCTCCATCACAGGCCGGGGAACTGTTGCAACGGGCCGTATCGAGCGTGGCACGATCAAGGTTGGTGAAACCATTGAGATTGTCGGGATTCGCGACACTCGTAGCACGACAGTTACTGGTGTTGAGATGTTCCAGAAGGTTCTGGATGAGGGCCAAGCTGGAGATAATGTTGGCGTTCTGCTGCGTGGTATCCAAAAGGTGGATATTGAGCGCGGTATGGTGTTGGCGAAGCCCGGCTCAATCACTCCTCATACCAAGTTTGAGGCTGAGGTTTATATTCTGAAAAAGGAGGAGGGTGGCCGTCATACGCCGTTCTTCCCAGGCTATAAGCCTCAGTTCTATGTTCGTACCACCGATGTGACTGGTACAATCGCGAGCTTCACTGCTGACGATGGCAGCAATGCAGAGATGGTTATGCCTGGCGATCGCATCAAGATGAATGTAGAACTCATCAACCCAGTTGCAATTGAACAGGGGATGCGTTTTGCAATTCGTGAAGGTGGTCGTACCGTTGGTGCTGGTGTTGTGTCTAAAATTGTTGAGTAATTAGCAACTTAGACACCCAAGCTGGGGAAGGTTGTTTAGTGCAGCCTTCCCCTTTGTTCTCGCTAGCCTTTTAAGCGCTGGTTTGAGATTTCAGAACCTTGACAATCAAATCTGGACATCGTTAGAAATGGCAACTATTCAGCAGCAAAAGATTCGGATTCGTTTGAAAGCATTTGATCGTCGCTTGCTCGACACTTCTTGCGAAAAGATTGTTGATACCGCCAATCGCACAAACGCTACAGCAATTGGCCCGATCCCGCTGCCTACAAAGCGCAAGATCTACTGTGTGCTGCGTTCTCCCCACGTCAACAAAGATTCTCGGGAGCACTTTGAGACCCGGACTCATCGCCGCATTATTGACATTTACCAGCCTTCCTCAAAAACGATTGACGCTCTGATGAAGCTTGACTTGCCTGCTGGGGTAGATATCGAGGTCAAGCTCTAGCACCCACCGTCCGGTGACTGTAGATTCTTTGCCTAGTCCTATGGGCAATAGAGGCATGGGATAGAATAAGGGAGAGCGAAATCCTTGAAAACCAAGATATTTGACGGCTTTTTAGGGATGCTGCAAATCTACAGTTCACCGGAGATAAATGGCTTCTTCATCTTCGCTAGCCGTTAGAGAACTTCCATTATTTCCCCTTCCGGAATTAGTCCTCTTCCCAGGAGCACACTTACCGCTCCATATTTTTGAATTTCGTTATCGCATTATGATGAACACGATACTTCAGGGCGATCGCCGCTTTGGAGTATTGATGTTTGATCCCTCAACTGAACAACCTGCCCGAATTGGCTGCTGTGCAGAGGTTTTGCATTGTCAGCGTTTGCCCGATGATCGGATGAAAATGTTGACTATTGGTCAGCAACGCTTCCGAGTCTTAGATTATGTGCGCGAGAAGCCCTACCGCGTCGGGTTAGTCGAGTGGATTGAAGATAAGCCAACGGAGCGGGATCTGAACCCGCTAGTCACAGAAGTCGATCAGTTGCTTCGCGATGTTGTTCGGCTTTCAGCCAAGCTTACAAGCCGGGATGTCAAGCTACCCAACAATATTCCTGACCTCCCTCTCGAGCTGTCTTACTGGATTGCGAGTAATCTTTACGATGCTTCTGAAGAGCAGCAGTCTTTGCTCGAAATTCAGGATACTGGGGCGCGCTTAGAGCGCGAGGCCGAGATCCTTATGACGACGCGCAATCATTTGGCAGCTCGAACCGCCTTGAAAGACGTGCTCGAATAGATCTCACGTCAGGGCTTGGTTTGGCTTTTTCAACAGCCTTCTCCCTAGGACGCTGGCTTCTCTGGTGGGCAGGTGCGATCGCACCTGCCCACCTAGCTTTTAGGCAGCAATTCAGTGAGGCAGCCAGCCTACTTTTTACGACTCGGGCTTCCGAAGAGTGGAGTTGAGATTTTTCAGCATTTCCAGGACTTACGCAAGAACCATAGCGATCGCGGGTCGCTTCAGCTGTGCCATCAGAAAGTTGGACAGCAGGCCATGCTTGATTTGATCAGTCGTTTGACCACTCTGGTAAGCGATGGCCTTCAATCGGGTTCACACGAGCAACGCGCAAGCTATGTATCAGCTGCTGGCGTTGGCCTTGGCAGCCCGCCTGCTGGAATCCTGCTGATATTTTGGACTTCTGATCCCCGTTAGGAATGGTGGGCGAGGTGAACAGTCTCTCAAGCGATATCGTCGTGAAGGGGATGTGCTCAACCGCGAAAAGTGCTGGCAGGATGGATAGGGGGGCCTATGATACTCAATCCACCGCTCTGCACTTCAAAATTTCGATTCGTTGGGAAAAGGTAATCAATCTGGGGCTATGAGACTGTCTTTTTTTGCTGAACGGAAGCGACCACTTTGGCACTTTCTGGTGCCGCCGATGCTGCTGTTATCTTTGGGGTTGCATGGTGTTCTGCTGTTTGTGCCCCTAGGCCCGTCGGATAGCGATCTTCTGCCCCCACCGGATCCTGAAGATGATGGCATTTCCATTACGCGCATCGACCCGCCGCGATCGCCAGTTTCCGCTACAGCGACTGATGCCGCAAGCACCCCAGGCACAACCCCAGATTCCGCGTCTACAAACCCACGAGGCAACGGCGCGCCAACATCATCTAACCCCAACCGCCCGGGGACAGGGGCAGGAAGTTCGTCCCAATCGCGTTCGACACCATCGCGCACCGGGAATGATACGACGCCTCCATCCACAACCGACCCATCCAATTCAGAGCCCCCAGACCTGACCGTTGAGGCTCCGGGCTCAACGCCAGCTTCCCCGAATCCGGTTGCGCCTTCCGTTGGAGCCGTAAGTCGTGAGGTTCCCCAAGCACTCCTTGACCTGATCGCGCAGTGGCGCGGTGACTATGCCTACAGTGCGGAGAATACCGCTGAAGTTGTGGCCCGTGAAAACCTCCGGGAATGGCTTGACAGCCTTCCATCTGGCCGAACCCCCCTGCAACCCCAGCAAATTCAAGACATTTCTCCCATTCAATATCGGCTTCGGGGGTGCTTACCCATTGCCCCAGGGGCTGCCTGGGTTGGAGTCATGGTGGATGATAGTGGCGCAATTGTTGGTGAACCCATGCTCCTAAAAAGTACGGGATACCCTATTTTTGACGCGCGATCGCTGCAACGTGCAGAGCGCCATCGCTTTGCGAGTGACAGTGCCGGAGCCTATATTCTTGAAATTCCGGTCACCTACGCTCGCGAGCAGTGTATTCAAATCCGAGAAAATGCTCTGCGCTAAGGCGTTTCTCTGAAAGGCGATCGCTACAGCCCTGTCCGATCAGTCAGGATTTCATAGCCCGTCTCGGTGACTAAAACTGTGTGCTCAAACTGAGCTGATAGGGAGCGATCAAGGGTAACAACCGTCCAGCGATCGCTCAGGGTGCGAGTATGCTTACCCCCGGCATTCAAAATTGGCTCGATCGCCAGGGTCATCCCTGCTCGCAACGTCACATTCGGCAATTCACGGGTGCGAAAGTTAAACACAGAGGGGGGCTCATGGAGGTTGCGCCCAACCCCATGCCCCACATAATCTTCCACGATGCTGTAGCCTCCCGCCTTGGCCACGTCCTCAATTGCCCCAGCAATATCCAGCAACGTATTCCCCGGTTTGACCTGGCTGATGCCCGCATAAAGGGCAGCCTCTGCCGTCTCCATCAACATTTGGGCCTTGGTGGCCAGCTTGCCAACGGCCAGGGTGATGCACGAGTCCCCATGAAAGCCGTTGTAGTAGGCTCCAGTATCAACCTTCAGGACATCCCCAGCCCGAATCACTTTCCGCTGACGAGGAATGCCGTGCACCACTTCATCGTTAGTGCAGGCACAAATACTCGATGGGAAACCGTGATATCCCTTGAAGCTCGGGGTTGCCCCCATTTCTCGAATGCGGCGCTCTGCATAGGCATCAAGGTCTGCTGTGGTCATCCCTGGCTCAACGCGATCGGCAATTTCTTTGAGAACCGTTGCCACAATGCGGGCAGCCTGTCGCATTATGGCGATCTCTGCCTCGGTTTTGATCTCCACACCCTGCACGCGATTGGGCCGCAATCGCCGCCCCTCATGTTCCGAGCGGGATAAGAGCTGTGACAAGAGATTCATAACCGCACGCAACCTAACAACATGAGATAATTGTCGCCGCCCCATGACCTAAGGGGAAATTGCGAACAACAGGTGTGCTGATTGTAACTGTTTCATAGGCCACCACGGTGATTCGAGATTGACTGCCGCAGCCTCACCTTCGAGAAATTCACCCATGAAGGGTAGACTATCCGCTGATGCTGGCCTATGATTAAAGACTGTGCGCTTTTTGGAAAACAATGAACGCGGAAGAAGTTATCCGTTCACTTGAAGCGGAGCAATTAAAGCAAGATCTTCCTCAAATTTATGTGGGCGACACGGTTCGCGTGGGCGTTCGCATCCAGGAGGGGGGCAAAGAACGGATCCAACCCTACGAAGGAACTGTCATTGCGAAGCGCAATGGTGGGATTAATGAAAGCATTACGGTGCGCCGAATCTTTCAAGGCGTTGGGGTTGAGCGGGTTTTCTTACTCCATGCACCGCGAGTTGCTGACATCAAGGTGCTTCGGCGCGGCAAGGCCCGTCGGGCGAAGTTGTATTACCTGCGCGATCGCGTAGGCAAGGCAACTCGCTTGAAACAGCGGTTTGATCGCCCGTTGTAGCCCTTTTTCAGTCTTTCCAGTCCATGTTACGATAGGTATCCTGATTGGAGTTTCCCCCACATGCGTCCTTAGTTCAGTTGGTAGAACGCAGGTCTCCAAAACCTGATGTCCGGGGTTCGAGTCCTCGAGGGCGCGCTGGGTTACGAAAGCAATATCGACCCAAAGGTTCAACACAGAAGGTTCCTTCATTCGTTGGATCTTTGGGTACGATAGTGTTTTGGGTGGCAACTCTGTGCAGGTCTCCTGTACTGGTTAGGCACGATTCGGTTTTGTTGAGTAGTTGCGAGGCTTGGGGCAGTCGCAGTGGTCAAGAAGGAAGCTGAAAAAGAATCGAAACGCGAGGCAGCCAGCGCTGGTTCTACAGGTGGCTTGGATATCGCAGGGTTCCTTAAGGGAACAAAAGAAGAGTTGACGAAGGTCGTTTGGCCCACTCGTCAGCAACTGATTAGTGAATCAGCAGCCGTGATTTTAATGGTTAGCCTTTCAGCAACCTTAATTTATTTGGTTGATCAACTGTTCGGCTGGGCCTCAAAGCAGGTGTTCTGATGGCATTTGAAGATGAGTTCACCCCTGAGGGTGGAGAAAAAGGCGTTGATCGCGCTGAAACTAACTCCAAGCAAGCTCGGTGGTATGCCGTTCAGGTTGCTTCAGGGTGTGAAAAAAAGGTCAAGGCAAGCTTAGAGCAGCGCTTACAGACCCTTGACGTGGCCGATCGCGTTCTGAAGATTGAAATTCCACAAACGCCAATCAAGCGCGTTCGGAAGGATGGCAGTCATCAGAATGCTGAGGAAAAAGTCTTCCCTGGCTACGTTTTAATCAGCATGAAGCTGGATGATGAAGTTTGGCAGGTGGTGAAAAATACGCCCCACGTCATCAACTTTGTGGGTGCTGAGCAACGCCGTGCCTATGGGCGGGGCCGGGGGCACGTTAAGCCCATGCCCCTCAGTCGTTCTGAGGTCGAGCGTATCTTTAAGCAGACCCAGGAACAGAAGCCTGTCATCAAAGTGGATATGGAGGCGGGAGATCGCATCACGGTGCTATCTGGCCCCTTCAAAGACTTTGAGGGTGAGGTCATTGAGGTTAGCCCAGAACGCAGCAAGCTCAAGGCGCTACTGTCCATCTTTGGGCGCGACACCCCAGTGGAATTGGAGTTTAACCAGGTTCAGAAAGAGAGTTAATCGATGGCAAAAAAGGTTGTCGCACTGATTAAGCTGGCGATTCCAGCCGGAAAAGCCAACCCTGCACCGCCAATTGGCCCGGCATTGGGTCAGCATGGTGTCAATATCATGGCGTTCTGTAAGGAATACAACGCTAGAACCGCAGACAAAGTGGGGCTGATCGTCCCCGTTGAGATTTCGGTATTTGAAGATCGGAGCTTTACCTTCGTTCTGAAGACACCTCCTGCTTCTGTTTTGATTAAGAAAGCGATCGGCATCGAGAAAGGTTCTGGCCAGCCCCAGAAGGTTAAAGTGGGTTCGATTACGCGCAGCCAGCTTCGTGAAATCGCAGAAACCAAAATGCCCGACTTGAACGCGAATGATGTTGAAGCAGCGATGCGCATCATCGAAGGTACTGCGCGCAACATGGGCGTTACAGTTGCCGACTAAATCGAAGAGATTGGTCATTTCGCCATCTCGATTCAGTCTTTCTGTTGTCAGTAGTCAATACATAGGGGGGAGAGGGTTTTAGCTTCGCTAGTACCCCTGGAGGATGAAATGGGTAAGAAAGTTTCAAAGCGCATGTTGGCGCTGCAAGAAAAGGTTCAAGATCGACTTTATGAGCCTTTGGAAGCACTTGAGTTGTTGAAAGCAACTGCAACCGCAAAGTTTCCAGAATCCGCTGAGGCCCATATTCGCCTCGGTATTGATCCGAAATATACCGATCAGCAACTGAGAACGACAGTTATTCTTCCGAAGGGAACCGGACAGACGGTTCGGATTGCGGTCATTGCTCGGGGTGAGAAAGTTACCGAGGCGACCGAAGCTGGCGCAGATATTGCGGGTTCTGAGGAACTGATTGACGAAATTCAGAAGGGCATGATGGATTTTGATGTCTTGGTTGCCACACCAGACATGATGCCCAAGGTTGCGAAGCTGGGTCGTCTGTTAGGCCCACGGGGTCTGATGCCTTCTCCGAAAGGTGGTACAGTCACCTTTGACTTGCCTCAAGCAATTGAAGAATTCAAAGCAGGTAAGTTAGAGTTCCGGGCTGATAAAACTGGGATTGTCCATGTTATGTTTGGCAAGGCGTCTTTCTCTGCACAGGATTTGTTGGTCAATCTTAAAGCGTTGCAGGACTGTATTGACCGCAATAAGCCTTCTGGGGCAAAGGGGCGCTACTGGCGCACCGTTAACGTTGCATCTACGATGGGGCCTGCAATCCCTCTAGATGTTAGCGCCTTGAGAGATTTCAAGCTGGCTGAATAGGTTTGCTTGATATCAAGATTTCACTGACTGGATTCTCACCCTGTTGAGGTTTATCTAACTCAAAACCTTTCACAACTGAATCAATCAAAGCCAAAGACAGCAGGGGCTAATTGAGTGCTGAAAAATCCTGCCGAGGTGGATGACGCGATCGCAACTCACACACTAGGTTATGTGTGAATTGTTAGTTCTCGCCTGAGCCCCGGCCTGCACGCTGGGGCTTTTTGCTGAGATTGATGCAGATGAATGGTGAGGAATCTAAGTGGAACAAGCTTCGTGAGTATCCCTGGGAAAAGGAGGTGAGACAAGATGGGGAGAACACTGGAGGATAAGAAGGCGATCGTTGCCGACCTCAAAGAGGCGTTAACCGATGTGCAGTTGACCTTTGTGATTGACTACAAAGGCTTATCTGTTGCTGAGTTGACCGACCTTCGTAATCGGCTACGGGAAAAAGGAGGCTCCTGTAAAATTACCAAAAACACGCTCATGCACCTCGCGGTGGATGGTGATGAAAATTGGCAACCGATGCAGGCTTTCCTGAAGGACTCTTCTGCCTTTCTATTGGTCAAAGAGGACGTAGGCGGTGCCGTCAAAGCCTATAAAGAGTTCCAAAAAGCCACTAAGAAAACCGAGTTGCGCGGCGGCGTCATGGAAGGGCGTGCCCTTTCCAAAGAACAAGTCGAGGCCCTCGGTGATTTGCCCTCAAAAGAGCAGCTATACGCTCAAATCGCAGGCGCAATCAATGCTCTGGCAACCAAGGTTGCTGTTGGCATCAAGGAAGTGCCGTCCTCGTTGGCGCGTGGCATTAAAGCGGTGTCTGAACAAGGCAGCGATGCTGCGTAGGGCTTCAGGCCAAGTTAGGTGTCTGTTGAGCTTGGCACCAATGTTTGAGTGAGTTTTATCGTTCCACACTGAAGGAGAATCAAACCATGTCTGCTGTAACTGATGAAATTTTGGAAAAGTTAAAGTCTCTGACGCTGCTGGAGGCTGCTGACCTCGTTAAGCAAATTGAAGAAACCTTTGGCGTGAGCGCTGCGGCTCCTGTTGGCGGCATGATGATGGCGGCTCCTGGCGCTGCTGCTCCTGCTGAAGCCGAAGAAGAGAAGACTGAGTTTGATGTCGTTCTCGAAGAAGTACCCGCAGACAAGAAGATTGCTGTTCTGAAGGTTGTGCGCGCGCTGACTGGCCTAGGCTTGAAAGAAGCGAAGGAAATGGTTGAGTCGGCACCCAAAGCAGTTAAAGAGGCAGTTGCTAAGGCCGATGCAGAAGATGCCAAGAAGCAGCTTGAAGAAGCTGGTGCTAAGGTCTCGGTGAAGTAGTCTTAGGTCATTGAATGACTTTATGACACAGCCCAGCCTCTTGAAGAGGCTGGGCTGTTTTTTTGTCGGCTGTTTTTTGTCGGCTGCTCAGTGATTCACCACTGCCTAGGCTTGACGCCTACAACCGAGGATAGTCATTCATTCGTGTCAGTGAGTGTCTCACATGCTATTCCCACTCGATGGTGCCAGGGGGCTTTGAAGTGATGTCGTAGACGACCCGGTTCACTCCGGCAACTTCATTCACGATGCGGTTTGAGATAGCTTCGAGCAGATCATAGGGAGCCCGTGACCAGTCGGCGGTCATCCCGTCTTCGCTAGAGACTAACCGCAACACAATCGGATAAGCGTAGGTGCGCTGATCGCCCATCACCCCAACGCTGCGCACTGGAAGCAGCACTGCAAATGCTTGCCAAAAGTCGTGGTAAAGACCTCGATTGCGAATCTCTTCGCGCACGATGTAGTCGGCATCGCGCAGGATGTCGAGTTTTTCTTCGGTGACTTCACCCAGGATACGAATGGCTAAACCTGGGCCTGGGAAGGGATGCCGACGCACGATTTCTTCGGGAAGGCCGACCGATCGCCCGACTTTCCGTACCTCGTCTTTAAATAACTTGCGCAGGGGTTCGACTAGCTTGAATTGAAGATCTTTCGGCAATCCACCAACGTTGTGGTGGCTTTTGATTTTGACGGCAACTCGTTCCCCGGTTTTTGGATCGATATTGGTGTCGGCGGACTCAATCACATCTGGATAGAGGGTGCCTTGGGCAAGGTAGTCGAAGGGGCCAAGACGCTTGGATTCTTCTTCAAAAACGCGGATGAATTCGTGGCCGATGCGTTTGCGCTTTTCTTCAGGATCGGTCACACCTTCAACAATTTTCAGGAAGCGATCGCGGGCATTAATGTACTGCACTGGGATGTGAAACTGCTGGTAGAAAAGTTCCACCAACCGTTCGGGCTCTTCCTTTCGCATAAAGCCCTGGTCGATAAACATGCAGGTAAGCTGATCCCCGATCGCCTGATGCAGCAAAAAGGCAAGCGTCGAGGAATCAACCCCGCCTGAGAGAGCCAGCAACACCCGTTTATCTCCCACCTTGGCCCGGACTTCGCGAATGGCCTCTTCGACAAATGCTTCTGTCGTCCAGGTTGGTTGGCATTTACAGATGTGATAAACAAAGTTGCGGATCAAGGCTTGCCCGCCCTCGGAATGAACCACCTCGGGGTGAAACTGCACGCCATAAAGCTTACGCTGGTGGTCGGCGATCGCGGCGCTGGGTGTATTGTCAGTGTGGGCCAGAACCTCAAATCCTTCGGGCATCTGGGTGACAGAATCTCCGTGGCTCATCCACATGGTGGTGCCATCCGCTACATTCGTCAGCAAATCCGTTGGATCATCAATATGCAGCGATGCCTTGCCATACTCACCGCGCTCGGCCCGTTCAACTTGGCCACCAAGCTGCTGCACCATGAGTTGCATGCCATAGCAAACCCCCAAAATGGGAACCCCCAGTTCCCAAATGGCTGGGTCACAATGGGGGGCGCGCTCGTCATAGACGGAACTTGGGCCACCGGAAAGGATGATGCCCTTAGGGTTGAGCTGTTTGAGCTGCTCTGCTGTGGTGCGATAGGAGAGCACCTCAGAATAGACCTCCGTTTCGCGGATGCGGCGGGCAATCAGCTCAGAATATTGAGAGCCAAAGTCGAGGATGAGCAGCATTTGTCTGTTGATCTCAGTCAAACCAGCGTCGTTGGGGGTGGAGGGATTTTCTGTTTGAAGGGTCACGGTCAGAATCCTGTAAGCGTCTGGGAGTTGGACTCAAAGGAGGCATCGCTGCCTTGAAAAGTCACTTTGTCTTGACGAGATTTAGAAAAGAAGACAACGTCGGCTGCCAGTGAAGCTTGCCGCCAGCGATCGCCAGGTCTTAAAAACAGTAAAAAATATTCTTACTAGCTTAGCAAAGCTACGGAAGAAGGGAATGCCCCCGTTCGCTGGCTTGAATCACCTGGCGCTGTCGGTCAAAGAGTACCGTGCCCACGGTGACCGAGCGATCGCTGTGGGTGCGAATGTAGTCCATCGCCCGTTGGTCAACCCGTTCTGCCAAGGTGCGATAGATGCGCGACACCCATGTCGTCCCCCCTTGCGCATCCAGACGGCGCAGGTGGGTCAGCCCCGCCTCAACCGTGGGAGCATTGAGTAAGGTTTGCACTGACGGAGTGGGTAACCCCTCAGCGGCAGCGATCGCGCTCAAAATTTCCTGTCGCCCGTCAGCGACGTGATGATGGGTGTGAAAAATGCCGCCCGCCAGCTTGATGAGCTTGCCGTGGTAGCCCAGTAGCAGAATGGACTCCACGCCACACATCCCCGCCTCAACCAGCATCGGCCCCAGCCAATTGGCGGTTTTGACGCGGCGATCGCCCTCAATTCCTAGCTTGAGGGCAAGATCGAGGCCGTTTTCTCCCAAACAAAACACCAGCGACCGATGACGAGCAGCCTGAGATCGCAGCGCTTGGCGAAACTTATCCAGTTGGCTGGGAGCGCTGAGGGGTTGTGCAATGCCCGCCGTACCCAACAGTGACAGCCCCTCAACCACGCCAAAGGCCGCATTGGAGGTGCGGAGCGCCAGCGATCGCCCCTCCGGCAAGATCACGGTCACTCGGATTTTTTGGCCTGGAGTTAGCCGAGTCGCCAAATTCGTCTGGAGAATCTGCCGGGCATAGCGATAGATAGCAGGGCGATCGCCCGCCGCTGTTTGGCGACCAATTCCCTCGCCACCGAGAATCTCGATGGACTCCGATTGCTCAGCCCCCGCCCAGGCCACCACTGCCCACACGGGCGTGTCGCGGGTGAGATCCAAATTGTCACCGGGATCACTGCGGGTAATGGCAAGGACGGAACCATCTGGCAAGGGAGCCACCTGCTCAATCGGAACGGTTACCGTCCGAGCAGGTTCGATGAGATCGAGGGAAACCCGCGATCGCGCCTCCCCCTGTTGCAAATAATCCAGCGCCGCGATCGCACTCGCACAGGCAAACACTGGCAGGGTAAACCCTGCCCGAGGAGCTGCGGTTGGGCACTGTGGATCTGTTGGCGAGGTCTGCGCTTCAGGCATGTTTTAACAATGTGAATGTTGCTAAAGTAGGCACAACACTATTCAATCAATTCGTGTCCATCACTGCCATTGCCCAGCGCCCATGCCTGCCATCGACTACCTTCGCATTAGCCTGATCGATCGCTGCAATTTTCGGTGTCAGTACTGTATGCCAGAAGGGGCAGATCTTGCCTATGCGCTCCAGCAGGATTGGCTCACGCGGGCAGAACTCCGTCACCTCTTGCGCGATGTTTTTATCCCCCTGGGGTTCACACGCTTTCGGCTGACGGGGGGCGAGCCTTTGCTGCGTCCCGATATCGTCGAGATTGTGCAAGATATTACAGCGCTGCCAGCTACCCAAGATCTTGCCATAACGACCAATGCCTTTCTCCTCGCTAAACGAGCCCAAGCCCTATGGGACGCGGGCTTACGGCGTATCAACATCAGCCTCGATTCGCTGGATCCAGACACCTTTGGGAAAATTATCGGTCGGCCTAGTGTTGCGCTTTGGCATCAAGTTTGGGCCGGTATCCAAACGGCGCACCAGATTGGATTTTCGCCCCTTAAGCTCAATGTGGTGGTCA
This sequence comes from Leptolyngbyaceae cyanobacterium T60_A2020_046, assembly GCA_015272155.1. Taxonomy (GTDB): domain Bacteria; phylum Cyanobacteriota; class Cyanobacteriia; order Phormidesmidales; family Phormidesmidaceae; genus JACYME01. The sequence goes on from JACYME010000114.1 coordinate 27,446, forward strand.
TTCCTGGGGTCAATGATGGGGAGGTGCTTGACCTTGCGGCCCTGACTCGCGATCGCGACTGGCATGTCCGCTTTATCGAATTTATGCCCATTGGCAACGGTGATTTGTTTGCATCCCAGGGTTGGGTTGCTTCAGAAATTTTGCGCCAGCAGATTCGCGATCGCTGGGGGTTAGAGGCGGGCAGCGTGCGCGGTAATGGCCCCGCCGATGTGTTCAAAATTCCAGGGGCACAGGGCACCGTGGGCTTTATTAGCCAGATGTCAGAATGTTTTTGCGATCGCTGCAATCGCATGCGCCTCTCCGCTGATGGCTGGCTGCGGCCCTGTTTGCTGAACGAAACTGGACAGATCAACCTGCGGGCACTTTTGCGCGACGATGTGCCGATGGAAGCACTGCGCGATCGCGTCAGCGAACTCGTCTTCGCTAAGCCCGAGATCAACTTCAAGATGCGCGAGTCGGGTACCACTGGAGCCTACAGTCGCACCATGTCTCAAATCGGCGGGTGAGCCCCACAGGCGCGCTCCCTAGATTGATTTGGGGATCGCACCTTGGGGATGAATGGAGAGTTGGGGCCTTCTCTAAGCCTTGAGAAGACGCGATCGTGCACTACCGCAAGCGCTACCGCGTCATCACGCTGCTTTGATGATGTTGCTCAGCAGCGCCATCACATCATCGCGCGTCAGCTTTTCTTTCCCCTGCTCTAGGGCATCGAGGGTACCGTAGGCTAGTACCAAGGGAATTTGGCAAAAGTCCATGGCGGGGCCTGCGGGCAGGCTTTGGGCATAGGCGTCGGCAAGGGCCAGATTATGGCGCGCGTAGGCGTGCATCTGGCTTAGCGTCCACCCTGGGGGAAAGAAACTAACGCCGCGTTCCTTATCTTCCAAGTGATTGCGGAGGATGTTGACGGACTGGAGCCCGCGTCCAAACCCAATCGCCTGGGCGCGATCGGTCTTGGTGCCATCGTGCCACGCCCACAAATCTGACAACATCAGCCCCACAGCGCCCGCCACGCTGAAGGTATAGCGGTTGAGGTCTGCTTCTGAGTTGATTGCCCAGTTGCACTCTGCCCAATCGGCCATGCGATCGGCCATTGCGGCGGTGGCGTCCCAAATGCGGGGGGCAATGCTCATGGGAGCAAGCAACGCCCATTCCCCAACTCGGAGGGAAACCTCTTCAAGATCAGCGTGGTAGGGATGTAGTCCAACTGCGAACTCTTCGGGCCGCGATCGCTCAGTGCCACCCTGGAGGTTGTTGCTGATTTGCCGCAGGAGCTTCGCCTTCAGTCGATTTTCCATCTCGGGATGATCTTCAATTTGGTCGATCGCGCGCATACACAGATACGCAGATGCCACGGCCTCTTGAAGCCCAGCGGGCAGCAGACTAATTGGCAAATAAAAGGTTCGACTGGTCTCCTTAAGCACCTCCAACGCATCTTTCTGAGTATCCAGGCAACTTTCTGAAAGCCCGTTCTCTGGCATAGTCTGGTTTCTCCCTATGAGCGCTCAACGTGGATGTGTGAAGGAGCTTCAGGCACACAACATATACCCCGTTAAAAAGAGAAGATCAATGGTTCGACTCTGGGGGCAGTGTATTCAGTATCCACGCGGTGACGAGTTTGGTTTGCAGAAGATTCAGGCTGATGACGATTTATAGGGGAAATCATCCTCACTTAGAGGAAAGCCGACTTAGCCACCCCGCAGATGAAGGCGGGATGAGAATCTGATGGACTGAAATTCGGAGCCGATGAAGTTTTCTGAGGGCTAACTAAATCATGGAAGCTGAGGTCAAAAAGGTTGTGTTTGTCACGTCATTTACATCGGCAATGATGCCAACTCGGCAATCGGATTTGTCCGTTGAGGGATAAAGGTCCTGAGCTGAGTCGCTCGGTTTGGGCGATCGCACCCTGGATTCCCCCTTGGGATGGCGATCCCCGGTAATCATTCACCGTCTTGAAATGGAAGCTTCAGGTCTGAAGAGTGCCAAGCGCCTCGCGTCGGGTTAGGAGACGGAGGATGGCGGTTCAGGGGCGATCGCGCTGCGGGCCGTGCGGACAGCAGCGGCATATTGGCGTGGGGCAATCACCAAAAACACACCCCACCAAAGCCCGACGGCAATTCCTACGGGTATCGTGAGCCACAGCCGATGACTCAACAGCCACACCCCGCCAAGAATCACGATCCCCGTCAACACAATTGACCAAGGCTGACACCACCACGGCTTGAGCTGCCACAGGGATTCCGGCAGTTGTCGTTCTAGGTTTGGAAAGTCGCACGCTGGGGATTCAGCCATTGATGGGGACAAGCCGTGGGCGATCGTCCTTAGCCTATCGCGATCGCCTTCTAAAATTGAGGTTTGCTGCACTCATCGTTGCCATGTCTCTGTTGCATACGCCCCTGTACGACCTGTCCGTAAGCCTCAACGCCCGCTTCACCGAGTTTGCCGGGTGGGAAATGCCCGTTCAATACACAGGCATTCGCCAAGAACACCAAGCGGTACGCGAGGCCGCAGGCATGTTTGACATCTCCCACATGGGCAAGTTTCGACTGCGCGGCAAGGCGGTGATCCAGCAACTCCAGCGGCTTGTGCCCTCCGATCTCAGCTCTCTGCAACCGGGGCAGGCGCAATATACCGTGTTGCTCAATGACCAAGGCGGCATCATCGATGACCTGATCATCTATCGCCAACTGCCCGAGGCCGATGGCTGCGATCGCGTTGTCATGATTGTGAATGCGGCCACGACTGAGAAGGATAAAACCTGGCTGCGCGATCACCTCGACACGCGCCACGTTGAGTTTGTCGATGAGTCCCGCGATCGCGTCCTCATCGCCGTGCAAGGCCCCCAGGCCGTCGCCAAGCTACAAACCCTCACGGCGGCGGATCTTTCTCAAGTGGGACGTTTCGGCCACCAGACCGCCACCGTGCTTGGGCATCCGGCCTTTCTCGCTCGCACCGGCTACACCGGCGAAGACGGCTTTGAGGTCATGGTGGAGCCAGCGGCGGGGCAAGCCCTGTGGCAAACCCTGCACGAGCAGGGGGTTGTGCCGTGCGGGTTGGGGGCGCGAGATACGCTGCGGCTAGAGGCGGCGATGGCCCTCTATGGTCAGGACATTACTGACGACACGACCCCTTTGGAAGCTGGGCTGGGCTGGTTGGTGCATCTCGATCGCGGGGGAGACTTTATCGGGCGATCGCGGCTCGTGGCTCAGGCGGAGCAAGGGGTCAGTCGCCGCCTCGTGGGGCTCAAACTGTCAGGGCGCAACATTGCCCGCCACGACTATTCGGTATGGCATGGAGACGCAGCGGTGGGCCTCGTCACCAGCGGCACCCTGTCACCCACCCTGGGGTATCCCATCGCGATCGCCTACGTCCCCGCCGAGCTTGCCAAAATTGGACAGTCGCTGAGGGTCGAGATTCGCGGCAAGCAATTTCCTGCGGAAGTGGTGAAACGACCTTTTTATCGGCGCAAATCCTGAGGGATGGGTACAATTTCGTTGGCTGAATGCAGGAAGTCTCGTGCGACACTGTCAGACAGCGCGCGAGGTTGTGAGAGGAAGCGGCAATGGCCCTTGAGTATCCAGACAATCTGAAATATCTCGACACCCACGAATATGCCCGTGTCGATGAAGATGAGGACATCGTCACCGTGGGCATTTCCGCCTTTGCGGTGGATCAGCTTGGTGACATTGTGTTTTTGGAGTTGCCGGAGGTTGGCGACACCGTGGAAAAGGGCGAAACCTTTGGCACAGTCGAGTCTGTGAAAGCGGTTGAGGAACTGAAATCTCCCGTCACGGGAGAAGTGTTGGAACGTAACGATCCCCTGCTCGATGCCCCAGAGCAAATTGCTGACGATCCCTATGGAGATGCCTGGCTCATCAAGATCAAGGCTGAAAACCTGGAGGACTTGGACGATGCCATGTCCGCTGAGGAATACAAGGATCAGGTCGAAGGGAACTGATCATCGCCCCGATGGTGACTGCTGAAAGCCCCGATTCCCGATGGTGACGGAATTGGGGCTTTGTTCATGGCGTGATGGCATGATCGTCTCTCAGCTTAGTGTGTTTTTTACACTAAAATAAAAAGGTATCCTGCTGCGAACCCGTTGCGCGATCGCGCCCGCCGAAAGTTATCCCAATTCTGTACTTTGTCGCAACACTTGGCCCTCACCCAACCCTCTCCCACGATTGGAGAGGGGCTTTGAAGAGGCCGGTTGTATAGCCTGCCTCAGAGAATGGGGATTACATCTGTGAGCAAACACAGTGGTCAGGTCGCGAAGCGATCGCTACGTTTATCGCTACGTTTAAAGCAATGCAAGGTTTCCGGTTCCGCGCTTGTTGTGCCCTTGAGGACTCTGCCATGACGCTGCAAACCCCACTGCCCTGCCCAGAATTTTTTGACCCGACCCGCCTCGATGCGGTCTACCGCGTGCCTTACCAAACTCGCGCCACCGAGGCTCAAGCCTGGTCGGCTCAGCATCACATCCGCCCCGCCAGTGAAGACATTTTCCGCATTTGTCTACTGCTGATTGATGTGCAAAATACCTTTTGCTTGCCAGAGTTCGAGCTTTTTGTGGGCGGGCGATCGGGTAGGGGCGCGATCGCAGACAATGAGCGCCTTTGTCAGTTCATCTATCGCAATCTCGGCACCCTGACGGCAATTGCGCCCACCCTCGACACTCACACTGCCGCGCAAATCTTTCATCCCCTCTTTTGGGTGAACGATCAAAACCTTCATCCCGAGCCGATGACGATGATCGATTATGCTGATGTCGTTGCTGGCAAATGGCAGGTGAATCCTGCGATCGCGCCCTATTTCGGGCAGGCAAGCCTATCGGAATTTGCCCTGCACTACACCCGCCAACTCAGCGAAGCGGGCAAATACCCCCTCACCATTTGGCCCTACCACTCCATGCTGGGGGGCATCGGCCATGCCCTAGTCTCCGCAATTGAGGAAGCCTGTTTCTTCCACTCCATCGCCCGCAACAGCCCCACGCAGTACGAAATTAAGGGCAGCAATCCCCTGACGGAAAATTACTCTGTGCTGCGGCCAGAGGTGCTCGAAGATGGCCATGGCGACGCGATCGCCCACAAAAACAATCGCTTTACTGATACGCTACTTGCCTTTGATGCCGTCATTGTCGCAGGGCAGGCCCAGAGCCACTGTGTTGCCTGGACTGTGGACGACCTGCTTACCGAAATTCGCCTGCGCGACCCACAGCTTGCCCAAAAAATCTACTTGCTGGAAGACTGCACCTCGCCCGTTGTTGTCCCTGGCGTTGTCGATTTCACTGAACAGGCCGAAGCAGCCTATGACCGATTTGCCACCGCAGGGATGCATCGAGTCAAATCCACAGTCCCGCTCCATGATTGGCCGGGGTTAGCGTTGATCTAGCCACTGGCCGGGATTAGCGATCCAGGAAGGTTTGCACCGTGGGCCAGTTTTCCGGGCAGTAATACAGCGCACTGGCTGGGATCAGCGCACCGAGGTAAGCCGCGAGTATCTGCTGCTCTTCAGGGCTCAGGCTTGATACCTCGGCCCCCGCAAAAAACTCATTAATAATCTGATTGACCGAGTACCCCTCGTCGTAGGCGGCACACATCACCTGGGCATACTCCAGGTTGTCCTGATCGGTGAAGACCTCCATCGCGAGTTGATAGGCGAGGGGGTTTTCATCCTGCAAAAAGCGGTACAGCGCGTTGAGGTAGGCGTCGGGATCGCTGGTTTGGGCGATCGCGGGCACCATCCCGATTACCCAAGTCATGCCC
>JACYME010000153.1 GCA_015272155.1 Leptolyngbyaceae cyanobacterium T60_A2020_046
ACGGGGGCAGTTCTACCGACTATTCTTCAATTTGCAAGCGACGGGTGTGAATCACGAAGCCATCCTCCCGCACCAGCACCGCTGAGATCCAGCGCTGGTCTGCCTGGCTCGGCGCACGCCCAACTTTGAACAGCCCTCCAGCAGCAAGTTGTTCTAGGTCAATAGGTCGAGGTGAGAAGAAACCCTCCGAGGTGACGCCTTCTTCAACTGCGCGCCCTAGCAGTAGACGATTACCGAGGGGTTCTTGCACGATCGCGTCGAACCCGTACTGTGCCCCTGGCTTGACGGTTGCGGGTAATTGCACCAGCACCGTGGGCGGATTTTCTCCCGACGTGAGCTGGGCCTCTTCTGAAATCACCTCTTGATAGACGATTTGGCCATTTTCAAAGCGCTGGCGCGATCGCACATCCGCTGTCAGGTCAAACTCTCGCCCGTCCTGAAGACGAGTGCCGCGAATTGTGGTCAATGTTTCTGCCACGATCGCCGCCCCCTCTGCCTCCCACGACAACAGCTCAAGGTCGTAGGTGATGGTGGTTTGCTGCGCCCACAGATCCCGTAGGGTGGCTTCAAACTGGGTGCGGTTAAATCCATCGGCATGGCGATAGCTATCGCCATAAAACGCCATGACGGCAGCAAGATCCTGTCGGTTGGCGGCGGCTTCAAGCTCCGAAAGGGCGGCAGTTAGCTCCGCTGGCGCAGTTTCTGGGGGAGCAGCGATCGCGTGAGGGACAGCCCCCAACGTCATTCCCAGCATCCAAATCGGCCAAGTTGATCGAAGCCAGCGAGCTATCATAGCTAACCCTAAATCCAATGAACAGTTCGGCGGACAATCGAGCGCCTGCTCCATAGGGTATCGTGAATTTCCGCCCAGCGCCCAGCGTCCCCACGACTGATCGCCATCGATATACTATTCAGTTCAGACTGCAAGCTGCGCAGCGGGTTCCACAGGACTCTCCGGTTACCCGCTGCGTCTCAGTTAATCTTGATTTGATGGGGGCTAAAATCTGGGAAGCGGAATCAAGTTGATTGGATGGGGCGGCGGGGTGTACGGCCTGGGGCCAAGGTGTCGTCCTTCAAAAGGTCGGGGAGACTTTCGTCATACAGCCCTAGGCATTCTCAAGGGAGGCAGGGGCATCGGAAGGTTGGGGTGGTTCTGTCGATCGCATTGGCGCAGCCAACAGCGTATCGATGGATGGCAATGGTAAATGGGTCGAAAACTCAGCCGCAACAATCTTTTGGTTGCGGAGACTGGCCCATAAACTGCCGTGCTCGCCATCCACCGTAACCAGCACATCAGCGCCCTGTTGGGTCAGTTTGCAGGCTATGTGATAAAGCTGTGGACGATCTTGACTCGACCATCTTTGTACTCGGTAATACAGTTCGTTTCGATAGCGCATTCCGTCTTGAATGTCACCATTGAACCAAAACTTAAACATTTGGGCCTGATTTTCTGGAATGACCTTAGGCAGCACAATTCCCCCTCCAAATATGGGAGTGAGTGTTGATGAATCGCACCCTGAATTTTGATGGCGCTAGCTGTGCAACTTACCCCAAGAGGGCTGCCTCAAGTTGTCACATTGGTTTCGCTCACACGGTTTTAACAGTGACTAGATGCGCCCGAGCGTTTGGATAGGCAGGGGCACCGAGTATATTTCACAGGATGCAAACACGGGATCACTTGCTGAGCTTAATCAGTGCCTTAGGCAGCCTAATCCTTTTGCCTCAGTTCCTAAGACAACTGACTCCTCATGGGGTCTAATATCTCAGGATTAATCGCGATCGCTGCGTGAACTCGGTCACATTTGCAGAAAATTCATCTGTGCAGGCGAGCTTGGAGCGATCGCTACCTTTTGATATTCTCCCTTAGCCAAGGGTGGAGTGTCACGACGGATGGCTCGACTGGGCACTGAATGCGGGATGGATTATCCCGCAACGATAAGCAGCTAGGAGGGCGAGTAGTAGGCATAGGATGTGGGATACGGGGGCGGCAGTGGTGCGTGCTGATAGGATTGCTTCGCGATCGCAGACTGCACCAGCGAGGTCAACACATCGTCCGTCAACGGCTTGACCAGAAACCCATCTACGTCGGGTGTGTCGTCGTGGGGCTCCCAATTGGGATGGCTCGACTCAGTGAGGGCAACAATCGTAACCTCGGTTTTTCCCGTTGATCCCCTGAGGGCATGAACCTGAGTTTTAACCCAAGTCAGGTCACTGCCCACCAAAATCACTAGGCAGGGTGTTGTTTGCCGCGCTTTTTCGAGGGCTTGCTCTGCGGAGGCCGCCACAAAAATGTCACACAGGCTTGCAGATGCGAGCGGAAAGTCCGCTCCGCCAAGCCAGCGCTGCTGCTCATCTAGAATCAGGACATATTTCTGAGGAAGTCGCATTGATAATGAGGTACTCTTCGCTTCTAGGATTCAGGAGGAATTAGGATTAAACTGCATCACGATGGAGCACTCACCTCCTCTCCACCTTGCTTAACCGATGTCCCTATTGTTCTTCATTTATTTCTGAATAGACTCAGAAATCCCCCTTTTTTTTAGCTTTACATCTCTCAAAGAAACGAGAATTAAAGCAATCTTGCGAGACAAATTAAAACTCTAGGTTGAAAACTTGTTGGGAATCAAAAAACTGTGAAATCCTTAATTCCATAGGAAGATTGGCGGGTACGGAGCTGGGTGCGAGGTTTCGCGAAACTCAGCCACGCTCTCCTCGCTAGGAAGTTGACAGGCTCACCGCTGCCCGGAGAAATGCGATCGCAAACGCTGAATTGATGGCGCAAGGCGAGTTATGGTGCAAGACGGGCTTTTTTCATGCGATTCTCTTCATACCAGGCCGCGATCGCGGGCACCCAGTCTTGAAAGTGAGGCCAAATCAGCTCACACATTTTTTGGGCTTCTAATTGGGCGTCTGCTTTCCATCGCAGATCGAGCAGATGCATGAGCGATCGCACATTTGCCGACATCACCCAATGTTGCCGAATATCAAAGGGAATCAGCCCTCGTGCATGTTCCTCCGAAAAGCCTTGCTGGATGCGCTCTTGATAGCGGCGACTCGCTTCCAAGCACCAGTCAACATCCTGCTGGCGTTGGGCTTCGGTGTACTCATACTTCTTGCCCTGACGATCGGTATAAAAGCCCAGGGGCCGCAGGTAGAAGACTTCTTCAACGTCGCGTTTGCCCTCCACGACATCTAAGATGCGCTGGCCAGTATACCGAAAACTCTGCACATCGAAGGACAGCCCCACCCGGTGTGTCCGAATCTGCTGCATGGTGCTGTGGGGAAACCACCCGATATTCAGCACAATTTGAGGATGCTCCAAAGGGCCGTAGTGACCGCGTCCGCCTTTCAGTAAATTGGTGACGACAATGTCGCCACATCGGGCTTCATTGGGCCAGCGATCGCGATCGTGGGCAACAAATTCCTCCGCATAATCCTGATGCATCCCGGCATAAATAACCTGCTGAGGATTTAGGGTTTGCGAGATGACTTCTACTGTAAAACGATTCATTCTGATGGCAATGTAATCAAATTTTCAAGAATGATAGGGCTGGCGAGTAGAGCACCGTACAAACCAGACTAATAATGCGGGGCAGCTTGGGTTTAGGAGTAAGGGGCGTGACGGATGGGAGGGGATGAGATGCCTGCTGTGTGTTACTCAGGCAACAGCTCAACGTAGTTGTTGTAGGCATCCAGCGAAGTGAAGTTTTCTGGAATGGGGGCGTCGGCGCGCTGGCGATTGGAATGAAGGGATGAAAGCGGTAGTGTGCCCTGGGGTAATGCAGCGGTGGTCGGGTGTAGCGCGGTCAACGCTTCGCGAAGGGCGGTTCTCACTAGGGGTTCGGGCTCTTGGGCCAGCATGAGATGAAAGCAGTCGATCAGGTGCGATCGCAGCGTCACGGGCGACCCTGGCACATAGGTGACATCGCGCCTTGCAGTGGCCCAGTGAGTCAGGTCGCGAACCGCCATGAGCCGACGGAGGGGATCCGCATGGGTCAGGAGATGCCACTGGCTGGCTATGCGATCGCCGCCTAAAGCAGCATCCTGAGATTGCACGGACGATTCTGGTGGTGTGGCGGCGCGATCGCGTTGGCTTAGTGCCAGCAGTGCGATCGCATTAGTCATGCCCAATGTCAAAACTGCGACCGGTGCCCAAGCCGTTCCCGGATCAGCCCAGAGGGCTGCTGTCCCATAGGTCACCGCAAATGCGGAGGCTGTCAGAACCCATCGTCGCCGCTGAGGATCTGCCAACAGGCGACGCAGGTGGTGCAGCACCCGCGTGATTTGGCAATCAACCTCGGAGTGATCGCACGCCACCAGGCGATAGGTCGAGAGCCCTGCCGCGATCGCAATCAACAGCTTGCCATCCACCAAAGCCGCGAGCAATGCCAATAAAAACCACCGACCATAGCGGCGATAAACCCGTGCGTTTTGACGATACACCTCAGAGAGTTTGTCAGTTGCCCCGTGCCCGAGCCGAAGCAACCCGTCCATTTCCAATGACGCCTGTGTCACCTTTGCCACGCTCAACCATCAATGCCTTGTTATGCTCACACAGTGCCCCATCGCACCGCAAGCTGCGCTCTTGAAACTGTCGGGAATGTTGAGCTATCGCAGCTTCTTGAGACTACTTGAGGATTCGCGATTGCGCCCACACCCCACACCAAAGCAGCGCGGCTTCATCATGGCAGGAATGACCGCAGAGTTACGCGACCCCTAGCCCCATCAACACAAATCGCAACACAAACACAGCGGCCAACAGCCAGACCACCCAGCTTACCTCCTTACCCTTGCCCTGGAAGGCCTTGACCAAGGGATACACGATAAAGCCCACCGCTAACCCCTCCGCGATGGAGTAGGTCAGGGGCATCAGCAAAATCGTGAGAAACGCCGGGATCGACTCCGCCGGATCCGCCCAGCGAATCCCTGCCGCACTGCCCATCATCAGCACCCCCACCAAAATCAGCGCTGGGGCTGTGGCATAGCCCGGAATCGCCGATAGAAGAGGAATGAAGAAAATCGACAGCAGAAAACAGCCCGCCGTCACCACCGCCGTAAAGCCCGATCGCCCGCCTTCCGCAATGCCCGAAGCAGACTCGATGTAGCTGGTTACGGTGGAGGTGCCCAAAATTGCGCCCGCCGTCGTGCCCACCGCATCGGCGAGCAGTGCTTGGTTGGCCCGGGGTAGTTCGCCCTTGTCGTTCACAAATCCGGCCTGGATGCCAATGCCCGATAACGTCCCCACCGTGTCAAACAAATCGACAAAGAGAAAGACAAACACCACCGCGAGGAAGTTCGCAATGCCGACGCCGCCAATCAGACCTAGGCCAGAAAACGCTTGGCCAAAGAGATCTGCGGGCCAAATCGGGGGGCCAACAATGCCCTGGGGCCAAGGGCTAATGCCCAGAATCCATCCCAGCAGGGCAGTCGCCAAAATGCCCCACAGCAACGCCCCAGGTATCCGACGAGCCACGAAGGCCGCAGAGATCAAGATTCCCGCCAGGGCCATTAGGGTTTCGGGCTGGGATAGGCTGCCTAGGGTGGTTTTGGTGGCCTCCGAGGCCACGATGATGCCTGCGCCCTCCACTGCCGGATCTCCCGACAGGGCAATGTAGGCAATGAAGAGGCCAATTCCGGCAGCGGTGGCCCGCTTCAGACATTCGGGAATGGCGGTGATGATCTGGGCACGAACGTTGCTGAGGGTCAGCAGAATAAAGATGATGCCTTCGATGAGGACGGCAGCTAGGGCGACTCGCCAGTCGATGCCTAAGCCCAGCACCACAGAGAAGGCAAAGAAGGCGTTGAGCCCCATCCCCGGTGCAAGGGCAATGGGGTAGTTGGCGAGTAGCCCCATGACGAGGGTGGCGATCGCGGCAGAAATGCCCGTGGCTACCACAAGCTCGCCAAACAAATCCCCGCTTTCAGTCAGAAAAATGGCGCTCGATAAAATGCTGGGGTTCACCACCAGAATGTAGGCCACTGTGATGAAGGTGGTGATCCCCGCAATCACTTCGATTTGGAGACTGGTGTTGAGGGTCTCAAAATCAAAGAATCGGGCGATCGCGCCCTCGGCTCCGGGTGCTTCCGATGGGGCCGTGTCTAAAGGTTCTGGAGAATGGTCACTCATAGACGATGCAAGGCTAAAGTCCAGAATCAGTTGAAACCCAAGCATCCTAGTACACATTTCGTCCCCTCGTCGGTGCCTGCGCTACATTCCTTTTTTCCCGATCGCTGCCCACCCCACTCCACAAAAACCTTGGCCTAAGATGATAGGAGTGACACTTCCCAGGCTTAATTTTCATGGTGCTATTTGGCTTTGGTAAAAAACTCTCAATCCCCAGCGCCTCGGAGGCACTGCCGGGTCGTAGCGAAGCAATGCCCGTCCCTGATCGCCATTATGTGAATGGCAATCCCCTCAAGCCGCCCTTCCCGGCGGGTATGGAAACGGCGCTATTTGGCATGGGCTGCTTTTGGGGCGCTGAGCGCAAGTTTTGGCAGACTGAAGGCGTCTTCACCACTGCCGTGGGCTACGCGGCTGGACACACCCCCAACCCCACCTATCGTGAGGTGTGCTCGGGCATGACCGGCCACAACGAGGTCGTTTTGGTGGTGTTTGATCCGCAGATTATTCCCTATGAGGGCATTCTCAAGGTCTTTTGGGAAAACCATAACCCCACCCAAGGGATGCGCCAAGGCAACGACGTAGGCACCCAGTATCGCTCCGGGATTTACACCTATTCCGACAGCCAGCGATCGCTGGCCCAGGCGTCGTATCAGGTCTATCAAGAGCAACTCAACGCTGCAGGCTATGGGCAAATCACGACGGAAATCCTAGACGCACCGCCGTTTTATTACGCAGAGGAGTATCACCAGCAATATCTGGCCAAAAATCCCGGCGGATATTGCGGGTTAGGTGGCACTGGGGTGGCCTGCCCCACTGGCCTTGCCGTGTAGCCTGTGCCAGGTTTCTGGAACACAAACGCGCTCGTTCAAGAACGGGTGCGTTTCGTTTTGGCATCCCTGTGGAGTGGCAGTTGAAATGGGCGGGGCGGGGAAATCGCGATCGCCCCCGTCTTTAAAACTGACGCAAAAATCGCAGATCACTGCTGTACAGGCGGCGGATATCGTCAATCTCGTGCTGCACCATCGCTAACCGCTCCACCCCTAGCCCAGCGGCAAACCCGCTATATACGTCGGGATCATATCCCACTGCGGCCAGGACATTTGGGTCAATCATGCCGCAGCCCAACACCTCTAGCCAGCGGCCATTCCATTCCACATCCACCTCTGCCGACGGCTCTGTAAAGGGAAAAAAGCTGGGGCGAAAGCGAATGGGAATCTCGCCAAACAGTTCATCAATAAAGGCTCGAATCGTGCCGCGCAGGTCAGTAAACGTGATGCCCTTATCCACCGCGAAAAACTCGATTTGGTGAAACACAGCGGCGTGGGTTGCATCCACGGTATCCCGCCGATAGCAGCGCCCCGTCGCCAACACTCGGCACGGGGGCTCGTGCTCTTTCATGTAGCGAATTTGCACGTTGGAGGTGTGCGTCCGCATGAGGTCGCCATTGGGGAGATACAGCGTATCCTGCATGTCGCGGGCAGGGTGATCGGGCAAAAAGTTGAGCGCCTCAAAGTTGTAATAGTCGGTTTCAATTTCGGGGCCACCCGCCACGGTGTAGCCGAGCCCAACAAAGATTTCCGTGATCTGGTCGATGATGCTGTTGATGGGGTGGATGTGCCCTTGGGGACGATAGACCCCAGGCATGGTGACATCCAGGGTTTCGGCGCTGAGCTGAGCCTCAATCTGGGCGGATTGAAGGGACGCTTTGCGCTCGTCCAGTTGGGCTTGCAAAGTATCCTTTACGGTATTGGCCAGGGTCCCGATGCGGGGGCGATCCTCGGGTGCTAGCTTGCCCATGCCCCCCAGTACCTTGGAAACCTGTCCTTTCTTGCCCAGGTAGTTCACGCGCAGTTGTTCCAGGCTGTCGAGATCGCTGGCGGTTGCAATCGCCGCGATCGCCGTCTCTTGCAGCGTTGTCAGTTGCTCTTCCAGGCTTGTTTGCGGGGAGGTCATGCCAGTCGTCATGGTCGTCTACTACGTTGATGCGGGAGGGGTTGGCCGCAGGGGATGAGTCGCAACAGCGTTATAACTCTGTCCATGCTCCACGGTCTGCCATCCTCTAGTGTATGGGGTTGATGCCCGCTTAGGCTGCTTGGGTGCGGCCTTCCTCGGAATTTTGCTCACCATTCACCCCGTCTGCCCCATCAAGTCTGCCCTAGGAACCCGCGATCGCGATGACGGGCGATCGCGGGTTCGGATGTCATCGCCGCGCCGGGTTTTCCCAACGCCTCGAATCTCAGGCGTTAACGTGGGAGAGGAGTTTTCCGAACTGATCCATTTCAGGGAATGCTGAAATGGATCAGTTCCCCCGAAATTCTGAAGTGCCCCCTTCTGTGGACTGGGCCACTGCCCAATCCTAAAGCCTGAGGAATGCTGGTGTAGTTGATCCTTTTCCTTTGCCAAACTGCATGAAACTGCTGATTAGCAACGATGACGGTATTTTTGCCCTCGGCATTCGCGTCTTGGCGAATACCCTCGCCGCCGCCGGGCACCACGTCACCGTGGTCTGTCCCGATCGCGAGCGATCGGCCACAGGGCACGGCCTGACCCTTCACAAACCTATCCGTGCTGAACCCGTCGCAGGCATCTTTCACCCCAGCGTGCGGGCCTGGGCGTGCTCGGGCACGCCATCAGACTGCGTCAAACTCGCGATCGGCGCACTGCTCGACCAGCCCCCAGACATGGTGCTGTCTGGCATCAACCACGGCGCTAACTTGGGCACCGATGTACTCTATTCCGGCACCGTTTCTGCTGCAATGGAAGGCGTGATTGAAGGAATGCCTGCGATCGCCCTGAGCCTGGCCAGCTTTGCCCATCAGGACTTTGTCCCCGGGGCAAAATTTGCCCAGAGCCTCATTGATACGCTGGCAAAGAACCCTGTAGAAATGCCGCTTCTGCTCAATATCAACATCCCCCCTGTGGCTGAAGCTGACATTCAGGGCGCACGAATCACCCGTCAGGGCATTCGACGATATTTTGATTTGTTTGAAAAACGCACCGACCCTAGGGGCAAAGCCTATTATTGGTTGGCGGGAGAGGTTCTAGAAGACGTAACTGGCCTCTGTGATGGCTATGAACCGCTCTTGGCCCAAATCCAACAACTCAGCCCCTTTACCGATTTGGTGAACGTTCCAACCGATGTGCATGCCATTCAAGCGAATTACATCACGGTGACGCCCTTGCAATACAACCTGACTTCGCTTCTGGGCCTCGACCAGCTCAACCGCTGGCAGAAACAAATTGGCGCGATTCCAGTTCATCCTGATACCTCAGAGAATCCCGGAAAAGCGTAGAGAAGAGACGGAGCCCCCCTGAATCTTTTAAGAGACTTTGTAAAGATTTTCTCCAGGGCGGCGATGCAGATCTATCCTGAGTCAAAGCTGAGAGGGGCCACCTCGCAAGATTTTCAATAAAATTGGGAGTAGTACCCATCGGCAGCGGGGCATATTCCACAACAGACTTGCTATTTTCGAAGCAGCACACCCATGTCTGACACACAGAACCAGTTTCTGATTCGCTTCTGGGGCGTTCGGGGCAGCATCGCTTGTCCAGGGCCACAAACCGTTCGCTATGGCGGCAATACGTCCTGCCTAGAGATGCGGATCGATGGCCAGCTCCTTATCTTTGATGGGGGGACGGGGCTGAGAGTGTTAGGCATGAAGCTGCTCTCTGAAATGCCCCTCGATGCCAAGCTCTTCTTTACGCACTCCCACTGGGATCATATTCAAGGATTTCCCTTCTTTGTGCCTGCCTTTGTTCCCGGGAACAAATTTGAAATTTATGGCGCGATCGCACCCAACGGCTCAACGATTGAACAGCGCCTAAATGACCAGATGCTGCACCCCAACTTCCCCGTACCGCTACAAATCATGGGGGCTGACCTCAAGTTCTGTGACATTGAGGTAGGTGAAACGGTACAGGTCAAAGACATCAAAGTGGAAACGGCCCTGCTTAACCATCCTGGCGAGGCAGTGGGCTATCGCGTGAGTTGGGGGGGCAAGGTGGCCGCCTACATTAGTGACACTGAGCACTATCCCGATCGCCTCGACGAGAACGTGCTGTGGCTATCGCGGGATGCGGACGTGATGATCTACGACGCAACCTATACCGACAGCGAATACAACAGCGAAAAATCTAGCAAGGTGGGTTGGGGACATTCCACTTGGCAAGAGGCGGTTAAGGTTGCTAAGGCGGCCAACGTAAAGCGGCTGGTCATTTTTCACCACGACCCGCTGCACAACGATGACTTCATGGATGAAGTGGCCCAAAACACGAAGGAACTGTTCCCGAATAGTGTGGTGGCCCAGGAGGGCATGGTAATCGATCTGATGGAAGCCCAGCAGCCCCCTGTGGTTCATGCTTAGCGCTGCTGCATGATCGCCTGTCTAGTTCCAAGGTAGTGAATCGGCCTTGTCCTTATGTGGGTCAAAGCGGGATGCTCGTCGTTGCCGTTGCAGGCCGACAAGGGCGAAAAGTCATCGGCTCAAAGCGGTCTGGTTAGAACTGTGTCAAAATGTGAACCGTGTGGGTCACTTCTTCTCTTTCTACGGCATTTTGCCCAACGGTCGTTGCCTTGGGCAATTTTGATGGTGTTCATTGCGGGCATCAGGCGGTCATTGCGCCCGTGGTGGCGATGTCCGGGGCGATCGTGCCTGCGCGGCCAATCGCACTCTGGGGGTTTAGCGATCGCTCTGCAACCCTGCTAACAACAGAGGCTGACCCAGATGGCGGTAATCTCCGAAGGAAATCCGGTCACGATTGCCCCCTTTCGACAGTCGTGACCTTTTACCCCCATCCCCGCGAGTTTTTTTCTGGCCAGACGCGCCCGTGGCTAACTCCTCTGGATGAAAAAGCTGCCCTGTTGGAACGGCTCGGCGTGCAGCAGTTGGTGTTGTTGCCCTTTACCCCAGAGTTAGCTCAGCTTTCCGCTGAAGATTTTGTGCAAGAAATTTTGGTGAAGCGCCTCCAGGCCAAGCACATTAGCATTGGGGCAGATTTTCGATTTGGCCATCGTCGCCAGGGCGATGCTGCGCTGCTTTGTGAGATTGCCACCCAGCACGGCATCACAATGACCGTGACTGAATTAGCCCAGGATGAGGGCGATCGCATTAGCAGTTCCCGGATTCGGCAGTCACTTTTGTCAGGGGATTTGGAAGCAGCAACGCGCCTTTTAGGGCGGCCCTATTGCCTGTATGGTCGAGTCGTGCAAGGTCAACAATTAGGCCGACAATTGGGCTTTCCGACGGCCAATCTTCAGGTTCCCCAAGATAAGTTTTTGCCACGCACGGGGGTATACAGCGTGCGGGTCTATTGCGAATCGAGCTCGTTGGGCGATCGCGCCCTGCCGGGGGTGATGAACCTCGGCACGCGTCCAACTGTTTCGGGAACGGCGCAAACCCTCGAAGTTCACCTCCTCGATTGGCACGGCGATCTTTATGGGCAGACCCTAACCGTGGCGCTAGAGTCGTTCTTGAGACCTGAGCAGCGCTTTGAGTCGTTGGATCACCTCAAGCACCAAATCCAAGCCGACTGTGATGCTGCCTACGCCCGACTCGGGGTGGGCGATCGCCGTGGGGTCGGGGCATGATAGGCCTATTCAACCGCAGGAAATCAGGATTATGGGCGATCGCGTAACGCTACTGCTCGATAACTTAAGTAAAACCGTCGTCGGCAAGGAGGACGCAATTCGCCTGGTGCTGGTGGCGCTTTTTTCAGGTGGTCATGCTCTCCTCGAAGACGTGCCAGGGGTCGGAAAAACCTTGCTCGCCAAATCCCTTGCCCGCTGCATTGACGGCAATTTCCAGCGGATTCAATGTACCCCAGACCTCCTGCCGACAGATATTACGGGCACAAACATCTGGAACCCCAGTTCCGGCGAATTTCAGTTTATGCCGGGGCCGGTGTTTGCCCACGTGCTGCTGGCAGACGAAATCAACCGCGCCACGCCGCGCACCCAGTCGGCCTTGTTGGAGGTGATGGAGGAACATCAGGTGACGCTAGATGGGGTGTCGCGTCCTGTGCCGTCACCTTTTTTTGCGATCGCCACCCAAAACCCCGTGGAATATCAGGGCACCTTTCCGCTGCCCGAAGCCCAGATGGATCGCTTCGCCCTGTCCTTTTCCCTCGGCTACCCCTCAGAGGCTGAAGAGTTAAACATGCTCCAACGCCTCAAAGCACCCGTCCGTCCCGAGGATTTGCAACCCTGCATCACCCCCGAGGAGGTTGCAGAGATTCAGCACCAGTGCGCCCAAGTGCACGTGGAAGACAGTGTTCAGCGTTATTTGTTGGCACTGGTGCGCGCTACCCGTAGCCATCCAGATATTACCCTGGGCGTCAGCCCACGCGGAGCGGTTTCGCTCCATCGGGCGGCCCAAGCTTTTGCATTTTTGAGCGATCGCGACTATGTGATCCCCGACGATATCAAACACCTCGCGCCCTATGTCTTGGCCCATCGCCTGATTCCGGCGGGGGGACATCAGGCGAGTACCCTGATCAGCGCGCTACTAGATGCAGTGCCAGTGCCCTGATGGGCCATCGCCTAAGGACGCCGCCTTGAACCGTAGTAACCCTTGCCCCGTGCATCTGAGCGATGGCCAACGTCAGTTTGGGTAAGCCATTGGCCCGTATTTTTTCTCCTGGGGAGAGGTGTTCGCAGGACGGGGTGGTGAAATCCAGCGGCAAACCCACCCCTGGCCCCTCCGAGGCGGGGAAAGCCTCGGGCAAAGAATCGGTCTTACGCAATTGAGGACTTAACCCGAACTCAGGTTATGGCCAATCATGGGCATACTTGCGCCGCCCTCTACTCGCCCTTTCCCGGAACGGAAAAAGGACTGCAACCCAGAAGCCCCTTCTTCCAATTCCAAAACGGGAGAAGGGGCTGAGGGCTGAGGTGTAACTGCAAAGGATGCTCCCAATGATTCCTTGGCGGAAGTGAAGGGAAGCGTAAGTCGAACTCAGGCTAGTACCCACTGCACCAGCGTACGGACACCATAGCCCGTTGCGCCGGGGCTGTTGTAGCCGTCTTCTTTGTCATTCCAAACGGGGCCAGCAATGTCAATATGAGCCCAGGGTGTTTCCGTCACAAACTGTTTCAGGAAGAGTGCCGCTGTGATCGCGCCCCCCATCCGTGGCCCAGTGTTTTTCATGTCTGCCACAAGGGACTTCATGCCCTCGAAGTATTTTTCTTCGAGGGGCATTTGCCAGACTTTTTCACCAGCAATTTCAGCGGCTTGGGTAAGCTCCTGAGATAAGGCTGCTTGGGGACTCCACAGGCCAGCAATGTCATCCCCTAGGGCAACCATGCAGGCTCCGGTGAGGGTGGCAAGATCCACGATCGCATCTACCCCCAACTTTTCTGCAAAGACCAGCGCATCGGCCAGGGTCAGCCGCCCCTCGGCATCGGTGTTATTCACCTCAATGGTTTTGCCATTGGAAGCAGTGAGAATATCGCCAGGGCGCATGGCCCGCCCGCTGATCATGTTTTCGGTGGCGGCACTGATGAAATGCACTTCAACATCGGGCTTGATTTGCGCGATCGCCTTTGCGGCTCCTAGGGTTGCGGCAGCACCGCCCATGTCAAACTTCATCATTTCGATCATGCTGCCTGCCCCGGCTTTGATGTTGAGCCCGCCGGAGTCAAAGGTTAGCCCCTTGCCAACGATCGCGACCTTGCGGCGCGGGGTACTTTCTGGTCGATAGGTGAGGTGAATAAACTTCGGTGGCAGGTCAGAGGCTTGGGCGACGCCTAGGTATGCACCCATGCCGAGGCGATCGCACGCTTCCTTTTCGAGGATTTCGACCTCAATCCCGTGATCGCGGGCAATGTCCTCCGCCGTTTCTGCCAGCTTGGCCGGAGTCACCACATTCGGTGGTGCCGCGACCAATTCTCGAGCCAAGATGACGCCATCGCAAATCTGGCGAGCCCGCTGTAAAGCTGCACCCTGGTTCCCTAGCCCGAGTAGATCAATGCGCTCGACCTGGAAACTGCCCTCAGCCCTTTCGGACTTAAAGCGCGTGTCTTCGTATAGCGCGAGGGTCGCGCCCTCTGCGATCGCCTGCGCACTTAGGTCAGCATTGTCATGCCACACCGGCAGTTGAATGCCTAAGGTTTTGCACTTTTCACGCTTTGCTAACCGTGCTGCCGCTGCCCCGGCCCGACGAAGTCCATCGAGGGTGAGGGTGTCTAAATCACCCAGCCCTAGCAGCGCCACTTTACGCACCGGGCTATTGCTCCCGACCCGAATCACCGCTGTTGTTCCGGGCTGGGCTTTAAACTCAGCTTCTTCGATGAGTTCTTCAACCAAGCCTGAAAACTGTGTATTGAGGTCAGCTAAACCTCCGGAGAGGGGGAGGTCTGCGGGGGTGACCCCAATCGCGAGGCAACTACCTTCCCAGGACAGAGCTTGTTTGTCTGAGGATTGAACGTCCATGTAATCCGAGGTACGAGAACAAGTTACAAAAATACTACTTTTTAGAGAGGTGGGATGGGCATTCCTCCCAAAGGCATCGAGCATTTTGGGACAATTTCTGCGGATCAATGTGTGACGCCCCAACCGCGCCGCTTGCTCAGTGCGCATTGCGATCGCAACACCAAAAATTGGGCGTTGCGGATTTACAGAATGAAACCCGCGATCGCGATGTCCAGCCCCATCTGCCCGTGTCTTCAGTCAATGATGAAGAATGGGCAACCCAATTTATGGAGATGAGTCAGGGTCGGGTTTGAGGATGTTCGATCTGCCAGAAGTGCCCTAACGAAACTCCCAGGTCGCCTGAGGAAAACCACAGAACCACTGAAATCGCCACAAGCCTCTCTATCCATTATGCCAAGCCCATCAGTACCGGCTGAATTGGCGGTCTTAGGATTGTCGAACAAGCGATGACCCAGCAAGGCGATCTCGACTTCCCCTCGCACAACGTGCCTTAACGCATTAGACCCCGTTTGCCATTGGGATAAATCGTGGCCCAATTCGTCCGCGCCATTGCAAGCTGATCATCCGTCACCCTTGCCCCAGTCAAGTCCGCACCACAGAGGTTTGCGCCCTTAAGATTCGCTTGGTTGAGGGAGGCATAGCTGAGATCTGCACCCCGGAAATCTGCATCTTGGAGATTGGCATTGCTGAAATAGGCCCGACCAAGATTGGCGCTGCGAAAGGTCGCCTGGGACAGATCCGCCCGCCCAAAATTTGCCCCTGACAAGTCTGAATTTTGAAAATTCGCCTTCTGAAGCTTCGCCTGGGTCAGATTCACCCCGCTGAGGATGGTCTTTTGCAAGTCCAGCAGGGTTAGGGTGTACATCGAGAAGTCGCGCCGCCCCTTAGCATAGGCCGTTTTGACCTGATCTGCCGTGAGTTTGCCGCCGCGTCCCCCAGACGTTTTTCCCCCCGATTGCATCCTAATGGCACTGCGTCTGCTTCCGTTGCGGGAATAGTCTGTACCGGCGGCGGGGGAGGTGCGGGTGGTGGCCCGCTCCCGGCGGGCTCGAATCGCCGCTGCCATTCGCGAAATTGAAGACGCTTTATCTTCTGAGGAATTCGCGTTATCCCGAAACTGTTCGTAGGCGCTGGGGCCTGGTTGGCCCGGTGGCGGATCTGTCGCGCGACCGTTGGGGCCATTTGGCACAAAGGACATGTTTTGAGCCAAGCTTTCCATGTAAGGCTCAAGGTCAAGGTCGCGCAGCACGGCTTCGACGCCCTGATAGCGATGCCGAACTGAAATTTCAAGGAGTTTTTGCAGAACTCCTGCGAAATGTTCGCTAATTTGAACGCGATCGCGCCACAGCATTTCCCCCGTCGTTGGGTCGTAGGACAAATCTTTGGGCGAATACCCGGTGAGGAGGTAAATACAGGTCACGCCGAGGGCGTAGAGATCACTGGCATAGACCGGGCGCATCGCCATCTGCTCGGGCGGGGCATAGCCCGGTGTGCCAATGGCGTAGGCCGTTAGGGCCGTCTGATCAGAACTGCTGGCCTTCGTGGGGTTGACTTTATCTTTTACCGCGCCAAAATCAATGAGCACCAGCTTTTTGTCTTCTTCGCGGCGAATGATGTTCGCTGGTTTGATATCGCGGTGAATGACCTGATTATTGTGGATGTACTGCACAATGGGCAGGGCCTCGCTGAGGAACTGCTTCACCCCAGCTTCGCTAAATGGCCCCCCTTGCTTCACCTCTTGTTGGAGGGTGTTGCCGTTGATAAATTCTTGAACCAGGTAAAATTCTTGATTTGTTTCAAAATAGTCGAGTAGCCGAGGCAGTTGCGGGTGGTTGCCGATTTTACCGAGGATTTTGGCTTCCCGCTGAAAGAGGTCGCGGGCCATGTCGAGTACATGGGGCGCATCTGCGGATGGGCGGAGTTGTTTAATGACGCAGGGGGGGTGTCCTGGAAGCGATTCATCGCGGGCTAAAAAGGTCGCGCCAAATCCACCCCGGCCCAAGGCCCGTAATGCACGGTAGCGATCGCGCAGGAGTAAACTTGCACCACAAGCCTGACAGTGTGATACACGGGGAGGATTTTTAGGCTTGGGACAATCTAGATTAATGCAGTAACTCATCGCGACCCAGCGTGCAGTGATATACCCGCGTGACCTTTACAACGCTTCGTTGCCAGCGAGGCGGTGACGGCAGAAACGTGCGAAGCTCCTCTTGTCACCATGCTAACCACTTAGCCTGAAAATGCGCTTCTGTGAGCAATCCGACGACTCTGTTCTCGCAGTATTGCCACATTACTCCAATTATTCCCACCTTCGCAGAGGGGTTTCATGCCCTTTCCGAGATAAAAGTCGTGAAGAGTTGTTGAACGCACAAAGGGAACAACGGTTGCTTCTGTATTTTCACGAAATTAAGTTCACTCAGGAATCCTAATTTCCGTATTTTTTCAGGGAAACCTCAATCTCTGTCACCTTCTGAGAGGCTCTGGCTTGGGCAGGGGGAAACGTGCGATCGCGGGAGCTATGTTCCACGGTCGGTTCACGCCGCCCCATGCCGCCACAGGATGCCCCGATGCCCGATCGGATTGCGCATCCGTTACCGGACGGTGGCGCGATCGCCAGCATCCTGCATCGAATAAAGCGTCATAACATCACCCAACATCATGCGTGACCGAGCGCCCAGATCGAAGGAAGACTGATGCCCCTGCTGGAAGTGATCCGCCGCTGCCGCCGCGATCATGGCGGCGTTGTCTGTGCAATATTTCATCGGGGGAAACAGGACGCGAATGCCGTGGGCTGCCGCTGCCTCGGTCAACTGCTGGCGTAGGCCCCGGTTGGCGGCGACCCCACCCCCCACTGCAATGGTGGTAAGGCCGTGGTCGATCGCGCAAGTCAATGCTCGTTTGGTGAGCGATCGCACCACCGCCGCCTGAAAACTTGCCGCCAAATCTTCCAACGGTAAGGGATCCACGCCTTTGGCCTCCAGGGATTCAACCAACCGCAATACTGCGGTTTTCAGGCCGCTAAAGCTTGAATCATAGGGATGGAAGCCCCCTTCCGGCAGCGAAATATTGCCCTCCGGGAGCGGAAAGGCTTTGGGATCTCCCGTCGCCGCCAGCCGATCAATCACAGGCCCGCCAGGATATCCCAACCCCATCAGCCGAGCCACCTTATCAAAGGCTTCGCCCGCAGCATCATCGCGGGTTTTCCCGAGGGTCACATAATCGCCGCAGCCCTTCACGTGAATCAGACTCGTATGCCCGCCGGAGACAAGTAAGCAGAGGAACGGCGGTTCTAGTGTGGGTTCACTTAAATAGGAGGCGTAAATATGCCCTTCGAGATGGTGAATTCCCAGGAAGGGCTTGTGGTGTAGCATGGCCAGAGTTTTGCCCGCCGTCAGCCCTACCATCAGCGCGCCCACCAAGCCAGGGGCGCAAGTGGCGGCAATGCCGTCGATCGCGCTCCAGCCTAGTCCGGCCTCTTGCAGGGCCGCCTCTACGACTGCGCCCAGATTTTCCACATGGGCGCGGGAGGCCATCTCGGGCACGACGCCGCCATAGCGACGATGCAGATCAATCTGAGAAGCGACCACATTACTGAGGACGGTGCGATCGCGAACTACCGCCGCCGCCGTCTCATCACAACTGGTTTCCAGGGCAAGAATCGTGGGCATTTACAAAACGCTGCAAATAACTTTGAGAGATGTAAACCCCGCACCAGCTTTGCTTTACGGGGTATCGGCTGCAGGGTATTATGGCGTCCAAGTTGGGTAAAAATCCCTACGAATTAACTTAACGTTTTGCGTCCAAAACCTTTGGCCTTTGTGTAATAAAGGGAAACACTGTATGCGACGGTTGTTTGCTCTAGCAATTGTAGTTTCACTCTGGTTTGGCTTTGCAATGCCTGCATCCGCAGATGTTGCTGGCCTCACCCCCTGTGGCGAGTCGGCTGCATTCCAGCAGCGCGCGGCAAATGCCACCACCGATGCTGCGAAGGCTCGTTTCGAGTTTTACGGCAGCTCTAGTCTCCTCTGTGGCGAAGATGGCCTTCCTCACTTGATTGTGGATGGCGATCTGGCTCACATGGGCGAATTCTTGATTCCGAGCCTGTTGTTCCTGTACATCGCCGGGTGGATCGGCTGGGTTGGTCGGTCTTACCTGATCGCAGTGCGCAGTGACAAGAGCCCCGAAGAGAAGGAAATCATCATTGATGTGCCCCTGGCAGTCAAATGTTCGCTGACTGGCTTTGCTTGGCCCGCTGCTGCGGCAAAGGAAATGCTCAGCGGCGAAATGTTCGCGAAGGACAACGAAATCACGGTTTCCCCTCGATAGGGACTGTGTCTCTGTTCATTGTTTTCAGGAGAGCCCTCAATGGATAACTTGTTGAAGTACCTGTCCACTGCGCCTGTGCTGGCAACGGTGTGGATGGTTATCACCGCAGGCATTTTGATTGAATTTAACCGCTTCTTCCCCGATTTGCTGCTGCATCCGTAGTATTCGCGATCGCTTGGATTTGGTGTGGGCTTAGGCCCAGCGCAACTGCTGTGATTCAATCTGTGTGAGTAGGAGAACCACAATTTATGACGGATGCAATTAAGCCGGCTGGCGATCCCCAAATTGGGAATCTCGAAACGCCGCTCAACTCTTCCGCGTTTACCAAAGCTTTCATCGGCAACCTCCCTGCCTATCGGGTGGGTCTGTCCCCCCAGCGTCGTGGCCTAGAAATCGGGATGGCTCATGGCTATCTGCTCTATGGCCCCTTTGCGTTGCTCGGCCCTCTGCGCGACTCTGATATTCCTGGGTTGGCGGGCCTGTTGGGCGCAGCCGCTTTGGTGGTCATCTTGACTGCCTGCCTGTCTCTCTATTCTGGCGCTGGCGTCAATGCTGGTGTCTCGAAGTCCACGGCTCCTTTTACTCCACCTGAGGCATTCAGCACGGACGAAGGCTGGAGTGAGTTTGCCGGTGGCTTTTTGATCGGTGGCATTGGTGGCGCAACTTTTGCCTATTTGCTCGCAGCGAATATGCCGCTTCTGCTAAGTGTTGTGTCCGGTGGTCATAGCTAAGTTTCCTTGGCGCGACGGCCATTGACACAGGCATCACTGAATGCGTTATGCTCAAACGGATTTGCTTCCTTGGGGGGCAGATCCGTTTTGCTCTGTGTGGTTTGGGTTGAGGAAGCCTCAATCGGCAGCACTTAATCTATTGCATGTGAAGGTTTCCTCAGGACAGTATGCATCTTGAACACACTGGCTGACTTGAGTTCTGAATCGAAAGCGTCCTAACTCAGTCTTCCGCTGCAATACTGCGAATTTTCCTGAGACCTGAGTTTGGTTTCAGCGTTGCGAAGCATCGGCTTGGGACTCAATCGTTGCGGTACGAATGTTCGTTCAACCGGATGCGCCCCGCGATCTCCCGTTCAGGTTGCTGTCCATGAAAAATCGGAATGTGCCAAGTCCGCTAGAAATTTTGAATTCTCGGTGGAGCGGCAGCGCTCATGCGGCAGAGGAAAGGGAAACTTCCGTCACAGAGTCCTAGAGCTTTACAAAGCCGCCATATTCCGGCTGATAGCGGGCGAAGCGGTTCCCTGCTGGATCCACTAGGTCAATTTCAATCTGGATCCGATTGCCCAGTTGCATGACAGACTGCACAAAGCGATGAGTCCGGTCGAGGGTGGCGGTGTCTTGGGGAGCCGTGCCCTGGGTGCCCGGTGGTGAAATGGACTGCAACACCGTGCGATCGTAGGGGGTGAGCACTGTCAGTGTAATGGATTGGCTGGTGGTGGAATAGCGACACACGGGGGAGCCACTGGGGCAAATTTGGGCGAGATCGGCCTCTAAGGTCTGGAGGGCGACGGCTTGGCGGAGCCGTGTCTGGGCGCGATCGCGGGCCGCTTGATACGCGTTGAGCAAGACTTGAGCTTGGGCATGGAGGCTGGTATCGATGGGGACTTGGCGAAGCTGGGCGATTGCCGTTTGCCAATGTCCTACGGCACGTGTCCACTGATCATTGCGCTCGGCAGTTTGGGCTTCTTGAGCTGCTGCGACGCCAGCTTGATAGGCGCGATCGCCCCCCTGCTCAAAGCTGACCCGCGTTTGGGCTTGGGCGAGAAATTGGCGATATTCCGGTAGCAGCGATCGCGCTTCTACGTGGGCCAGCGTCCCCTGAGGAATGCGGTTGAGGGCATTGATTGCCCGCTGCCACTCCTGTTGAACGCGCTGCCATCCTGCCAAATTATTGGCCGATTCCGTGCGGCTGGTTGCTAATTGGGCTGCTTGGGTCGCTTCATTCAAGCTTGCCTCGGCAGCCTCTTCCTTGGCGATGCGTTGCCCGATGGTGTCATAGTTGGCTTCATACTCTGCCAGCTTCCGTTGGGCCAAGGCTTGCACAGCGCTGCCGCTGGGCACCCGTTTCAGATCATTCACCGCTCGCTGCCATAGCAGATGGATCTCAACCCAGTGTGCAATTGGAAACGGCGGATCTTGGCTCTTTTGGGCAGCAAGGGTGGCGTGGCGCTGGGCTGACATCACCCATTCCAAGTCCTTCAGTTGCGTGCGATAGCGCACCAGATCTGCTTGCACAGCGTTGTAATGGGGTGACCAAGACGGTACCACCGCCAACCGTTGGATGGCTTGACTCAGGGATTGGTGGGCCTGGGCAATATCTGCCGGGGTTGCGCTGGCGTGGAGGTCTGCCAGGGCTGCCTGACTCAGGTCGCTGGCGACCTGCCGCCGGGGGCAACTGCCAATCAGGCAAGGGCGCGTCAGGCCATAGGCAAAGCCACCGGCCATCAGACCGACGATGACGAGTCCGGCGATCGCGCGCCACGGCCCCTCTCGCAGGGGTTCTTGCCACGGCCTAGGAAAGAGCGTTGCGATCGCCATCACCATTGCCGCTGGCATCGACGCACTCGTTTCTGTCGTATTTGGCGTGGCTCCTACCCCAAAGGCCGTAAACTCCCCATCAGCGCCATCGCCCTGTCCTGTGGGAGATGGCAGCAGCACTAAGGCTCCCCCTGCCGTCTCCGCTGCTCCATCGCTTGAATCAACGGCCTCAGGAGACTGTTCCGTATTCCGATAGTCAAACAAGCTTGCCATGCCATCTGCGGGCTGCCACTGCCAATTCCGCACAGCATAGGGATTCGTTTCCCCAAGGTGACGCAAATAGAGCCGGATGGGAACTTGTCCTGCTGCGGTTAGCAACTGTTCTGGTAAGGGAGTTGCCGCTAATCCGGCCTTGACTGCCACTGCCAATTGTCGAAAATGAGCCGTCCGCGTCGCTGAATCCACAGCGGGCTGGGCTTCGTCTGCTAGCACTAACAACCGCTGGTGTAATACTTGGCAGCGCACGATTGGCGGGGTTGGCCTGTGCTGGGTTGCGATCGCGGCCTGGATGCGGGGCTGCAACGCCTTTAAAAACGTGGCAACTTCAGGATGAGGAGATGACGGTAAAGAAGCCATGGCAACTCGTCAAATGGCGTGGAAACCTGGCGAAGCACCCAATCGTATCGCGTCGCCGCCTGTATTCACGGCCCTGAGCGCAGGTTGCCGCCCAAAGCCTGCTAGAAACGGCATCTCAGGTTAGCTCAAACGATAGGCTGTGCTGGATGCTGGTAGACAGCGCCTTGCACACGATAAAATACAGGACTGTCAAGCACCTCCTAAGGTAATGCAGAGCGGCACTTTAGGAACATGATTTCCAAAATTCTGAACATCTCAGTTTTTGAAAAGCGCGGTACAGATGCTCTTGGGAGCGGAGATGGGGGATGAGTCGCGGTGCAAAACTGACACACCGATCCTTGGGTACACGCCGTCAAGAATCTCAATCGCGATCGCCTGGCATTGGATTACCCCCTTCAACGCACAATGTCCCGACCAAGCAATGCTCAACCAGGACAAATCACGAAACGATTCCAATCTGAGCCTTCGGTACATGTCTTGATCTGACATCCCAGACTTACGCAAACTCTGAAGCCCGATCATTATTTCTGATCAGGCTGATGCCGTGATCACAGGCGTCGGCTTACCCCATGGAAGGCGTCTTACCAACCTGCCGGGCCATGTCTTTGAACATCGACAAGCTCGGCCCTGGTCGGCGGCGGGAGGCATTTACTAATTTGGGATTGATTAAGAAATCCGTTGCAAAGGTTTCTTCAACTTTAGGCTTCGATGCGCTAAACCCAGTGAGACTCATGGTCGGAGTTGCTGCCGGGGTCGCAGGGGCGGGGTTGGCTGGGGCCGCTTTCGGTTCAGGCTTGCTGCTTTTTGCTGCGGGTTTTGCAGGTTCCGCAGCGATCGCTGCGGCGGCAGCACCCGTCGGAGCCTCAGCCTCAACCTGACTGTCATCGATTTCCATGAAATACTCAGACTTTTTACCGATGCCAAAAATCTTTAACAAGCTGCCAAGAAACTTAAACAGGCCGCCAAGAATTTTCTGAATAAAGCCCATGCCTACACTCCAGTACCGGGTGTCTACAACAGTGATGAATGCAAGGAGTCTCGTGAATTACCCCTTGTACTGAGCATTATCAAAGCTGGCTTTGCAGCAAGGCAAGAAAACTGAAGGTTCACGTTACAAAAGTTGATGTGCTTAACACAAACGCCGTCAAGGACATCCCTGACGGCGTGTGACTTTGGTTTAGGATTTGGCCTTAATCTGCGCCTTGCGCCAAGAGTTCCCGGCGTTGGCTGGCCTGAATCGTTACTTTACCCGCTTCGTCAACATCGACGACCGCTGTGTCACCCTCCTGCAGGTGCCCTGACAGGATTTCCTCAGCCAGGGTGTCTTCTAGGAGCCGCATAATGGCTCGACGGAGAGGCCGCGCCCCATAGCTTGGGTTGTAGCCTTCCTCAACCAGTCTCTCCTTGAAGCGCTCGGTCACTTCGAGGGTAATGCCCTGCTCCGTGAGTCGTCCAAAGACTTCCTTCAGAAGAATATCGCTGATTTGCTTGACCTCGTCTTTCGTGAGCTGACGGAAGACGATGATCTCGTCGAGGCGGTTGAGGAATTCGGGACGGAAGTATTGCTTCAGTTCCTCATTCACAAGTGAACGGATGCGGTTGTACTGAGACTCGGCCTGATTTTCTTCAAAGTCGAACCCGAGACCGCCGCCGCCTTTCTCAATTACCTTAGAGCCGATGTTAGAGGTCATGATCAGCAGGGTGTTCTTGAAGTCCACCGTTCTGCCCTTGGCGTCGGTCAATCGACCATCCTCTAGGATTTGCAAGAGCATGTTGAAGACATCGGGGTGAGCTTTCTCGATTTCATCGAAGAGCACGACCGTGTAAGGTCGGCGTCGCACAGCTTCGGTGAGCTGGCCGCCTTCGTTATAACCCACGTAGCCTGGGGGTGAACCGATGAGCTTAGAAACGGTGTGGCGCTCCATAAACTCAGACATATCAAGGCGAATCATGGCCTCTTCAGAGCCAAAGAAGTAAGCGGCCAAGGACTTCGCCAGTTCTGTCTTACCAACCCCTGTAGGCCCAGAGAAGACAAAACTTGCAATTGGACGATTGGGGTTCTTGAGGCCGACGCGAGCTCGCCGAATGGCACGAGAAATCGCTTTCACTGCTTCATCCTGACCAACCAAGCGCTGGTGCAGGGTGTCTTCCATGTGAAGCAGTTTCTCGGACTCAGACTCGGTAAGCTTGTTCACAGGCACGCCGGTCCAAGAAGCCACAATTTGAGCAATATCTTCCTCGGTGACGACGGGAGAGTCGTCTCCATCATCCCCTTCGGACTTTTTGCCCTGGGCGATCGCGCGAATTTCAGCTTTGATATCCATTTCGCGCTCGCGCAATTCCCTAGCCCGGTCAAAGTCTTGGGAGCGAACCGCGTTATCCTTGTCTTTCAGGATTTGGCGCAGTTCCTTATCCAGTTCCTTTGCGGCTGGAGGGAGCTGAGAATTAATCAGCCGAACCCGAGAACCAGCCTCATCAATCAGGTCGATGGCTTTGTCGGGCAGGTAGCGATCAGAGATGTAACGATCGGAGAGCTTTGCCGCAGCCTCAAGGGCTTCATCCGCGATTTTAAGTTTGTGGTGCTGCTCATAGCGATCGCGCAGACCATGCAGAATTTCAATGGTCTCATCGACGCTGGGCTCACCCACCATCACGGGCTGAAAGCGACGCTCTAGGGCTGCATCGCGCTCAATGTGCTTGCGGTACTCATCCAGCGTTGTTGCCCCAATACACTGAAGCTCGCCCCGAGCCAAGGCCGGTTTAAGGATGTTGGCCGCGTCAATGGCCCCCTCCGCGGCTCCAGCCCCAATCAGGGTGTGGACTTCGTCGATCACCAGGATGACGTTCCCCGCTGAGCGAATCTCATCCATGATCTTCTTGAGGCGTTCTTCAAACTCCCCGCGATACTTGGTGCCTGCGACCAACAAACCAATGTCGAGGGTGACGACTCGCTTCTCTTCGAGGATGTCTGGGATATCGCCGTTGGAAATGCGCTGGGCCAGCCCTTCCGCGATCGCCGTTTTTCCGACCCCAGGCTCACCAATAAGCACCGGGTTATTTTTCGTACGGCGACCCAGGATCTGGATCACGCGCTCGATCTCCGTTTGACGACCAACGACAGGATCTAGCTTGCCTTCTGCGGCCATCTGGGTCAAGTTGGCACCAAACTCGTCTAGGGTAGGCGTTTTGGTACGCCCCTGACCGCCTCCGGCAGAAACCTCAGCCGTTTCACCGAGCATCCGAATGACCTGGGTACGCACCTTCGAGAGGTCAACCCCCAAGTTTTCGAGGACGCGGGCCGCAACCCCTTCGCCCTCTCGGATCAACCCGAGCAACAGATGTTCGGTTCCAATGTAGTTGTGTCCAAGCTGGCGCGCTTCCTCCAGGGAAAGCTCCAGCACTCGCTTAGCTCGGGGGGTGAAGGGAATTTCAACCGCGACGAAACCCGAGCCCCGGCCAATGATCTTTTCGACCTCGATACGAGCGTCTTTGAGGTTGACCCCCATCGACTTGAGCACCTTGGCGGCAACGCCAGTGCCCTCACCAATGAGACCCAACAGAATCTGCTCGGTGCCCACAAAGTTGTGGCCCAGGCGACGAGCTTCCTCCTGGGCGAGCATGATGACTTTGATTGCTTTTTCTGTGAAGCGTTCAAACATTAGCGGAAATCCAATACCTGCTGCGCGCCGGCTACACTGATTCTAGCACAGGGGTATCGGTGAACTGTGGCAAAACCCACAGTCCTAAAAGCGTGTCTATGTCTTTGCTCTAGCGGTCTAGGATGCAGGGCTGATGGGCTAAGGCTTAAGGGTTTTCATCGAGCCCTTAAGGATTCCTTAGGGAAGTAGGGAAATTCGGCAGGGGAAGGGTGGCTGTTATTAGAAACAACCACGACCCAGCCGTGGGATGCTAGCCGTTGCGCAACGGTAACTCGGGACTGATGCAAAACCTTGACAAATTTATCACTCTGCAATCCACTGCGCCAGAGGATCAACGCATCTTCATCGTCGTTGTAGTAGCGTGGCCGCCGACCAGCCGTCTGAAAGCCAAATTTTCCATAGAGGGCTTGGGCGGTTTGATTGGAGGCGCGTACCTCTAGGGTGGCGTGGGTTAGCTGGCGATCGCGCGCGGTCATCAGGAGTTGGCTCAACATCCACTGCCCCAACCCCTGGCCCTGAAAGTCGGGATCAATGCCCAGTAGGGTAATGTGCGCTTCTTCGAGGATGGCCCAAGCGCAGCCAACCCCAATGATGCGGTGGGTCGGGTGTCGGGGTGAAGCCTGGGCGATCGCAGTGCTGGGATCGCCGATTTTGTTGCCCAGGGCATCGTCTCCAAGGGCCATGATCCACAGATCGCTGTTGGGGCTGTCGATTTCTCGCCGATAGCCTGCTCCCGTCCAAATGCCGCCAAAGCAGCGATGGTCAAGGTGCAAAACGGCAGTGATATCAGTCTCGACAAGTGGACGACAGATGAGAGGTGTCATGGTTTTTGAGGGACACTCCGCAACCCACGATTGTACACTAGGCTATTGGGCAGGCTAAATGCTCAGATTCTCCCGATCTCACGACCGCGCGGGTGTGCAGCCCCGCGAATTGATGACAGAAGCTGCGGCCTAGCCCCGGCTGCTCTGCCTGCAAACCCTAGCCCGAACAGGTTGGTTCAAAATTCATGGTGTCCACTGTCGAACGTTCTCAGACCAGTTGCCGCTACTTGCCGACGGGCGATCGCGCCGCCTCGTCTCCTAACCAATCCGTCCTGCCCCTCACGGCAACGGTATCCGCCGCCGATCATTTAATGATCGGCGGCTGCGATGTGGTGGACTTGGTGAACCGCTTTGGCTCTCCCCTCTATATTTTGGATGAGGCGACCCTACGGACGGCCTGCCGCCAGTATCGGGATGCCATGCGGCAGCACTACCCTGGCGAGTCCCTGGCAATTTATGCCTCTAAGGCGTGGAACTGTCTGGCGGTGTGCGCCATTGTTGCCAGTGAGGGGTTGGGGATTGATGTCGTGTCAGGTGGTGAACTGCATACGGCATTACAGGCCGGCCTAACGGGCGATCGCATCTACTTCCACGGCAACAATAAATCTGTTGAGGAATTGTCGCGTGCGATCGAGGCAGACTGTCGCATCGTTGTCGATAACTGGCACGAGTTGCGCACCCTCGTGATGCTCCAGTCTAACGCCGCCAAACCCATCACTATCCTGTTGCGCCTTACCCCTGGCATTGAGTGCCACACCCACGAATACATTCGCACCGGGCACCTTGACAGCAAGTTTGGGTTTGATCCCGACCAAATTGAAACGGTTTTTCAGTATGTTAGTAAGCAGGAAGGTTTGCTCTGCATTGGGTTGCACGCCCACATCGGCTCTCAAATTTTTGAACTCCAGCCCCATGAAGACTTGGCTGGCGTGATGGTGCAGTGGCTCCAAAAAGCAGCCCAGTATGGCCTGCCCGTCTCGGAACTGGATATTGGCGGTGGCTTGGGGATCTGCTACACCGAGAGTGATGATCCCCCCAGCATTGATGCTTGGGTCAAGGTCGTGAGCACTGCGGTCGCAAAAGCCTGCGAGGCTCAGGGCATTGCCCTCCCTCGACTGATTTGTGAACCAGGGCGATCGCTGATTGGTTCCGCCTGTGTCACGGCCTACACCGTCGGCGGCCAAAAGATCGTGCCCGACATTCGCACCTATGTTGCCGTGGATGGCGGCATGTCTGATAATCCCAGACCCATTACCTATCAGTCGGTCTATCGGGCCTTAGCGGCAAACCAGATGTCGATCCCGCTTACCGAATCTGTGACGATCGCTGGCAAACACTGCGAATCTGGAGATGTGGTCATCCAGGAGGCTGTGCTGCCTCCCTTGACTGCGGGCGATATCCTCGTGATTGCAGCCACGGGTGCGTACAATTACAGCATGGCCTCAAATTACAACCGCGTTCCGCGACCCGCAGCGGTCTTAGTGAACGATGGCGATGCCCATCTCATCATTCAGCGCGAAACGTTGCAGGATTTAATTCGTCAAGATTGTTTGCCGGCCCACCTGACATCGCTGGATGCAGCCCACGACGGATTGGCGTAGGGGGAGTTGTGGGGACTGCTCGAGGCTGCGTTGACGACAATTCAGCCGACTCGACTGATTTTGCCTGAATGGAACCCCAATCCGCGATCGCGCCCTTTGGTGATTTCTCCTGTCGGCTCCCCGCAGCTCGTCTTGTTGTCATCCGCTAGGTTCACGCAACAGCACCGCACATGCGTTACATCTGGGATCAAGGGCAGATAATCCTCGATATCTTCCGAGGTTGGCTCCTGCCCATCCTGGATATTTCCCTTGTGTTGCTGTTGATGTACGCCATGCTCGTGCTGATTGGTGAGCGGCGGACATTGTGGATGGTACGCGGCTTTATTGTGCTGTTGCTGGCCGCCACCCTGAGCAAACAGGTCGGCCTTGACCTGCTGGGCTTTGTGCTCGACAAGCTTGTGGTGGGCTCTGCCGTGGCAATGGCCTTTATTTTGCAAGGTGAATTTCGTCGTCTGCTAGAGCAAATTGGGCGGGGTCACTTTGGGCAACTGTTGATGATCACCCATCGCGAGCCCCCGCCCCAAGCGGACAGCGTGATTGACGAACTGGTTGATGCGGTGAAGGAACTGTCTCAAAACCGCACCGGAGCTCTCATTATTGTGGAGACGGATCAGCCCATTGATGAGCGAGACTTTTCTGTCCCCGGGGTGCGGTTAAATGCCGAGTTGTCTAAGGAGCTACTGCAAACCATCTTTCAAACCACCACACTACTTCACGATGGGGCTGTGCTGGTGCGGGGAGGCAGGGTGCAAGCGGCGGGAGTGATTTTACCGATTTCGGAGCGATCGGCGTCGCGTCAGTTGGGCACTCGCCACCGGGCCGCAATGGGCATTACTGAACGGGTTGAAAAGTGTATTTGCATTGTGGTGTCTGAAGAAACGGGCTCAATCTCACTGGCTGAGCGGGGAATGCTAGATCGGCCCCTGACCAGCAGTAAACTGAGGGAGCTACTGCGTGTTAAGTTATCCCCGTCGATGGAACGAGATACCATGACTCCTCAATTGCGTAGCCTCAGCAAGCAGTTGCGCAGCCAGGGGCAGGCGTTCTTGCAGCGTTTGCTGCGCCTTCCTTCGTCAGCCTCTCGTGAAAAAAGATGACTGCTGAGCCTCTTGTGCATTCTCTGATTCCTGATGATCTGGAGGCGAGCCGCTTGCCCCAGCATGTTGCGGTGATTATGGATGGTAATGGGCGCTGGGCGCGTCAGCGTGGGTTGCCTCGCATCATGGGCCACCGCCGTGGGGTTGATACCCTAAAGAAGCTGCTGCGTTGCTGCCGTGACTGGGGAATTCCGGCTCTGACGGCCTATGCCTTTTCGACGGAAAACTGGGGGCGGCCTCTAGAAGAGGTTGACTTTTTGATGACCCTGTTTGAGCGGGTGCTGCGTCAAGAGTTGGCGGAGATGATGGCGGAGGATGTCTGTATTCGGTTTGTGGGGGATTTGACTGCGCTGCCGCGATCGCTGCGAGAGGAAATCGAACGCGCGATGGCAAAAACCGTGGATAACCGGGGCATTCGCTTTACTGTGGCGACGAACTATGGCGGTCGCCAAGAAATTGTGCAAGCCTGTCGGGCGATCGCGGCTCTCGCCCAAGAAGGCAAGATTGCCCTTGACGATATTGATGAAACCCTGTTTCAACAATACTTGTATACAGCGGGCACTGCCGATCCTGACCTGTTGATTCGCACTAGTGGCGAAATGCGCATTAGTAACTTTTTGCTATGGCAGCTTGCCTATGCGGAAATTTACGTGACCAATACCCTGTGGCCCGATTTTGACCAAACGGAATTTCATCAAGCATTGTCGGCGTATCAACGTCGCGATCGCCGCTTTGGTAAGGTGCAGCCCTAAGGGGACGTCATCCCGCTGGGAGAACGCTGATCTGATTGTCTAATTTCGGTCACTCTACCCGACATGCTTTTGCCAAGCTTGGCATCCTGCTGAGGGAATTCTGCGATCGCCGCTCAGGTGATGGCGAAAATGGGCAGGCTGAAAGATAGGGAATTTTACGGACAGGGTAGCAGAGGGTTAGGATTCGCGACCATGCAACAGACAGAAGTCACGGGGGATGTGCTGGTTGCGATCGACCCAAATCAAAGCGCCCCCTTGCTGATTGAGTGCATTACTGCCCTTAACTGTCCTGTTCATCCTGTCCATACTGGAGCCGCGCTGAGGGAGGTGCTGGGTCAGCGATCGCCTGCCTTTGTAATCCTTGTGTTGCCCTTTGAGACCGACCCTTACACACTCTGTGCTGAGCTAGAGTCCCCGGCACCGATTTTGTTTTGGGCGGATACCGCAGCCGCAATCGATCTTGCGCGCCTCTGCGCCGTCAAGGAAGCCGACTACTTATTCGCAACACTGCCGCCAGCCTTGATCCAGCGTCGTCTGCGGGCCTACCTGACCCAATCGCTGCACGCGCCGCAACTGCACCACGCGACATCGCAGTTGCGGCGTGCTGCCGAGGCCGCTCGTTTGGAGTGCTGGGACGTTGCGCTACCCAGCACTTGGCAAACGCATCTTACGTTGCCCTGTCGCCCGATAGACCCCGATGAGCAGAGGCGGATACAGGCCCACGTGACTGAGGCGATCGCCCAGCATCGACCTTTTACGGTGGAATATTTCACCGCAGAGCAGCCTCCGCGATCGCTGCTGATTCAAGGCTGTGCTGACTATACCGACAGCGGCGATCCCTACCGCATTGTCGGCGTCACCCTCGACATCACGAAAGAGCGCACCATGAAGCGGGCACTGGCCCAAAGCGAAGCCCGGTTTCGCGCCGTGGTGCAGCAGACCGTCGTGGGGATCAACGAAGCCGACCTCCGCACCGGGCAGTTTTTGTTGGTGAACCAATCCTTTTGCACGTTACTGGGCTATTCAGAGGCTGAGCTGCTGGGCATGACCTACCAGGACATTACCCACCCGGAGGATCTGCGCAGCAATGCATCCGATATCCATCGCCTCTATCGTCAAGCCACGGAACATATTCGCCTGGAAAAGCGCTATCGGGCCAAATCTGGAGACTATATCTGGACGGAGGTCATTCTCTCCTTGATTCACGATAGTTCGGGTAACCCGATCGCCGATTTGGCGATGGTGGTGGATATTCGCGATCGCAAACGAGCCGAAGCCGCACTTCATCAGAGCACCCTCCACCAGCAAATGTTGCTGCGGGTGATTCCTGACCTGATGCTGCGGGTCAATCAACAGGGCATTTACGTTGCCCATATTGAAACCAACACCCAGGTCAAGAACCTGTGGCCCGACCACCTCAACTTAGTGGGCCGATCCATCTTTGAAGTGTTGCCGCCCGAGCAGGCTCAGCGCAAACTCAGCAAAATTCAGCGCGCGATCGCGACCGACCAAGTGCAGGTCTACGAACAAAGTCTGTGGGTTGGCGATCGCTTCCAGCACGAAGAAGTTCGCATTGTCAAAAGTGGCCCCGATGAGGCATTGCTGTTAATTCGTGATATTTCCGATCGCAAGCTTGCGGAATTGGAGTTACGCCAATCCCTGATGCGAGAACAAGCGATTTCCCGCGTGGTGCAACAGATGCGTCAGAGCCTTGATATCCAGCGCATCTTTCGTACCACCGTGATGGAACTCCGTGGTGTCTTGGGGGGCGATCGCGTGGCCATTTATCGCTTTCATCCCGATTGGAGTGGCGAATTTGTGGCAGAGTCTGTGGCGGCGGGCTGGCGACCTCTCCTGCCCGACATCGACAGTCCTGAAGTGGTCTCTGCGCTGCAAGACAATCGATGCGTTGTCCAGTACTTTGACCCCGTGCGGGCCGAAGTTGTTGCAGATACCTACCTGCAAGATACCCAAGGCAGTAACTATCGCACCCAGGGCAGCTATTGCGCAGTCAATGACGTATATGCAGAGAATTTTCCGCCATGCTATCTCAACCTGCTGGAGCAGTTTCAAGCCAGGGCATATATTATTGTTCCGATTTTTCACGGCACCGAACTGTGGGGGCTGCTAGCAATCTATGCAAACCAAGCCCTGCGCCAGTGGCAAGCTGCTGAGATTAGCATCATGCTGCAAGCCGCAGAACAGCTTGGCATTGCCGTGCAGCAAACCCAATTGGTTGAGCGTTTGAAAGAACAGGCGATCGCCCTGCAACAGGCCAAGGAAGCCGCCGATGCTGCAAACCTTGCGAAGGGCGAATTTTTGGCCAACATGAGTCACGAACTGCGCACCCCTCTCAACATCATTTTGGGGATGGCCCAGGTGATGGCCCGCAACACGGATCTATCTCGCGAACAAAGCATGAGCCTTCAGGCGATTTTGCGCAGCGGCGATCACCTTTTGGGTTTGATTAATAACGTCCTTAGCCTTTCTAAGATCGAGGCTGGACACACCGTATTACAAGCCCAGCCGACGGATCTTGCCGATCTTCTGGAGTCGATGTACAGCATGGTTTACCCCAAGGCCAGCGAGCGTGGGGTTGTGCTTCAGGTCGTTATGGCAACCGACGTGCCAACTCAGATCGCCGTTGACCAAGGTAAGCTGCGTCAGATTTTGCTGAACCTGCTCAACAATGCCCTAAAATTTACCCCCCAAGGTTGGGTGGCGCTGCGGGTTAGTGTCTGCTCACAACAGCGCGATCGCGCCATCCTACGATTTACCGTAGAAGACACCGGAATCGGTATCCACCCCGATCAGCAGGCCACTATTTTTAACGCCTTTGAGCAAGGAGCCTTTCGCTATCAAGCCGAGGGCACTGGGCTGGGGCTCACCATCTGTCGCCACTACGCAGAAATTATGGGCGGGACAATTCGCCTCAAGAGTGAACCGAATCAAGGCACAACCTTTTGGGTTGAGCTACCGGTGGAAATATTGCCGGGGCACCTACCCCTGCAAACTCCCCACCGCATGATGATGTCTAACCCCCCGCCGGTTGCAGCGGTGAGTTTGAGCGATCGCCTGGCTATCTTCCCTGCGGATTGGCTACGATCGCTCCACAATGCCGCCCTTTATTGTGATGATGAAGCCGCGATCGCCCTGATTCAAGCGCTGCCCCATGGCGATGACCCCGTAATCCAAACCCTGCAAAGCCTCGTGGAACACCTCGATTTCCGCGCCATTTTGGAACTCACCACGCCATTGCAGGCCCG
>JACYME010000159.1 GCA_015272155.1 Leptolyngbyaceae cyanobacterium T60_A2020_046
TATCCCAAGACGGAACTTCAACCCCCCGGGAGGATCCCGCCAATCCATACGCTGATCCATCCATTGACTCCCACACCCTTTCCAAAAATCTAAAGCACCCCCAGATGACGTGCCAATGCACGCTCAAAAACAGAGTAAACCCTACGTTAAGTCCCGACAGAGATGGTGCGGGAGTCGCTTGAGCGATCGCTGCAACGCAGCCGGGTTCCCCAGTTCTTGGAACAAAATTAAACTGCCCTGAATTGTGATGATGGCGTCCTCTCCCCGGCATTCCGCAGGTTGACAAATAAATTTCGATGTGTGGACGGCAGCTTGCTGAGAATGCTCAGGGCTGAGGGTGCTAAAGCGCTTCCAGCTCGACACGCCCTAAAGATTTCAGGCTATCAGCCCACTTTAGTGGCTGAAATTAAATCGATCCATGATCTAAAGATTGCGCTGATAGAAATCAGCAAAGGTTTAATGGCAAATCATCCACGAAAAATTACAACCCTAATATTACTGAGCAAAAAGTTTTTCGACTATTATGGGAATCCAATCAAAACTGTCATGCGAACTGTCTGTCCTGACATGAAATGAATTGATTTGCTTCAAACTATTCCTGGTTTTTGCGTGCAAGAGGTGAACGGCATTTGGCAACTTACTTTAGTGATTTAGTCGGCAGAGTAATTGAGGGTTTCGAGTGCTGACGTTCTGGGTAGCGTTGCTGCAAAGGTGATTCGCAACTGCTCCCTATCCGAAATTTGGGAACGTATCATTGAGGGCGATCGCGCGATCGCCCTCAGTGAGGCTCCCGAGAACCTAGCCACCGCTCGGGACAGGATGGGACAGCATCAGTTCTGCACCGATGGGTTTAAAAGCGATGGTCGAGGGCCGCGACGCAGCGATCGCAAATTGTTGGGTGCTCGGCCACCGTGCCAATCGTGGTGGAATAGTTCCAGCAGCGATCGCACTTTTGCCCCTCCGCATCCACAACCCCAATGCCCAAACTATCGGATTCGCTGCTGCATTTCAGTCCTTGCAAGGGGGCGGGCGTTTCGAGCACTTCCACCTGAGACACGAGGAATAAATAGCGCAATTCGTCCACGTGGGCGGCGTCCGGCGCAACGCTATCTGTCGGATTTAGGGTGATTAACGTTTTACGCAGGTCAAGGTCGGGCACATAGAGCAGTACCTTTGCTTCTAGGGATGAGCCAATATCTTTGGCGACGCGGGCCTGTTCGAGCACCTTGTTCACCTCTTGGCGAATGCCGCGCAACTGTGTCCAGCGCTCGGCAAGGGCGGGCTGCTGCCACTGGTCTTTGAGGTGAATCCAGCCGGATTCAAACACCGAGGGGCAGGGGCGATCGTAGGGTAGGTTTTGCCAAATATCCTCCGCCATGTGAGACAACACAGGCGCGATCGCCTTCGCGAGGTTTTCAATCGCGATCGCCAGCACCGTTTGACAGCTCCGACGGCGGAAGGATTCTGCATCACTGATGTACAGTCGATCCTTCGCGGTGTCGAGGTAAAAGTTCGACAGGTCAACCACGCAGAAATTTTGCACCGTTTGGAAGAACCGGAAAAACTGATAGCTCTCAAAGGCCTCTTGCACTTCGGTGAATACCTCGGTGATGCGATGCAGCATGTAGCGATCGATTTCCGGAAGCTGATCATGGGCGATCGCATCCTTGGCGGGGTCAAAATCGTGCAAATTCCCCAACAAAAAGCGGGCCGTGTTGCGAATTTTGCGGTACACATCGGCCATTTGCTTGAGGATATTGCCCCCCAGCGGCACATCGGAAGAATAATCCACCGACGACACCCACAACCGCAGCACATCCGCACCATAGGGCGGATCCTGCTTTTGGTTTTTGCCGCCTTCAATCACAA
Organism: Leptolyngbyaceae cyanobacterium T60_A2020_046; assembly: GCA_015272155.1. GTDB lineage: Bacteria > Cyanobacteriota > Cyanobacteriia > Phormidesmidales > Phormidesmidaceae > JACYME01. Next base: position 1,870 of record JACYME010000159.1, read on the forward strand.
TCTTCGGGTCTACAACATTCCCGAGGGATTTGCTCATCTTGCGGCCCTGCTCGTCGAGGGTAAAGCCGTGGGTCAGTACCCGCTGATAGGGCGCATGGCCATTTACCGCGACGCTAGTTAGCAGGCTCGACTGGAACCAGCCCCGATGCTGGTCAGACCCTTCGAGATACATTTCGACGGGATAGTGCAGCTCTGGCCGCCGTTGGGCCACTGCCGCCCAGGATGAGCCAGAGTCAAACCACACATCCATCGTGTCGGTGCCTTTGCGGTAGCTGCGTCCGTTGCTGCGGTAGGGCTCGGGCAGCAGTTCCGCCTCCGACATTTCCCACCAGGCGTCAGAGCCGTGCTCGGCAAAGAGGGTTTCGATGTGGGTGAGGGTGGCTTCGTTGATCAGAGGTTCACCGGTTTCGGCATCGTAGAACACCGGAATTGGGACGCCCCAGGTGCGTTGGCGAGAGATGCACCAGTCGCTGCGATCGCCCACCATTGCCGTGATGCGGTTTTCCCCTTGGGCGGGGATCCATTCCACTTCATGGATGGCCTGGAGTGCCTGGTCGCGGAAGCCTTCGACCGAGGCAAACCACTGCTCCGTGGCGCGGAAAATGGTGGGCTTTTTCGTGCGCCAGTCGTAGGGATATTTATGGACGTAGGGCTCTTGCTTCAGCAAGGAACCCGCTGCTTCCAGGGCTTCGATAACGGCGGGGTTGGCGGTTGTCAGCACATTCAACCCTTGGAATGGCCCTGCCTCGGCGGTCATGTCGCCGCGCTCATCCACCGGGCACAGCACGGGCAAACCATAGCGCTGCCCTACCCGGAAGTCTTCTTCCCCGTGGCCGGGGGCCGTGTGGACGAGGCCCGTCCCCGATTCGGTCGTGACGTAGTCGCCGCCGATGATGATGGGGCTGGTGTCACCGCGCAGGTCGGTGGGCAGTTGGCTCTGGAGGGGATGGCGATAGGTGGAATATTCGAGATCTTTGCCCTTGAGCTCAGCTTTGAGGGTGAGTTCGGTGCCGAGGAGGGTCGCCATGCGATCGCGCAAATCCTTCGCGATGATCAAATACCGGAAGGGTTTGCCTGCCGCCACTTCCACCACGGCGTAGGTCAACTCGGGATTCACCGCCACCGCGAGGTTAGCGGGAATCGTCCACGGCGTCGTCGTCCAGATGGCTACGCCCAGGTCTGACAGGTAGGGGCTGAGGGCCGCCTCTGCGTCGGGGGATGCGGCCACCATCGGGAAGGCCGCATAGATGCTGGGGGAGGTGTGGCCTTCGGGATACTCCAGCTCGGCTTCGGCGAGGGCGGTTTGGGAGGTGGGGCTCCAGTGGACGGATTTGAGTCCACGGTAGATGTAGCCCTTGAGGTACATTTTGCCGAAGACGGCGATTTGTGCGGCTTCGTATTCAGGCTGGAGGGTCATGTAGGGGGTATCCCAATCGCCCCAGACGCCGTAGCGCTTAAAGCTTTCGCGCTGGCGATCGATGGTTTTGAGGGCGAAGGCTTTGGCCTTTTTCCGCAGCTTGATGGGGGTGAGCCCGGCGCGGGTTTCGGCATCCATTGCCTGCAACACTTTCAGCTCAATGGGCAAGCCGTGACAGTCCCAGCCGGGGATGTAGCGAACTTTACGGCCCCGCAGGATTTGATACTTGTTGATGATGTCCTTCAGGATTTTGTTGAGGGCGTGCCCAATGTGAAGGTCGCCGTTGGCGTAGGGCGGCCCGTCGTGCAGCACAAAGGGATCACCGGGGTTCGTTTCCGCCAGCGTTTCATAGATGCGCTGATCTGCCCAGAATTGCTGAATTTCGGGCTCTCGCTTGGGGGCGTTGGCCCGCATGTCAAAGCTGGTCTTGGGCAGAAGAACGGTGTCTTTGTAGCTTTGGGTAGGTTCTGTCACGGTGGGCAGGGCAGGGTGAATGGGCGACTCAAGCCTCGGAATCGCTTGAGCTTGATGGACTTTGGCACGATCGCGGGTCATCATCAATCAGCGATCGCAAAGTCACGAACAACATACCAATACAACATATCAATAGAGTAGGTCAGTTCAGGCCGAATCGAATCAGCCCAACAGAGTGAGTTTTACGAGGTTCAGGGGCGGCTAGTCAACCCAGTTGCTGTCCTCGTTGTCGTCATTCCAGTTGCTGTCTGCTAAGGGCGGGCCGACTGGGGGCGCGATCGCGTCGGGGTCTGCCATGGGGGGCTGGGGTTCATCGTCGTCAGAAGGCGTAGGCGCGATCGCGAGCGGTTCAGTAGTGGTTTCTTCCGAGGTGGGCTCGGGCGGCTCGGGCTCCGCTGCCTCGGCCCAGTTGGCGTCATCCGCACTCAAGTCAATCTCTGTTGAGACGAGGGGAGCCGCTGCCGATGGCGATTCCGGACTGGCTTCCGGCTCCGTCACAGGGGTCGCGGTTGCGGGGGAACCGTCCGCAGAACTGGTGTCGGGCGTGGATACTGAATCGGGCGCGGGCGATCGCGGAATCGAGGGTGGACGCGGTGGGATGTCGATCACCGTGCGCTGGGGTTTGGGTTTCGGTTTCATCTGCTGGGCCAGTTCACCCAACCATTGGGTGATAACACGGGTCTGGGCCGCGATCGCGCCAAGGCGATCGGCCCACCTTGAGCCCGGAGCCTTTGGCTCATTTTCCTCGGCGGGCGACATCGTTGGCGCAGCAGGCGCGGGTGATGCTGCCGGAGCCCTAGGCGGTGACCCGATGGCGGGCGATTGCAGAGCCGTAGCGACAGCTTCCGTCGGGATGCTTTCTCGCTGGCCCGTCTCATTCACGAACTCGTAGGCGGGGGATTGGTGCAGCGGGGTGCGATCGACGGCACCGCGCACCGGAGCCCGTGGCCCGGCAATGCGATCGCTCAGCGTGACTAGCCCAGCCTTGAGATCCTGCGCGATCGCACTCACCCCAGCCCCAAGGGAAGGGGCGGAAAGGTAGCGCCGCGCGGTTTTGAGGGTGCGATCGGCCCAGGTTCGCAGATCGGCCCAGGTAACCGGGGTCTGCACCGAGGTCGGCGTCAGGTCGCGCCGCAGGGTGAGCGTTTGCCAGCCCAGCCAGGCCAGCAGCGCCACACTCGCCAATTGCCCCAGCAACACTGCGCCCGTGATGCGCTCTGCACAGTTCCACAACACAAGGGCGTAGAACAGGCCCAGCCCACTCCACACAAAGTCTTGTCGCCGGTGAACCTCTGGCACGAAAAACGCCGCCATGTAAAAGCTAAAGCTCGCTAGGGCCACCAAAATTGCCAGAAGATATGCCAGCACCGCCGCGATCGCCTCCCGATCTCGTTGCAATCCCCTTCACTGTACAGCAGCCCCCTTGGGGCAATCCGCTTTTCTTCAGTCCACCCAAAAATCGGCAAGCTGGGCTCACCCTGGGGCGGCATATCGAAACGCTCGACGGCCTTAGATGCTCAGGCGCTGGTAAATTTCTTCGAGATGGCGGAGGTGGTGGGCGGGGTCAAAACAAGCGTCAATTTCTGCGGGGGAGAGGTGAGCCTTGACCCGTTCATCGGCGGACACCAACGCCCGAAAGTTGCCGCCTTCGGTATTCCACGCCTGGTGAGCTAGGGACTGCACGATCGCGTAGGCCTCTTCTCGCCCTAACCCCTTGCCCACTAAAGACAGCAGTACCCGCTGGCTAAACACCACGCCACCGTAGACGTTCATGTTGCGCGTCATGTTTTCGGGGTAGACCAGCAGGTTTTTCACCAGATCGGTGGTTTCCACCAGCATGAAGTGGGCGAGGATGCAGGAGTCAGGAAAGGCGACCCGTTCGACAGAACTGTGGGAAATGTCGCGCTCGTGCCACAGGGCCACGTTTTCTAAAGCAGCCATAGCATTCCCGCGAATTAGGCGCGCGCAGCCCGTCAGCCGCTCTGAGCGGATGGGGTTACGCTTGTGGGGCATCGCCGAAGATCCCTTTTGGCCTTTGGAAAAGAATTCTTCAACTTCCAGCACATCGGTGCGCTGGAGGTTGCGGATTTCGACCGCAAATCGCTCAATGGAAGCAGCCAGCAGCGCCAGGGCGTTCATAAATTCTGCATGAACGTCGCGGGAAATCACTTGGGTGGAAGCGGTATCGGGTCGCAGCCCCAGCTTTTGGCAGGCGAGGGCTTCGATTTTGGGATCGATGTTGGCATAGGTGCCCACGGCCCCAGAGATTTTGCCGACGGCGATCTGATCTTGCAGGGCAGTGAGGCGATCGCGGTGGCGCAGCATTTCCGCCAGCCAACCCGCCAGCTTAAAGCCAAAGGTGATCGGCTCGGCGTGAATGCCGTGGGAGCGGCCAATCATCACCGTGTCGCGGTGCTCTTGGGCGCGATAGCGAATTGCCTGAATCAGGTGTTCAACGTGGGTCAAAATCACCTTGAGGCTCTCGACCAACTGCAACGACAGGGCGGTGTCGAGCATGTCAGAGCTGGTCATGCCGAGGTGAATGTAGCGCCCGGCATCGCCCACGTATTCATTCACGTTGGTGAGAAATGCGATGACATCGTGGCGCACCTCGGCCTCAATTTCGAGGATGCGTTTGGGGTCAAACTCTGCTTTGGCCTTGATTTCATCGACGGCTTCTTTGGGGATGTAGCCTAGGTCTGCCTGGGCCTCGCACACGGCGATTTCAACCTGAAGCCAGGTTTTGTACTTGAAGAGGTCACTCCAGATTTCGCCCATCTCGGGCAAGGTGTAGCGTTCAATCAAGGCGTGTCGAAGAATACAACCGCTCCATTGTACCTACCTGTTTGATCGGTTTTAGTGAATGTTATGGAATCTCATGCGATCGCCCTGGAGTGACACCAATCCGCCTCGGGTGGGCATCCTTACCCACAGGGTTGGCCGGAATCGGGAATCGGGTTGACCGAAATCCGGTGCAATCCACGGTCTGTTGACGACTTCTGCCGGGCTTGCCGCGATCGCGCCCGTTTGACAGAAATCCGGGGTTGAGCGATCGCCGCTGCGGGATAGATCGTTGACGAGTTTTGTCATTTTCTGATGCTGAACACCCTTGAATTTTGGTCGATCCAAGCCCTGCATCTGCTATGGCAGGATTTGGACTGGATGCTGTGGAATACAGGGTTGGCCCTGATTCCCCTCGGGCTAAGCGGCTGGCTGTTTCAACGGGCGCGATCGCGATCGGTGTTGTGGTGGCTGGGGCTGTTCACCTTCATTCTCTTCTGGCCCAACGCGCCCTACGTGCTCACGGATATCATCCACATCATCGCGGCGATTCGCAGCGGCGTCTCGGTGTGGCTGGTGAGCTTGGTGCTGGTGCCCGCCTATGCCCTGTTTATGGCCGTTGGGGTCGAGTGCTATGTGATTTCAGTGATTCGCCTGGGGCAATACCTGCGGCGGTGGGGTGCGCCGTGGGCTGTCACCGGCATGGAACTCTTCACCCATGCGCTATGTGCGATCGGAATTTACCTAGGGCGCTTCATTCGCTTCAACAGTTGGGATGTGTTGACCCGTCCGGATGCGGTGCTGCACACCACGCTGACCCAGTTGACGAGCCAGTGGCCGCTGTTGATTATGCTCATCACCTTTGGGGTGATTACGGTGACCTACTGGCTCTGTAAGCAAGTGACCCTCGCGATCGCGTGGTACTGGCCTAACCGTCATCGACTGTCCCAGCTTTAGCCGAGGGCAGCATCACGATGCGGCGTCGCGATGCCGACTCATGACGCTGCCAACCATCGGCGATGGGTCGGATACAGGGCGTCAGGACTGCGGTTCACGGTCTGTCAAATCGGTGGGGAGACTTCCGCCACAGAGTACGAGAGGCTACTCCTTGGGGGCGATCGCGTCCGGTGGGGGTTCGGCCATGAGCAGGGTGAGGGAACTCATGGGCGAGGGGAGCTCGGGAGAACGGGTGCTGCGGTAGACTGCAACGGCTCCGACACTGCCCAAAAAGGCAACGCCAGCAGGCAAGACAGGCACCCAGCCGCCGAGGAAAAAGGCGGCGATCGCAGTGCCCACGCTGAGGCCCACCCCACCCACCAGCAGACCGCCCAGCCAGAGGGGACGGCGCACTCCCCACCCCATGCATCCGCCGATCGCGCCCCAGGCCACAATCCACAGCACCTCGGCGGCGTCGGGCCAGGCCCAGGGCAGTGGGTGATCGTCGAGGGCTGCGCTGAGAATCTGGCTCGTCATTTGGGCGTGGAGCATGACCCCCGGCATCAGGTGATCGCGCTGGGCGGAGCGACTGTAGGGGGTGCTAAACAAATCCTTGGCGGAGGGGGCCGTCATCCCCAAAATGACGATGCGATCGCGCACCCAAGCCTCGGGCACCTGGCCATCCAAGACCTCGCTCAGGCTCACCGTTGCGGCCACGGTTTGGCGCGATCGATAGCGCAACAGCACCTGATAGCCCGCCGCATCAATCGTTTGGTAGCCGCCAAAGGTCGCTCGCAGGGGCAAAAACACGCGATCGCCGAGCTTGAAGTAGCGATCGTCCACCGAACTTGCCTGCATCTCAATGCCCTCGACGGCCAAGTATCCCAGCGCCAGCCGTAGCCCAAGGGAATAGAGCACCTCGCTTTCGGCTTCGGCGCTGGCAGACGCGAGCAACAAATTGCGGCGAATCACCCCGTCTGGATCAACCAATAGGTCATTAAATCCGACGCGCTCGGACGGCACACTGACCGGGGCCGGAATCGAGTCCGTCAGGGTATCACCAATTTTGCGAATTACTACCACATTCTCGGCTTCAAAGGCCGCCATCAACGCCTCGTGCCCCTCCCCTTGGGGAAGCTCACGGTGGAGATCGACGCCAATCATGCGCGGGCCGTGGGTCTGCAAGGTCGCGATCGCGTCGGCCAGGGTTGCGTCCGTCGGCGTGGGGCGCTGCAAGCGCTGCAAATCCGGTTCCGTAATTTCAACCACCAGGAGGCGATCGTCCGGGGGCAGAGCGGGCTGCATCTGCACAAGGCGATCCCATACCATCAGCTCCAGCGGCATCCACCCGCCCACCTGGCGAATCAGCAGCACAATGCCCGTGACACCCGCGCTCAACAGTGCTGTGCTCAGCCGCCGCCAACGGCTCGGTGGGGCCGACAATAGGGTCGGCGGCACGAGGTTGGGCAGGGCATCGGTCAGGGTGTCGAGGCAATCCAGATCGGCCAGGGCCGCCCGCGCCGAGGGATAGCGCTGGTATACCGAGGGATGGGCGAGCCGATTTAGCACATAGGCCAGGCCCGCACTCACGTCAGGGGCGAGGCTGTGCCACAGCAGTTCCCCCGTGTGGGGATGCTCGGGAATTTCGGTGGGTGGGGTGGCGGTGAGGGCATGGATGGCAGTCATCCCCAAGGCGTGGAGATCGCTGCTGTAGCGGGGTCGCCCAGACAGTTGTTCCGCTGGGGCGTAGCCCTGGGTGCCAATGCTGACGGTGAATTGTTCGAGGCTGCCGGTTTGAATATGGGTGGTGATTTCTTTGACGGCACCAAAGTCGATCAGCACGATTTTGCCATCGCGATCGCGGCGCATCAGGTTGCTGGGCTTGATGTCGCGGTGGATGACGTGCTGACTGTGGATAAAGTCCAGAATCGGTAAGGTTTCGCGCAGAAACTCAATCACTGCGGCTTCGGGTAGGGCGTGGCCGCTGACCATCTCGGCGCTGACGGGATGGCCCTCAACGTAGGCCTGCACTAGGTAAAACTGCTGGTCAAGTTCAAAGGCGTCGATGAGGGCGGGAATGCGATCGTGCTGCCCGAGGCGCTGCATCACCGTGGCTTCGGTTTCAAACAGGCGGCGGGCGGTCTGCAAAAACTTGGGATCTTGGCTGGCAGGGGTGAGGTGTTTGACGACGCAGCGGGTTTGGTGGTGAATATCTTCGGCCAGGTAGGTTTTACCAAAGCCGCCTGTGCCCAGCAGTTTTTGGATGCAATACCGATTTGCGAGGGTGGTTCCAATCATGCCGAAGAATTCAGGCGGGAAAAGTGGGGACAGTCGGCGATCGCAAATCGACGGGCGATTGCCCACCCCAAGACGGCGCGACCCCCACGGTGCTCGACAGTATGTTCTATTTTAGGGAGTGCGCACCGTGGGGAGGCATGTCATGCCAAGGTTCAGACTGGGTCTGTTCGTTCGCGTTTTCTGGCGGGTCTTGCCCATGATGGGGTGGGGCATGGTCGGGCTGGTCTTGAGTGTGGGGCTGATGATCTTGCCGGGACTTGCCCAGGAAAAAATTAACCCTAGCCTTGACCTGCCCAGGATTCGCTCGCTGGAAACCTGGGCTCCGCCAGAAGTGCAGGCCATTTTTGAAAATCGTGTGCGGACGCTGGCAACGGCCCCGGTGCGCTTAGATGGGCGAATTGTGATTCACGTGGCGGCTTCGACAACGGATGAAGGGCTGACCGCCGCCGAACGCGCTCGCCAGGTGGAGCGACGGCTACGCGCGATCGCCCCCAGCGTTGACCCCAATGCCCTGGAAGTCTCCTGGCGCATGGATGAACAAAGCAATCAGCCGCTGATCTACGTGAATGAAGAGGTGCTCATGACCGTCACCTCCCTGGATGCAGAAATGCGGGGCTCTGGCAGCATCATCTTCCGCGCCACAGAGGTCAGCGATGCAGTGCGGCGTGCCCTCCAGCGCTACCATGCCGAGCGAGAGCCCGAGTTTCTTTGGCAACGGGCGCGGTGGGCCTGCGGTATTTTGATCGTGATGCTGTTGGGCAGTTTTGCCGCCCTCAACCTGCAAGCGGGGGTTAAGCAACGGCGGCAACGGTTACAAGCCTCCTCCGATCCCAATCTGATTCAGGCCGACCGGGTGGCTCCCCCAAACACCGCCTTACGCCAAACGATGATCACGCGCCAGCGCGATCGCTGGCTCAAGTCGCAAATTCAACTTTTGCAGATCATGCAAGTTTGCATCGGCTTGGGGGGTAGCTTCATCATCCTGGGCTTGTTTCCCCAAAGTCGCTGGCTTCAGCCCTTGCTGATGGGGATTTTGCGGGTGCCGCTGCGGTTTTTCCTCATCGTCCTAGTGGCCTACATTGCCATTCGCCTCAGCGAGTTTTGGATCGATCGTCTCTCCTTAGCCCTGCAAGAGCAGGCGGGGCTGACCTTGGAGCGATCGCAGCGCCTTGCCCTACGCCTATCCACCTTTTCCGGCGTGTTCAAAGGGGTGTTTAGTGCGCTGATCATCGGCACTGCCCTGCTGACAATGCTTGCCCAATTGGGGGTGCGGGTGGGGCCGCTGCTTGCCGGGGCGGGGATTGTGGGGATCGCTATCTCCCTGGCCTCCCAAAGCCTGATCAAAGACATCATCAACGGCTTTCTAATTTTGTTTGAAGATCAGTACGGCGTGGGCGACGTGATCATGGTGAAGGGAGTCTCGGGGTTTGTGGAAACCATGAACCTGCGCATCACCCAGATCCGCAATGAGGAAGGCCGACTGATCACCATCCCCAACAGCCAGATCGACATTGTGCAAAACCTGTCGAAGGAATGGTCGCGGGTGGATTTGTCGATCCCAGTAGGGCTGTCGGCGGATCTCAGCCAGGTGCTCAGCCTGATGGAGCAGATTGGCCATGAAATGCGCCATGACGGCATTTGGGGATCGCTGATTTTGGAGCCGCCGCTGTTGCTCGGCGTTGATCGCCTGGATCATGTGGGGGCAACCATTCGCATTTGGATCAAAACCCTGCCCCTGAAGCAGTGGGATGTGGCGCGGGAATATCGACGGCGGCTCAAGCTAGCCTTTGAGGCGGCGAACATTCCCATTGGAGTGCCTCAACAGGTTATTTATGTGGCGGAGGGGCCGATCGCGGCGGGATACACGACCCACCACGTGGGGATCGCCTCGCCGGAGAACGGGATGCCCCAACGGACGGAGGAGTCACCGCGATGACGACCCCGGACGCCACGATCTCGATCTCACCCCTGCCGGCCCTCGACCCCTGCGATCTCACATCCTTGGGCGAGCAGCGGTGCTGGCGGTGGCGCGGCTGGCGGGTGCGCTATACCGTGCTTCGGGCGAGCCAGCCCAGCCATAATCTGCCCCTGGTCTTACTGCACGGGTTTGGGGCCAGCCTGGAACAATGGCGCGACAATTTGGGGCCGTTGGCCCGCGATCGCACTGTCTATGCGCTGGACTTGCTGGGCTTTGGCGCATCCCAAAAGGCCGCGATCGCCTTCAATACCAATCTGTGGCGATCACAGGTGGCGGAATTTTGCCACACCTTTATCGGTCAGCCCGTGGTGCTGGTGGGGCATTCCCTGGGGGCGTTGGTGGCGTTGACCACAGCGGTTGAGTCGCCCGCGCTGGTCAGCCATTTGGTATTGCTAACCCTGCCCGCCGCCCGCGAAGAACTGCTTTCAGGCTGGGTCGAAACCCTATCGCGCCTGGCGGAGCGCGCCTTTTCCACACCGCTGCTGATTCGTCCCCTGTTTGCCTGGGTGCGTCAGCCCTGGGTGATTCGTGGGGCGCTGGGCAGCATTTACCAGGTGCGCGATCGCGTGGATGATGGCTTGGTGCGCCAGTTTGTGGAGCCCACCCGCGATCGCGGTGCCGCCCGCACCCTCTGTTATTTGGTGCGATCGCGCACGGACGAGCACTTCACGCCCCAAACCCAAGCCTTGGTGCCCCAAATTACCCAGCCAACGCTGCTGCTCTGGGGTCAGCGCGATCGGGTCATTCCCCTGCGCTGGGGCCAGCGCCTTGCCCCGCTCAATCCGCGCGTCACCCTCGTCGAGGTGCCCGAGGCGGGTCACTGCCTCTATGACGAATACCCAGAGCAGATCAATCACCACATCCAAGACTGGCTAGCAACGGTCGAACCTGCCGGGGCAGAGGGTTAGCAAATGTCGTAGCCAAACAGGTTGGGGTTGACATCGCTTAGATTGAGGTCGGCCAGGCCGTACTCGGCCCAGCGGCGATCGACCAGCACCGCCGTGTCGGGATCGGGGGTGAGTTCATCGCTCCAGGGGCGATCGGTTTCGGGATAGACCTTGGTGGTGGCGTCGATGCCCATGCGGCTGCCGAGGCCGGGTTTCTCGGTGGCAAAGTCGAGGCGATCGAAGGGATTTTCGGGCAGGATGAACACGTCGCGGGCGGGGTCTACCTTGGAGGTGACGGCCCACATCACCTGGCGCGGGTCGCGAATGTTGATGGACTTGTCCACCACAATGACGAATTTTGTATAGGTGAACTGGGGCAGCGCTGTCCAAAAGGCGAAGGCGGCGCGGCGGGCCTGCCCCGGATAGGCTTTGTCGATGGAGAGGATTGCGGCCTTGTAGCTCAGGGCTTCCATCGGCAGGAAAAAATCGATGATTTCTGGCACCTGCATCCGCAAAATGGGGGTGTAGATGCGGTTGAGGGCGAGGGCCATCATGGCGTCTTCCTTAGGCGGGCGACCGCTGAAGGTGGTCAGGTAGACCGGGTCTTTGCGGTGGGTCATGCCCTGGAAGCGGATCAGTGGCGCGGTGTCGCGCACGGGGCCGTAGTAGCCGATATGGTCGCCTGCGGGGCCGTCGATCGCGGTTTCACCGGGGGTAATGGTGCCCTCCAGCACGATTTCTGAGGCGGCGGGCACTTCCAGGTTGACGGTTTTGCACTTCGCGAGGTGGACGCCCTGGCCGCTGTAGAGTCCAGCAAAGAGCCATTCTGACAAATCCACGGGCAGGGGCGTTGCGGCGGCCAAAATCAGCAACGGGTCAACGCCGAGGGCGATCGCGACTTCGAGTTTTTCGCCTCGGGCGGCGGCCTTACGGAGGTGACGGCTAGGGCCACGCACAGACAACCACTGCACCGTCATGGTGCTTTTGGATTGGAGTTGGAGGCGATAGACGCCAACGTTGGGCACCTGGGTTTCAGGATCTTTGGTGACCATGAGGCCCAGGGTCATGACGCGATCGGCGTCGCCGGGGTAGACGCGCAGTAGGGGCAGGCGGGTGAGGTCAACGGCCTCGTCCTTGAGAACAACCTGGTGACAGGCGGGAAACAGGTCGCGATCGGGCTTGGCTTTCACCACGTCAAACAGCGCCTTGGCGAGGTCGATCGCTTGGGAGAGGGTTTTGGGCGGGCGGGGCTGGTACAGCAGCGCCAGCTTTTGGCCGATCGCTTCGAGTTCCTCTGGCTTGTCCATGCCAAAGGCCCAGCAGACGCGCTCTAGGGTGCCGAGGGTGTTGATGGCGAGGGGCATGTCGGCCCCTTTGACGTTTTCAAACAGCAGGGCGGGGCCGCCGGAAAGCAGCAGGCGGTTGGCAATTTCGGCCACTTCCAGGTCGGGATCGACCGGGGCTGTGATGCGCCGTAGTTGGCCGCGCTCTTCCAGTAGCTTCAAAAAACCGCGCAAGTCCCGAGTCATGGTTAAAGAAATGTAAAGCGTGCTCTAGGTTCATTATGTCGGATTGCGCGATCGCCCGGACGAGGGACCCCGGTGAATCGCGATCGCGCGGTTCCCACGACCCTTAACACGAGCTTTACCCTGGGGTTAGGATGCACTTCTATGATGGAGAAACGTGATCCAAGTCGCTGGATGGTTGGGATGCGTAGGCTTTGGATTGGGGTAGGGGCGATCGCGCTGGGCGTCGCAATGACAGGCTGTGGCGGTGGCCTCAACATGGCTGCCGTGGAAGCGGAGATCAAGGCCAGCATTGAGAACCAGGGGCGACGCCTGACCCTGCAATCGGTGCAGTGCCCCAACGCCGTGCCCCGCCAGGCCAATCGCTACTTCCGCTGTGTGGGGACGATTCGCGGCGGCGGCGAGTTCACCATTAACGTGATGCAGCAAGACAACCAGGGCACGCTGGACTGGGACATTCCAAACTCTCAGGTGATTTTGAACTTGGTCAAGGTCGAGTCCGCCATTGAGCAGGGCTTGGCCCAAGCCGTCGGGCGTCGGGCGGTGGTGGACTGTGGTGCGGTCTATCGCGCCAATCAGCCTGGGGAGATGTTTGAGTGTCAGGTGGTGGGTGGCGTGGTGACTGGCTCAGACCGGATCGATCGCGTGGTGGTGCGCATGACCCCAGAGGGCGATGTGAACTGGTATGAACTGCGCGACCCGATCGCGGCGGCTCCAAGCGGTGCAGCCTCAGCTCCCACAACCGAAGCCACCCCAACCAGCGAAACCACTGCGCCCGGAGCCACCGGGGCTGCTGTGCAACAGAAGCAGCGCGTGGTGGGCACCCGCGAGGTGTCGCGTCCTCGCGTTCCCAACGACAGCGATTAGCCCTAAAGCCGTCGGGATAAAAACTCAGTTTCTGCCAAGGCTGATTCACCTTACGGTGTTTCGCCCTGGCTTTATCACGGGCAACAGTCACACCGGAGCAACCAATTTGCAAGGCTTTCTCTCGCGATCGCTGGTGGCCTGCATTCAACTGGGAACCTCTCCTGATTTGGTCAACGTCAAAAATCAGGTGGTCACGGTGGACTACGCTAGTCGGGCCATTCTGTACCTGTCGCCACAGCCCGACGCGATCGGCGGCACTTTCCACATTACGCCGTGGTCGCCCGCCCGTGACTTCGCCTGGAATGATCTGTTTGCCTGGGTGCAGGACTATGGCTATTCCCTCCAGCGGCTCGACTACAGCACCTGGAAGGCTAAGCTCTCGCTCCAGTGCCGCCACGACCCCAACAACGCCCTTTATCCTTTACTCCCCTTCCTCAATGAGAAAATCTACGCGCAAACGCTGACGATTTTGGAGCATTACCAAAACACGGCGGATTTTGCTTGCAGCGCCGCGATCGCCGCCCTGCAAGGAAGCGGAATTCACTGCCCGGTGGTAAATCGGCAAATGATTTACACCTATCTCTACACCTATCTCGATGCCTTTGGGCCGCAGGTGGGGCTGCCCCAACCTCTCTCCGTGTCGTTACTGGCCTAACTCAGGTCTCACATTAGGCGAAAAGGGGATGGTGTTGTCAACATGGCATGCTATCCCCAGTCTTGCCGCCGGACACACTTAGGTGAGGAGGACGTGCGATCGCAGGATTCACGAATCCTGTTCTGGCTCAGATGTTGCCAATTCCGGCTGTAAATCTGTCACGCATCAGGTGGCAAACAGTTGACCATCAATATCGGGGAAGGCTTTGAACTCGATCGCGTTGCCGCTTGGATCGCGAAAAAACATTGTTGCCTGTTCACCGGGCTGTCCCTGAAAACGAACATGGGGCTCGATGATGAAGGATACTGCCGACGTTCTGAGACGATCGGCCAACTGCTGCCATTCCGTCAGGGTCAACACCACCCCAAAGTGCGGCACGGGCACATCGTGACCGTCCACAGGGTTGCTGGGGCGCTGGGGCGGCATTTGTTCAGGAGCCACCACGTGACACACCAATTGATGCCCAAATAAATCAAAATCGACCCACGTTTTGGCACTGCGCCCTTCCCGACAGCCCAGCACCCCCCCATAAAAAGCGCGCGCCGCCGTCAAATCCTGAACCGGAATCGCCAGGTGAAACGGGGGCCGAGGTCTTGATTTCATGCCAGTCTCCATGTCTCTTAAATCCTGCGTGTGGCGGTTCTGTTCAACTCAGAAGTCTCCCTCCCCGGTTGAAGGTGCCACCTTGAACCGTAAACTTTGCCCCTTGAACCCTATCCATCGTGAATCGTGGGGATAATTAACACCGTCCGCTAGTTGTCAAAGGGGGGCGGATAATCTCGACCCAAGTTCTGACGGGGGTTACGGCGCAGATGCGATCGCATGTTAAGCCCGCGTGATGGAAGCGATCCCCACTTTATATAATGAAGGTGTTCATAGAATATTCGGCGCGGTGTAACGGAGATCGCCGAATTCGTGCCCCGGTATGTGTCCCTCACCACGCTCCATTCTAAAGGGATGCAGGCCGTTGAGTTCCAGATCGTGTCGGCACGATTTTCCATCGCGTCTCAGGCGACACCAGCCCGTTTGTGTCGGCAAGGAGGCTTTATGACTCAGCGAATTTTGGTCGCGATTGATCGTTCCTCAGCCCGTGCCCTGGTTTTGCAACAAGGGATGCAGCTAGCCCAAGCCCTCGGGGCAAATTTGATGTTGATACACGTGCTGTCGGCCTATGACGACGATAGTCCCGGCCTGCCTGTGCGGGCTTATCACAGCTATTACCCCATTGTGGATAGCGCTGCGTGGGAAATGTATCAACAACAGTGGGAAGCTTACGAAAACAGCGGGTTAACCGACCTGCAACTCTTGGCCGAAGAAGCCACCGCTCGGGGCATTCCGACGGAGTTTACGCAAAATACCGGCGATCCAGGGCGCGTCATCTGCGACATGGCGAAAACCTGGAATGCTGACTTGATTTTGATGGGACACCGGGGTCGGAAGGGCTTGAGCGAGTTGCTGCTGGGCAGTGTCAGCAACTATGTAATGCACCATGCTCCGTGTTCGGTCTTGATTGTGCGATCGGTGCCCAAACCCACAGAATCCGAAGCAGCGGAAGCTCCTGCGGTTAGTGTGGCTGAAGGCTAGCGATCGCGGCTTCCTTGCGTTTCGATAAGGGACTCCAGAATTTCCCGCCACGGGACTGAGGCAGCGGCGGTGAGTAGGGCATCCTGCCTGATGCTCTGCTTGCCGCTTTGGCATGGCACTATCTTGAACTTTCTAGAGAAAATGCGATCGCCAGAACCGCGATCGCAAAATTTACCTTAGGCTCGATAGTAGAGATGCTCGTTAGGGATAAACGCCTCAAACGTGATGGTTAATGTTGCGCCCCATTCCTCCACCGCTGCGCCGGATGCAGCGAGTTCGCCTACTCCAGCGATTGTTCTGGATGTCAGCGGCATGAAGTGTGCGGGCTGTGTGCGGGCCGTGGAGCGTCAATTGACTGCCTATGAGGGGGTTGCGGCGGCAACGGTCAACCTGGTGACGGAGGTGGCGGTGGTGCAGGCGGCGGCAGGAGCCACCCTAGACCC
Source organism: Leptolyngbyaceae cyanobacterium T60_A2020_046 (assembly GCA_015272155.1). Lineage (GTDB taxonomy): Bacteria > Cyanobacteriota > Cyanobacteriia > Phormidesmidales > Phormidesmidaceae > JACYME01. The sequence continues at coordinate 17,716 of JACYME010000159.1, forward strand.
GTCTGTCCTGGCCAACCGTTTGACGGAATCTGGGTTTCCCAGCCAGCCGCGATCGCGCACCGATGCGGCTGGAGCAATCGCCGGACTGAGCGACTGGGTAGACCGCAAGCGCCAGGAAAATCGCGATCAGGTGCAGCGGCTGGCAATCGCGCTGATTCTGTTTGTCCTCTCTACCATCGGCCATCTGAAGCACTTTGGCTGGGTGACGATCCCCGTCTTGAGCGACCTGTGGTTTCACTTTGGGCTGGCGACGGTGGCACTGGTGGGGCCGGGGCGCGCCATTTTGGTCGAAGGGTGGCAGGGCGCACGCCACGGGGCCCCCAACATGAATACTTTGGTGGGGCTGGGCACGCTGAGCGCCTATCTGGCCAGCGTGGTGGCGCTGCTGTGGCCGGGGCTCGGGTGGGAGTGCTTTTTTGATGAGCCCGTGATGCTGCTGAGCTTTATTTTGCTGGGGCGAACCCTGGAGCAGCGAGCGCGGTTTCAAGCAACGGATGCGCTGCGATCGCTGATGGCCCTACAGCCCGCCATGGCGCGGCTCATCGCCAACCCCGACCGCGCTACTGCCACCCAGCCTGGGGTGGAAATTCCGGCGGAGTGTGTGCAGCCGGGGGAATGGGTGCAGGTGCGCCCAGGGGAAACCGTGCCCGCCGATGGCGTTATCGTAGACGGGCAAACCACCCTCGATGAGTCGATGTTGACGGGGGAATCGCTGCCCACAGTGAAACAACTGGGGGATGAGGTGTCGGCGGGCACTGTGAACCAAACCGGGGCGATCGCTGTGCGGGTGACGCGGGTCGGCGGCGACACCGTACTGGCGCAGATGATTTGCCTGGTGGAAACGGCCCAAACCCGCAAGGCTCCGATCCAGCGCTTGGCGGATGTAATTTCCGGCTACTTTACCTACGGCGTGCTGACCCTGGCGGCGCTAACCTTTAGCTTTTGGTACTGGGTGGGCCTCGATCGCTGGCCCGACGTACTGCATAGCGCCCTGGGCAGCGTCCACCACAGCCACGTCATGACGGCCCAGTCGTCGGCGCTGCTAGTCAGCCTCAAGCTGGCGATCGCGGTGTTAGTTGTCGCCTGCCCCTGTGCCCTGGGTCTCGCAACCCCGACAGCAATCTTGGTGGGCTCTGGCTTGGGGGCGCGGCGTGGGCTGCTGATTCGCGGTGGGGATGTACTGGAAGGGTTGCACACCCTCGATACCATCGTTTTCGACAAAACCGGAACCCTTACCCTGGGCCAGCCCCAAGTGGTGGCCTGCCAGCCCTTGACCGGCGAGGTGGATGGGGATGACCTGTTAGCGATCGCGGCGGCGGTGGAATGCGGCACACAGCATCCCCTTGCGATCGCGATTCAGCACGCGGCCCAACGCCGCAAACTCACCCTGCCCGCCGCCCATACCTTTGAAACCCAGGTGGGGCTGGGCGTCGCGGCAACGGTAACCTGGCACAACCAAGCGCAGCGGGTTTGGGTCGGCAACGCCCGCGCCCTTGACACCCAAGCCATTCCGCTCCCTTCAGCAGCGCAGGCGTGGATGGCGGCCCTCGCAACCGACCAGACGGGCGTCTTTGTGGCGATCTCTGATCACGTTGTGGGGGCGATCGCCGTCGCCGATACCCTGCGCCCCGATGCCGTCACAACCGTGGCTCGCCTGAAAGAGCACGGAATTGCCGTTCATCTGTTGACGGGCGATCGCGCCCCAGTCGCCGCTGCCATAGCCGCCGCCGTGGGCATTCCCGCTGATCAGGTACAGGCGGAGGTATTGCCCGCCGACAAAAGCACCGCGATCGCGCAACTTCAGGCGGCGGGTCGCCGGGTGGCATTGGTAGGGGATGGTATCAACGATGCTCCTGCCCTGGCCTTAGCTGACGTGGGCATCAGCCTCAGTTCCGGGACAGACATTGCCGCCGAAGCGGCAGATGTCGTGCTGATGGGCGATCGCCTCAGCAATATTCTGACCGCGCTGGAACTGGGCCACGCCACGGTCAGCAAAATTCGGCAAAACCTCACCTGGGCCTTTGCCTACAATCTACTCGGCATTCCAGCGGCGGCGGGGGTGCTGCTGCCCGCCTATGGCCTCAGCCTCAGCCCCGCGATCGCCGGGGGATTGATGGCCTTTAGTTCCGTGACAGTGGTTGTTAACTCCCTGCTGCTGCGTCTTCCAGCCTCGCACTCTGCCTAGGCGACAAGAACCTCACCACCTGCGGCACCTCTCCTTATCAAGGAGAGGTTCATGCACGGACGGGTGAAAACTTTGACCCGAAGCTGACCAGGGCTCCGGTGCCGCTCCTTACCAAGGAGCGGTTAGGTGAGGTTCTACAGCCCTGACAACTGCCACAACCGATCTCCAAAACGGCTGACTGGAAAGCGGTACAGAAACTTTTGTGTAAGGAGTGGCAGCCTTGATGGAGAACACGGGCCGCGATCGCCCCGCCACACCCCACCCTTGCCCTCGCGACCGTCAGAACGATAAGCTCTTAGCCACATTGCAAAGGAAAACACCGTGGCGATCGCAGAGCAACGCATTCAAGTGGGCAACGTGGACTGGTTTTATCGCGCGGTCGAACCCCTCAGCGATCGCGAGCCGCGCCCCCCCGTGGTGTTGCTGCATGGCTTGGTGAGCCAGAGCTACAGTTGGCGCAATGTCATGCCTGCCCTAGCCGAACAAGGCTTTCGCGCAATCGCCCCCGACTGGATCGGCCACGGCTTTTCCGCCCGCCCCGAACCCCGCGACTTTCCCTACACCCCAGCCGCCTTTGTTACCGCCCTAGGTGAGTTTTTGGACGCACTGGAACTCCCCAAAATTCACCTCGTCGTGCAAGGATTCTTGGGCGTCTACGGCCTGCTCTATGCCCTCGAAAATCCAGATCGCATTGATCGCCTCGTGATCCTCAACACGCCCCTAGGGCCAGAAGCCAAAGTGCCCTGGAAAATCCAGCAAATGACCCTGCCCCTCGCCGGCGAAATGATGACCCAGGATCCGCTGCTGGTCGATCGCACCCTAGAGGGCGGTGGCCCCTATCGCGTCGATGATGCTGACTTGGATGTCTACCGCAAACCCTTTTTGACCACCTCAGCGGCGGGGCGTGCCCTGTTGGCAACCCTGCGCAAACTCAAGCTGTCGGAGGTCGCCGCCCAAGTGCAGACGGGCCTCACCACCTGGACAGCCCCGACCCTGGTGCTGTGGGGTGCCGCCGATCGCTGGCTGTCTCCCGAACTCGCCAAAACCTGGGCCGATGGGTTGGAAAACGGCGAATTTACGTCCCTCGATGAAGTCGGCCACTATGCCCAAGAAGACTGGGCCGAAAAGGTGCGCGATGCGATCGCCCTCTTCCTCCGCCGCACTTACCCGGTTAAATAGGCGCGATCGCTCCCATGCTCGGCATGGTGGTGCTGCAAAAATGCCTCAAACTGGCCTAACAACTGCGGATTCCGCCAACCGCGCTGCGTCTCTTCCCGTAAGATCGCGATCGCTTCAGCCATCGAAAACGCAGGCTTGTAAGGGCGCTCGTTGGTCAGCGCATCGTAAATATCCACCACCTGAAACACCTGCGCCAACAGCGGAATTTCGCTGCCCACCAACCCATCGGGATAGCCCGATCCATCCCACCGCTCGTGATGATGGCGAATTACTGGCAAGACGCCCTGCATCGTGCGCAGGGGCCGACAAATCTCTTCGCCAATGAAGACATGCTGACGCATGATCGCCTGTTCTTCGGGCGACAGCGGCCCAGTTTTGAGCAACACGCGATCGGGAATTCCTACCTTGCCGATGTCGTGGAGATAGCCCGCCCAGCGCAAATCGCGAATTTGTGCGGCAGACAAACCCAGGTATTCGCCGAAGGCTTGTCCCAGCTCGGCCAGCCGCTCACAGTGATCGCCTGTGTTGGGGTCGCGGCTTTCCACCGTGCGCGCGATCGAAAACAGCACCTCGCTGGCGTGATCAAGATCCTCATTCAGCCGTTTTTGATGAATCAGGGACTTGACTCGGGCCGACAGTTGCAGTTGGTCAAAGGGTTTGCTCAAAAAATCATCCCCGCCGACCTCAATGCCCCGCAGCCGAGCCCGGCGATCGTCCAGCGCCGTCACAAATACCACGGGGATCAGCCGCGTTGACTCACTTTGCTTGAGCCGACGACACACCTCAAAGCCATCCATCCCCGGCATACTGACATCCAGCAGCACCAGATCCGGCTTGTTGTGGGCAATGCACTCTAGGGCTTGCAACCCATTGCCCGCTTCAAGGACGGAATAGCCTTCCACGGTCAGGAGTGCTGCTGCCGTCATGCGGCTGGGAGGATTATCATCAACGACCAAAACCTTGGCCGCATCAAGACCCGAATAAGTCACAGTTTTGGATGAATCTGCGAGAAGGACAAACAGAAGAAATGCAGGGGCTTAGTTCTCCTTTCACGGGGCAAGGGAAGTATCCGGCAAGGCGCTGCGCTAGAGGATACGGGATGAAACGAACCCCCTAAGCGCGATCGCGACAGCTGCCGACCACCCAACCTCTGATCCGAATCCATCGGAGTCAAGGCCCGTTGGCACATCCTTGGCGACTGCAATTCTTCAACCCGCCCTTGGGTTGCGCGACGTGAACCCGTCCTCAAAACTTCTCCGTCACTGCGCCCATCATCCCATCTTGCCCTCGCCCTTCGGGCGGGCAGCAGGGCAGAATTCCCAACCCTGCCTAGGGCCAGTGGCATCGGGGGATTTCCTGCCAAGCCGCTCGCCGCACTAGGCCAAATTTCCGCATTCTCGATGGCCTGTGACTCGTTGCATAGTGAGTGTGATATCGTCATGAACTGGCTGCTTTCACCCCTTATCACGCCTGACAGGGGGCACACGTCCTCATCTAGAATCGCATTCACGGGCTGGCTTAGACTGAGTAGGATTACGGATAGCGTGCGGAAGATGCTCAGGCATTCTGTGAAGTTGGCGCAAAGCCCTTTGATCCGCGTATTTTGAATTCGATGGCCTGAACTTGCGTGGAATGATGGGAACTCAGTCAACGGCAAAAACGATTTTTCTGCTGGCCTCAATGGTGGGATGGCTGATTGTGGGGGCGGCATGTATGTACCTGTTTCCCGTTTTGGCCGACGGGCTGGTGGGCAGCGATCGCACCCACCTGTGGATGATGAACCTGAGCCGCGGGGGCTACGATCCTGCTTTGGGCTGGGTTGGGGGCGGTGTGGCCCTGGTCCTCACGGTGTTGGGCAATGTGGTCTGGTATCAGCGCTTTGAAGACAAATTCTAGCCCCACCTCTGCTTGCCCTCACCCCTGACCCAATCGCTCGTCATAGGCTTGCAAGTACAGACAGGCAAGGCAAACCAGGCGTAGCAATCAAGGACGATTTGGCTCTGGGCAATGCGATCGCGTGATCGCTGGGGGTGCCCCAATTCGATCAATCCTGCTGCGATCGCGGCCTCATCCTCAGGGCTGACCAACACCGCCTGCGCGGGGGCCAGGAATTCCGTAAACGGCGGCTGATCGCTGACCAGCACAGGCAGCCCCGCCGCGATCGCCTCCAGCACCACCAGGCCCCACCCCTCCTTCACCAAAGGAAAGCAAAACCCATCGGCGCAGCGATAGAGCGCGGGCAGATCCGCCTCGGGGATGACCCCAGGCAAAATCACTGATTTTCCCCACTTCCAGCCCGAGCTGCGGGGCCTTGGCAAAGAACTCCTCGCAATAGGGCTGATAGTCAAAGAGCGTTGCGCCCCCCGCAATGACCAACTGGGCCTGGGGTTGGGTGGGTAGTATGCGGGCAAAGGCGCGCAGCAGGCGGATGGTGTTGTTGCACGGCTCGATGCCACCCACGGTGAGGTAGAGCGGTGATCCGGTGAGGCCATAGGCGGCTTTGAGCGCCGCCTCTTGCCCAGAGGGATCGGCGAAAGGCGCTGACGATTCACGCCATTCAGCACGCGAGGGGCGGTGAAGCCGTAGTCGGTTTTTAAGGCTGTGTGCCAGCGATGCCCTCTACCTCGCCGACCAAATCGTCGCCAAACGCAAGATTCAGTCTCCTCTGCTGGAGCTGAGCAATGACGCCGCCCTAGGTTCCTAATCCCGCTAGGCGGCATCCAACATGCGAGGGGCTCTTGCGTAAAAATCACGCAGGGCTTGTACCAATTCTGTACTTTGCCGCGACACTTGGCCCTCACCCCAACCCCTTTCCCACGATTGGGAGAGGAGCTTTGAAGAGACCAGTTTTGTCGTCCTGCCTTAGGGAATTGGTATAAGTCCTATCCCAACTAAACGTCCCCGGTTTCTAGGACATGTCCCGTTAGGGGGTAAATGCCATGACAGAAACCGGGGATCTTAATGCGACTTTGCCCGCAGCCCCCCTTGAGTTGAGGCAACATGCCGAGGCTGTGCGCTGATGTGAAGGGGTTGCTCAGGATGTCAATGGGAGAGGAGTTTGTGATATTCAGATGAGGCGGTGCAGTTCGATGGAACCCAAATCTCTAGCCTCGACCCGTGACTGCACCATCATCTCTGAACCCTAGGCGTTGTGTTGAGCTTGAGCGATCGCATAGCGCGCGATCGCGAGGCTGAGGCGAGCCTGTTCAACCTCAGACAACTGCTCCCATTCCAAATTACGAACGGAGCGCAGCGCCACATCGACCATTTCGCCGTGACCATCCCGCATCGCCAGCGCCAGGGGACGCGCCATCACCTGCAAGTCTTCGGTGGCCCAGTCACCTAAGACGCCTTGCACACAGTCCACCAACTGATCCATTAAAGATTGGCTGCCTTGGGCAACGGCCTGGGCGCGATCGGCCAATTGGCTCAGCAGCCCCGTGGGCATGCGAGTGCCAAACTGCTGCACCAATGCAGCGGTGAGGGAGGGTGCTGCGGCTGGGCCAGAATTCCACAGGCTGGCAGCTTGGGAGGAAATCGCTTGCCAGTGGCCCGCATAGTCTGCACCACCATCGTCCCAGGTTTGCTCAAGGGCAGACACCGTGGCATCAGCCGCCGGGTCTTGGGGATTCCAGGGATACACGGCCTGGTCATCTAGGACGGTACGGAGCATCTCTAGCTCAACGCGGGTGAGGGGAGACAGGGAGTTTGATGAGGAGTGGGTCATGGGAGTATCTATAGGGAGGGGATGCACTGATGGACGGTGAGCGCAACGCTCAAGGTCTGTGAATTTGTTGACCCTAGCTACAGCAGGTTTAAATGGGGTTCCGCATGAATTAAGGGCGTAATTCTACGGATCTTACGGCCTGTTTTTGGCGTTGGCCGAGGCCGAGTGGCAGGTGATGTGTCTTGGGTGACCGAGGGCCCATCAGCGGTGGGTTGCGATCGCGGCCCGTTGCGTTCACAACCTTCAAAAAATCAGCTTAAGCACTATTGCCTTCAACGACAAACTCTAGCAACCGTCCGTGGGTACTGCCAAAGCGGAGTTGGGCACCCGGTTGCAGCACGATTTCCTGCCGATGGACGTGTTTCCAGCCTTCGTGGGCCTGACACAGCGTGCCATAGCGAGAATAGTCTCGCAGGTAGTAGGTGGTTTCAACGGTGGTGCTGCCCGGTGAAGCGAAACCCTGGCGGCAGAAAATCTCCGCATGTTTGCTCGAAACCCACGGTTCGGGAATCACTAAATCATTGTCGGGCAGACGACCCACCCGCATTAGCCCACCATAGATGGGCCACACCAACTGGGGATCATCCACGGCACGAATGGCGGCAAGTTGCCGTGGGCCAGGGCTATCCCCTGGTAGGCGGGTGATATCGATATCTGGAGCAGCCAACAGCCGCCCATCAAAGTCGGGGTGCATATAGAGGACGGGCAGCGTCCACGCGGGCTGGTTGAATTTGTAAAGGGTCAAAAGCTGCTGACGCGCGAGCGCCATCGCCCGATCCACAGGTTCCTGCTCGGCCAGCGCTTGAGAAAAGACCTGAATGAACGTCAGGGCCTCATTGTCGGCAATGGAATCGCGCATGGCAATAACCGCAGGCACACCGTGGTGCAACAGCACCTCTGCCAAACTGCTTCGGGGAATCGTCTGGCTCTGTTGTTGGTCAGGCTGTGCGCCCCAGCAGGTATTAAACACCGCTAGCTTGACCCGGCAACGGGTTAACACTTGGGCGAGTTCCGTCCCATTCAGGGGAGATTTTTCCTTGAGAAACAGCAACCCTCCATCTGGGGCAGGCACCCCATGCCCACCGTAGAAAAAAATGTTGTAGTTGCCGCGTTCCAGCGCTTTGATGAGGTCTGCGGGCGAAGGTTCGAGCAACACATCCACCTGGCACGGGGCGGCCACACTGCGATGCCGCAGGCTAGAGGTCACTTCTCCTTGCAAAATGCTTTTGAGCATAGCCGCTTCAGATTCGAGCTGGAGGCGCTGGGTCGCGCTGGCATCGGCGGCACTGGCTTCGCTCTGGCCCAACACGAGCAATACCTTGAGGGCGCGATCGAGGTCTAGGGCAGCCAAAGGCTCGACCTCGCTGGTGGTGCGGCTAAAGCGAACACTTTCGCGCAGGGAGAATGCCTGTTGCCCTGGCTGGGGCTGCATCATCTCCCAGGGGATGGCAATGAGCTGAGGATCGCGAATGTCGAGGCAGAACTGTAGCGGCACATCTTGCCCGATCGCGATGCCTAGGCTTTGGTTCAAGCTGCTTTGGATTGGGCCATCAAAGAGCCACTGCCAGAGCCGTACGCCTAGGGTCTGCATCAAGCGGCTGGTGTAGCCCCGGGGAGTAGTATCGCCGCTGTCATCGGCCCCTGCCTCGCTGACAAACGGAGGAACGTAGCTGGCGGGCACGTGGGGAACGTCGGGCAAGCCACGCAGGGCAAAGTACTGGAGCCAAGTGTGCCAAAGCTGCTGAATGTCCTCTGTCCAAATGCGATCGTGGTGGACATAGCCGCCAGGATAGGGCGACTCCACGACCCAGACGGCATAGTGATTATCGTTGAATGACGACAATCGCTCGATGGCAAGCCGGAAGCGAATCGGGTCAGAAGCAGGCATTAGTAGAGGGCGAGGGTAGCAAAGCTGCCATAGGGAAACCAAGAAATCATAAGGCGGTGTCCATACACATTCCCTGTTGGGTTGGGGACGTGTCAAGTGTTTGGCGGGCAATTGGGCGAAGGGCGCGATCGCGAATCCAGCCTTCGTCTCCCGGCTGGGCGCGGGGCGTCATGTCTGCAGAGGGCGGTGAAGCGTCTGGCGCTGTGTCGGGGGTTGGTTCTGGGCTGAGGGCAGGAACTTGGCACACCCGAAGCTGTACCCATTGCTCATCATCTGGGGTGGTCTGGCGGGTCATGACCTCGACGACGGTACCCACGGGCAGAGATCGCCGCATAACGGCCTCGGCCCCTGGCGGCGTTGCCCCTAGCAATAGATGGGCTTCGGCCCCATTGCTCGCCTCAGGAAGGACTTGGATTTGCAGCACATCACCCACAGCCAACTCACCCAGGGGGCGCGCCCCTGTCCCAGGGGGGACAGCATCGGGGGAGAGGGAGCCGCTGGGAGGTGAGGTTACCGTCTCCGGTGTGGAGTTGCGCGATCGCCACAGCCACCCGCCCCCGCCCAGAATCCCCACCAGCAATAGCAGCCACAGCAGGCGGAGAATGCCTCCGGTCGAATTACGGCGCGATCGCGGGGGGCGAACAGTCTGCGGAGGGACTGTTGAACCCAGGCCGGGAACCGATGTTCCAGAGCGGGTGGGCGCGATCGCCGTCGCCCCCACAGAAGAACCCGTGGCCGCTTCCCAGTTCCCGATGTCGGCGGAGAGCGTCGGCAGGGGGGGGCTGCTGGCTGGCGTTGTGACCCGGATGAGGCTCACCGTAACGTTATCGTGGCCATTGTGGGTGTTTGCCAACCGAATCAGGCGCTTGCCTAGGGCCTCGACCGAGCCACTGCCTTGAACAGCGGAGCGGAGTTCCGTCTGCCAGAGCCGTTCCACGAGGTCGTTATCGCTCAACCCATCAGAACAGAGCAAAAACAGACCGTCCTCAATGAGGGGGTACATCTCCACCGTTGGGTGCAAAAACTGCGAGTCGCCCATGCCCAGCGCCTGCACGAGCGCCCCTGCCCCCGACTGCCCTAAGGCATCGCGGTAAAACCGATAGCCCAGCCGACTGTCGCGGGCGGCAACGTCGTCATCGAGGGTGAGCTGGCGGCAGCTATGGGGGCGAATTCGGTAGGCGCGACTGTCCCCCAAGTGGGCCAGGTACAGCCGCGCGCCATAGACCACAACCACAACGAGGGTGGTGCCCATGCGATCGCGGGCCCGGCGCTGATCTTGATCATTTCGGGCAGAGAGTACCCGGTTCGCCTCCAGCACGGCCCGTTGTAGCCCTTCCACCAATACCGCGTGGGTCAGGTTGGGGGTAGCTGCTAGTGGGTTCAGCACTCGAGTCACGACTTCGATCGCCAGATTCGAGGCCACATCTCCGCCCTGATGCCCGCCAATGCCATCACACACCACGATGATTGGGGCGGGGGTTTGGGCCGCATGTTGAGCTTGCACAATGCGATGATCCACCGTTCCACTGGGGGGATAGCAGGCATCTTCGTTACGCTGACGGGTTGGCCCTTGGTCAGAAAAAGTGGCGAATTCTACCGATCGCGTTGCTGTGGCGGTCAATGTTTCAAGCGCATGGGTGAGCGATTGTAGCAGCCCCTCCGCCGAGAGCGTTTGTGCCATCAGCTGCTCCGTCAAGGCCGTAAGATAGCTGCGAATTTCAGGAGCCGATTTAGGCAGCAGCGCTCGCCATCGCTGGCCCAAATCCGCAAGGCTTGGGGACGCATCAGAGTGTTGCAAAGACAAGAGCCGCACGTCCTCGCCATCAACCCGCACCAGATTCCACAGCAGCAGGCTAGTAGCTACGGACTCATCCCGCAGGGGTTGCCACAGTCGCGCGATTTGCCAAAGCCAGCTCAACTGATGCAAGGCAGACTGGTGGGGCCATGCCTCGGGCAGGGTCGGCATGGGCGTGGCAGAATGCTGGGCCGTGTCAAAGTTGGGCTTTAGGGGCGCATCCTCCAACAGCAGCAGAGGCTCGCCACTGTGAGGGGACACAACCTGGGTAAAGGGCCGAGGGATGGAGCGATGGAAGGGCGCGAGGTGCAGAAAGGGTAGGGCGATCGCGGCGGGATTTTCAACGGGCAGCGGTGACTCAGCCGGATCGAGATCCAGCAGCAGGGACGGCTTAATCACCTCATAGCGGCTTGCCAGCACCGTTCCCACCTCTAGGGCAGAGGCCGTTGACCCAATGGCCCACAGATAGCGACGCACCAGCGGCCAGTGGCAAGACTTACACATGTCGCGATCGCGCTCATTCGCAACCCGACACGCTGGGTTAGAGCAGTGAATCACCGAGTTCTACGAAAGGGGATTAAGGACATTGCCACGAGGCAGCACACTACACCGAACTCACGACCGATAGGACTGGGCGACTGCGACAGCCTGCCAGCACCCAGCCTCAGACGGGTCAGGACTTTCCCTTCAATCGGGGGAACTTACCGCTGGGCTGAGCCTTTGGCGTCAGCCCAGGGCAACGTTTGCAACGCCCTAACCCATCACGATCGCGGCTGGCGTTTATGCCGTGCCGCCCTCAGAGACGACCTGGGGCAGCCCCATGCTGTAGTTCATGACCCGGCTTCCCAGGTTGTAGCGAATTTCGCCGTTCTGGAGCAGCTTTCTCACAAAGTGTTCCAGATCCGAGCCAATGCGCCGCAGGTTGTAATCCGTGAGTTCTGCGCCGCTCGATGCTGCCACGAGTCGCTCAAATTCCTGATTCACCTTTTGGAGAGCATCATCTGTCCAAACAAATTCGTTGTCTGGGTCAACGTCTAGGGTTAAAACCGACTCACTGGGGACAAACTCATCATCTTGAATTTCCGCAGCATAGATTTGGACGTGGCGGGTTGTAGACTTCAGCAGCATGGTGGTTGAACAGGGCTGACATCAAAATACTGGTTGCTATTGTAAAGGGTGACGACAAAACCCAACACAGTGGGCGATCGCGCCGGGGATGTGCCTTGACATCGACAGCTTTGGGAAACTGAGCAAGGTGAGCGGCGATGATGCAAGTACTCTTGATTCGTCATGGAGAATCGGAGGGAAACCGGAGCCAGCGGATGGCCGGGCGCAGCCACGATCGTTTAACTGATCTGGGGCATGACCAGTGCGATCGCCTCGGGCAGTTTCTCCACCACGGCCAACAACACCCAACCCACGTTTACACGAGCCCACTGCCCCGGGCGACGGAATCTGTAGTCACCATGTTGACGGCGCTGGGCGCAACCCCGGCCCCGCCGCCCAAGTCCTCAGGCCCCATCGGGCAGCCTCCAGCGGCAGCCTGTGCCGGGTGGCAGCTTCCGGGTGGTGGCCCCTGGGTGCCCGTCATCCCCTGCGATGACTTGATGGAGTTTGACGCAGGCATTTTTACCGGGCTAACTTGGGCCGAAGCCCAGGCGCGATATGGGGAACTCTGCCACGCGCTGGAGACGACACCAGCGTGGTTGCCCATCCCCCAGGCAGAGACGCCCCAGCAGGGGCGCGATCGCGCCCGTCGTTTCATCTCCCAAATCCTGGCGCAACACGGCAATGGAGAGCGTCTCTGGGTAATGACCCACCACTGGATTTTGGAACACCTCGTCGCCCAACTCTTGGGGTGCGATCGCACCTGGCGTCTCTCAATTGCGAACACGGCCTGGTTTGAGTTTTGGATCGATCGCGATCGCTGGTATCCCTCTCCAGGGGATGAAATGGGACTTTACCTGAGCGATCGTTGGCAGATTCACCGATTTGGCGATTGTCCCCACCTCCACCCCTAAGGGATGCTCCCCTCCATCCCCTCCGCAAAACGACGCGAACCCTGGTTGAGCCGGATCTCAATACCACCATCCAGAATGGCCCTCAAGGTGCATAATCCCCAACTTTTTGGCGCGATCGAAGGAATTGCAAAACATCAGTTTCCGATGAGCTGTGCTGTGCTTTAATATCTGCACAGTGCTCGGCTAATTCCCTGGAGATGCGGTGATGGGCCATCCCTTTCGCGCCATTTCCTAGGGAGAAATGTCCTTTGATTGGGCAACAAGAATACCGTTCTGCTAGGCTGTCCGTACCCTTCCAGCGACTCAGTTCCCGGTAGTTTGTTGAATTAAAATTTAGGTGAGTAATTCCATCACGTTACTCTTGAGAAATGGCTCACACCAGCGTCGTCAACGATATCAAGGGGCAGGCTCGCCAAGGTAGCGTAGCGGCCATTATTCAGGTACTCAACGAACAACTCGCCGATGCCGGAATTCGCACGCGGGCAATGTTAGCCGAGGGTGTCTTACAGTTGTTGTGTGAGGCCCAAGCGGAGGATCAGCTTTCCCAACCTGAGGTGGTTGAGCAGGTTCGTCGAATTTTGGAAAGCCTTGCTCCGCGAGGAATTCGCCGGGTGAATATCAATAGCCGGATTGTGCGAGAACAGCAGCTTTTGTGGTTAGAAGAAATCACACGCGATCCGGAGGGGCAACTGCTCTGGTCTGAGCTAATTACGCTGAAGCAGCCCAACCCCCTAGCCCGAGTGTGGCAAGATATGCAACTGGCGCGATCGCGCCCCCGGCCCCTCAAGGCAGAAAAGCGCCGCAACCTCAAACAACAATATTTTTGGCGCGGCCTAATGGGTGGTGCCAGTCTGTGCCTGTTGGTGGTGATGGTGGGATGGGTGCTGCAGGAGCGGCTTGGATTTGTGGGAGACGTTTCCCCCACGCCAGAGGCTCCGGCCCCAGAAACGCCTGCCCCAACGCCCGGGCCAGATCCCTTTGTGCAAGCCGTGCGCCTTGCGGAGCAAGCAGCGGTGGATGGACAGCAGGCGACCACCCCAGCGGAGTGGCTAGACTTGGCGGCCCGCTGGCGACGTGCCTCAGACCTCATGGACTCGGTGCCGCCTGGTGACCCTCGCTATGCCACGGCGGCGAGTCGGGTAGAGGTGTATCGGCAAAATAGTGAGCAGGCACTGGCGCGAGCGGCCCAGGCCCAGCCCCAGGAAGATCCTGCTCAGGACGATGATTCAGCGGCGGCGGAGTCGGCGGAGTAGGTGGCAGGGCAAGGCTGAACCTGTGCCCGGAGCCACTGGAGATAGGGCTGGGCTCCCTCAATGATAGGCAGGGCAATGATTTCGGGCACGTCGTAGGGGTGGATGGCCCGAATCTGGGCCTCCAGGGCAGCAAAGTGGCGGAGGTCAGTTTTGATGACGAGTTGCCACTCGGCCTCATTGCAGATTTTGCCCTGCCAGCGGTAGATCGAGCGGATGGGGTACAGGTTGACGCAGGCGGCAAGCTGCTGCTCAACCAGAGTTTGGGCGATCGCGCGGCCTTGATCTGGGTCGTCAATGGTGACCAGCACCACACCATCATGGAATTCAGAAGGGGCTGACATTGCGGTTCAAGAATGCCCTAGGCAGAGGGCACATGATCGACAAATTGAGACTGATCCAGGGTTTCGCGGGTCGGGCGCTGGCTCCATCGAGTTTCCCCCGCCGCGATCTCGTACAACTTGTTGCGAGCAGTGCTGGGCAAAATTGCTTCGGTAAACTCTGCCCCCGCGATCGCGATCGCCTCCAGCGTCGCCCCGGCCAGATTGGCCCGCGTGAGGTCGGCCCGCGTCAGGTTCACCCCCTGTAGATTGGCGTGCCACAAAATCGCTCCAGTCAGGTTGGCGCTGGTGAGGTTTGCCCCCTGGAGGTTGGATTCACGCAGGGTGGCATGGCTGAGGTTCGCTGCTGAAAAGTCAACCTCACTCAGGTTTGCCCCATTGAGCTTGGCCTCTTGCAGATTCACGCCCGTGAGATTCATCCCCTGCATGTTGATGCCGTTGAGATAAGCGCCCTGTAAATCCACTTCATCAAAGTGGGTGCGATCAAGGGCCACGCCGCTCATGCGCGCGCCGCTAAGATTCGCCCAGGCCAGATTCGCGTGGCTGAGATTTGCGCCACGCAGGTTCGCCCCTTGCAGATTTACGCCGGTGAGGTTCGCCCCTTGCAGATTTGCGCCGCGCAGGTTGGCATGGCACAAATTCGCCCCGCTCAACTGCGCTCCCACCAACTGGGATTTCACCATAAATGCGCCGCGCAGGTTAGCTTTGCGCAGGTCGATGCCATTGAGGTCAGCTTCGCTCAGCTTGCTATAGCTGCAATCGGCCCGGTGTAGGTTGGCGTTTCGCAAGTTGGCTTTGGTCAAAAATGTGCGACACAGCCGCGCCCCCATCAGATTGGCCTGATGCAGGTCAACGCCAACCAGAATCTTTTGGCTTAGGTCAACACCGCAGAGGTGAATGCCGGTGAAGTCGCGATAGCCTAATTCATACAGCTCCAAAAAGTAGCTGGCATTCATGGCAAAGTGACCGAGTGCTTGGCGTCGGTGCTTTCGTTGACGTAAGGAAGCAACCACATCCGTCGCCCTCTGAAATGGACAGGGACTCTGACAGATTTAAAGCTCGGGGTCTGATGACGAAATTTCTTAGGAGTTTTAAAAGGGAGATCGACGTAATGTGTCCAGCACGGCTTATTTTTAGCGATCGCAGAATCCACATCAGCCGAGTTCTCTATTTTCTAACGCTAAGCCGCCTTTGGGGCTCTGGGCAGCTTCCGTCATGTTGGTTGATAATTCAGTGTGAAACTTAGTAGTGAAGATTAGGTTGTGCAAACTGCTCGCACTGTCACGATTCGACGTCTGACTCTAGCGCTGGTGTGGGTTGGGTTTATCGCCTATGCCGTTGTGCTGGCTCCCCCAGATCAGCCCGAGACGATCGCACTCATTCAGCAGCTTGCCAGCGGCGACTGGGCCGAGATTAACCCGGCGATCGTGGCGCTGTTTAACCTGATGGGGCTGTGGCCACTGGTCTATGCCGCGCTGCTGTTGGTGGATGGGGCAGGCCAGCGGGTATGGGCCTGGCCCTTTGCCCTGGGCTCCTTTGCGTTGGGGGCGTTTGCCCTGTTGCCCTACCTGGTGCTGCGATCGCCCAACCCATTGGCTCCCTCGACGCCATCCTTGGTGTTGAGAGGGCTGGAATCCCGAGGGCTTTGGGTGTTAGTGCTGGTGGGGGCGATCGCGTTGATGGGTTACGGCTTGGCGGCAGGAGACTGGCCGGACTTCGTGGCCCAGTGGCAAACGAGCCGATTCATCCACGTGATGAGCCTGGATTTTTGTGCGCTCTGGCTGCTAGTGCCTACCCTGCTCGGGGATGATATGGCCCGCCGGGGCTTGAAGCTAGGCTCACCGCTAACGTGGCTGATAGTGATTCCTTTGATCGGTGCAGCGCTGTATCTGACCCTGCGGCCTACATTGCCCGCGATCGCGGCACCAGCCCAGGCTGAGGGCTAGCGCCGCTGTGCGGAATTCAAAATTCAAAATTCAACCCCCTTACGAGGCAGTGCTTCAAGGGTTTAAGGGGTAGGCCAGCTTCTGGCAGGATGAACTCACATTGGCGATCGCACCATCCTGAATCATGGCGTAGCAGGG
This sequence comes from Leptolyngbyaceae cyanobacterium T60_A2020_046, assembly GCA_015272155.1. Classification (GTDB taxonomy): domain Bacteria; phylum Cyanobacteriota; class Cyanobacteriia; order Phormidesmidales; family Phormidesmidaceae; genus JACYME01. Next base: position 34,186 of record JACYME010000159.1, read on the forward strand.
CGATCGCCGAACAGCCCCACCACCCCGCTACCCGTTTTTTGGTGTTGGCTGCCGTGATGGCTGAGGCGCGCGATATTTGGCAATCCACTTCAGCAGCTCGCGATGCCAAATGTAATAGGGACTCAAAAAACTAAAAACATATAGGTTGAGTTCTGAAATGGCTACCGTGTCGCGAAGGACTGCTAAACGATATTTTGCGATGTGCCTCAAAATTTTATAAATGTCATGTGCATGATAAGCCCAGAACAAAATTGGGCGCTTCCACGGCGATACGCTCAACATTCGGGTACGCTGGCGGCTCAGCCCCGCACCGCGCATCAGGCCGACTAAATAATCATGCTCCAGACGATGCTTAGGAATTTTGTGATTAACCCGCATACTGGGGTTATACCAAACCTCCCAGCCCGCCTGTTGAATGTAGAGCACGGCTTCTAAATCTTCGCCGCCCACCATGCTGCCCGGAGTACGACCAATCAAAACTGGCTCAGGGGGCACATAGGCGAGCCACAAGTCACGACGAACGACCAACCCAGCCCCCGGAGGTAAGACCTTTTTGGCAGGTTCATAGATGTGGGCATCGTCGCCCCGTTCGGTGAGGGCAAGAAAGGGCGCGATACGCTCAAAGTGAAGCGGCAACCTACCCTCAAAATCTCCCTGAATGCGGCTGCCATACACGCCAGCGGTCGGGTGCTGCTGGGCAAACGCAAAGGCCGCAGCGACCCAATTTTCCGCTGGAAGGTTGTCGTCATCCAAAAAACCGATGAGCGGACTGTGTGCCATGCGCACAGCGTGGTGCCGGGCATAGGCTGCGCCCTGTCGCGGTTCAAAGAGATAACGGAGGGGAACCGCGAGTGGCCAACTTTCCTGGCATTGTGCGACTACCGTAGCGGTGGCGTCGGTGCTGCGGTTATCCACAATGATGACTTCCCACGCCAGGCGGCTGACCCCGGTTTGTCGGCTCAGATACTCCAGAACTGCGGGGATGCGCTCCGCTCCGTTGTAGGTGCAAATGGCGATCGTAAAGTCGAGTTCAGAGTCCTGCGATGCCGAGTCAGGCGATGGGTGCTGCATTACCGATTGCGGCGATGAGGGAAACAGCCCCGCATCCTTTCTTGAGGAACCGAGAGGCTCAGCCGATACAAGACCGACCTGCAACCCAGGAGAACACTGATTCCCACACTTTGAAGTTAGGGGTGTCATAGCAAAGGATGTTTCAAAACGCCAGGAATGAACAGGCTTGCCCCTTCGTCTTCAAGACGCCGCCCCCTGAACGCGGAGAGTGTGAACACTTCCCGAGGAAATTACAGAAAGGATTCACCCCGATGGGACTCAGATGCCGACAAATCTGCGTGATCTTTACGAGAAGTGTCAGGCTTTGTCTCACAGTACCGCGCTTTATTGACCCAGGGGCAATCGCGATGAACCAATTTCGGGATTGCCACAGTGGCTTTCAACAAAGTTAAAATCACGCCTCAGCTTCGGATGGCATCGCCTCACGGGCTTTCCGCCACTGGGCGAGCCATTGCAGTGCCTGCCGTCCCCAAAAATAGTAAGGGCTCAAGAAGCTGTATACGTATAGGGTTAGCTCGCAAGCGGCGACGGTGTCTTGCCAAACTGCAGCGCGATACTGAACCAAATGCCGCAACACCCTATATAGGTCGTGCCCATGGTAAGCCCAAAAGAGCAGCGGGCGCTGCCAAGGCAATAGGCTTAACATGCGGGTGCGCTGGCGGCTGAGGCCAATGCCGCGCATCAAGCTTTTGAGGTAGTCGCGCTTGAGGCGACGATCGGGAATTTTGTGGTAAAGCCTCATGGTGGGGTTATACCAGACCTCCCACCCTGCCTGCTGAATGTGCAACACGGCTTCTAGATCTTCGCCACCCACCATGCTGTTGTCGATACGGCCAATCAGAGTCGGGGCTGGGGGGACGTGGGCCAGCCAGAGGTCGCGGCGGACGACCATGCCCGCTCCTGGTGGCAAGACCTTTTTCTCGGGACGGTAGAGGAGTGGGTCGTTGCCCCGTTCGGTGAGGGCGAGAAATTGGGCGATGCGATCGAAGTTTTCGGGGGGGTTGATTTCAAAATCGCCCCGGATGCGGCTACCGTAGACCCCGGCGCGGGGGTGATGTTGGGCAAACCGATGGGCTGCGGAGACCCAAGTCATGGAGGGCAGGTTATCGTCATCCAAAAAACCAATCAAGGGGCTGCGGGCTAGGCGCACGGCACGGTGACGGGCATAGCTTGCTCCTTGGCGAGGCTCGAAGGCATACCGCAGGGGCACGGGCAGCGGCCACTGCTGCTGGTACCGCTCGACGACAGCGGCGGTATGGTCAGTGCTGTTGTTATCGATGACGATGACTTCCCAGAGTAGGTCGTCGGCGTTGAGTTGCCAGCACAGTCGCTCTAGGACATCGGGGATACGATCGCCGCCATTGTAGGTGCAAATGGCGATCGTGAAATCCAGTTGGACATCCTCAGGAAAGAGCTTGGCGAAGACTCTGCGCATGGTTGGCGACGGTCTCAGATTAGACTGCATGGACGCCCACACCGGAAACGCTGTGGCTTGTTTGAGATGGCTTGCGGTGGTGGGGAAGGACGGGGGAATGGCCTCGGGCATGGGAAGGGAAGTTGCAAAACGGGGGATGGCAGACCCCTGACACCTGCGCGGTAGCCGCGATCGCCCTCAACCGACGAAACGCTCTGGCTAGGTGATTGGATGACCCAGGGCGTTGGTGATAGGCGATCGCGCAGCATCGCTGGCAGATTGAGGATGCTCTAGGCAGGATAGACGGCGGACGCATGGAGAATGCCTGCGATCTCAACCTCTAGCCCATGACCCACAACTTAAGGGCAGCATCACGCACGATAGGCTGAGCAATGGCAAGCCAATGGCGTTCTGGGTGGTAGGTGCTGAGGTTATCGTGCCCAGCACGGCCCCAAGAGTGACGTTTCCGGTTTAAATTCAAAACGTTCTAGGTTGCGTTCCCACTCAAGACTTAAGTGGGTGGATATCAATAAACCATGTTGTAGGTGCTGTTAGGCGTAGCCGTAACGCACCGTTCAATAAGGCCTTGATGCGTTAGCGGCAGCGTAACGCATCCTACGAATCATTGAGTTCACCTACTTAGCTGTATAACGTTCTGGTTGAGAGACCGTCGATAATCTACGCAATGCACAAAAAATTTCCGTTAATCCGCGCACTTGATCAATGAAGGACGTCCGTTTTGCCTGTAAAGATCTCCGCGTAAAATTACCAGTGGGCTGGTCTGATTATTAAGCTCCCCTGGCTAGCCTCCATGACGGGCTGGGCGGCCGGGCTGTTTTGGCCTAAGGGCGAGTCTGCTGTGCGGATTTCAGTGACCTCTGGGGGCGTGGACAGGGATACAATGCGATCGCAGTCCGTCTGTTCTGAACGCATTGATAAGAGGCTTTTGATGATCACCTTATATCACTCACCGCTGTCGATTAATTCTCGCCGGGTTTGGGTTGCGCTTATCGAAAAAGGGTTGATCTTTGATCTTCAGGAAGTTGACCTAGCGGGCGATCAATACAAGCCCGAATTCTTGACGATGAATCCCTTTCACCACATTCCGGTGTTGGTAGATGGGGCGCAAACGGTGATCGAATCCTTCGCAATTTTAGATTACCTGGACGCGCAGTATCCGACTCCGCCGCTGATGCCTCAGGAGCCCGCCGCGATCGCGCTAGTGCGTATGGTGCAGATGGTGACGCTGAATGAACTGATGCCCGCCGTCACCCCCCTGACCCAGAAAATGATGGGCTTTGGGGAGCCAGATCCGGAAGCGATCGCCAAGGCTTTGCAACAGGGCCGGGTGTGTCTGCAATTCTTTGTCGAAAAGCTGGGCGATCGCGCCTACTTTGGCGGTGATCAAATCACCCTGGCGGATGTGGTGTTGGGCACCGTGGCACCGTGGTTTGATGAGCTAGAGCTACCGCTCACCGAATTTCCGACCCTGGCGGCCTGGTGCGATCGTCTGATGCAGCGAGAAGCGTGGCGCGTCACCCAGCCGACCCCAGAGATGATCGCCGCCTTTCGCGAGCGGATGCGAGCCCTGATGAATGCGCGACAAAAGGGATTGGGTTAGGGGTTGATATTACCGGAGCGGACGGGGCTCATCTTGCAGCGGCAAGACTCGCGCCTGCACCCGCGATCGCGTCAGCAAGCGCACCAGCCGCAATGCCTGGTGGCGATAGAGGCGCTTGGGCAGCACCACCGGGAGGGCTTGCAACAGCGATCGCGTGTCACCAATGTCCAACCCCGTGGCGCGGGCGATTTCCGCAGCGCCCTCAAACTCGCCCTCAGCGGCGTAGACCTGATCGATTTGCACCTGCCACTGCTGGGGGGCGAGGTCGCCCTGCTCGATGCGGCGCAGCCCGCGAATGGTGGCCAGCACCACCAAGCGATCGCCCGCATGGAGGCGGACATCATCGGAGGGCATGACACGGGGAGGCTGGTGCGATCGCCCGTGCCAGATGGGCACCACCCCATATCCATAGGCCACTTCACCCAGCAGCAGGCCGTTGAGGGTGTCGTGGGGCTCGATGTCGTACTGGGTGACCAATACCGTCTGATGATAGAGCCGGAAAAGGCTCACCACATTTTCGCCAAAAGCGGCCCCCGCAAAGGCTTCTGCCGATAGCGCCGACGCACACAACACCTGGGCATAGGGAAAAAGCTGAGCCACTTTGTCCGTAAACACCTGCTCGTAGGTGCGAATAATCAGCCGACAGTCGGGGTTGGCGCGATGGGCCATAAGCCCAAGTTCGAGATTTTGCATTTCGTCATCACTGACGGCGACGATGCTTTTGGCCGTGGGCAGGTTGGCGCTTTCCAGGGCGGTGCTGATGGGGCCGCTGAGCAGAGGCATTTGGGGCAGCACATCCGCCGCGATCGCTTGATCGGTAATGCCCACCACAGGCTGCTTCAGGTCTTGCAGCAGGCGAGCCACCTGTCGCCCCACGCGGCCCAGCCAAATAATCACCACATGATCGCGATCGGGCACGGGGGGCCGCTTCGCCAAAAACTCGAACTTTAGGGTCAGCAGTTTTTCCGTTAACAGGGCATAGAGCACGCCGATGAAGGCCGTGCCCGCCAGCGTCAGCACCAGGCTAAACAGCCGCAACCACCAGGGAATCGGCTCAGTCAGCGCAAAATCGCTAAATAGATCGCCATAGCCGCCCAAGAGCAACACCACCGTGGTGTAAAAAGCATCCACAGGATTAGGCGACAGCCCCGCAATTGACAGCAGCCCCGTCCCCAACAGGCACAGACCCACCACCGTCGCCCCGCACAGCAGCGCCACCCGCCGAATCTGTTTTTCATAACTGGTACGCCAAAATTCTTGCAGCACGAGAGCTACGTTGAGGCGGCGGCGAATCTGGAGCCAGAGCAGTTTGGGAGAACGGCGCGATCGCGGGGGCAAGTTGAGCAATCGCGGCGCACGATGCTCCTCGCCATTCGCCGAAACCGTGACCACTACATCCCCGCTGCGAATGGGGGAATTGGGCAGCCACGTGTAGAACTGGGCAGAGGCGCTGTCGGGGTTTTCGACGCGGTTCGCCTGTTCGTCGGGCGGTAGGGCGGCGATATCGGCTTTGAGATGGCGCAGCACCCGGCGCGATCGCGTGTCGAGTTCGTGCACCAAGCGTTGATTGCACCAGGGATGATCGGGCGCGATCGTCTGCCGCACCACCCGAAACTGCTGATCCCCAAGCTGAAAGAACCCCAGCAAGTCTTCGCCAAAGGCGGCCAAGGCAAAGGCGGAGGCCACAAGCTGCGTGGGCTCAAAGGCGACGAAATTATCTAACTGCTGCGCGAGGAGGTCGTTGAGGTTTTGCTTGTCCGATCGCACCACGAGGCGAATATTGGGATTCAGCACCCGAGCAGTTAGGGCCGCCTCTAGGTTGACGCGCTCGTTGGTGGTCACCATCAGCGCAGCGCAACACTTGTATACCCCCGCCTCGCGCAGAATCGACTCCTGGCGACAGTCGCCCACCACCAAGCGATCGATCTGGGCGGGCAGGGTGGCGATTTCCCAATGGGCAGGCGGCGCAAGCTCGACGGCGTGAACATCCACCCCAAAGGTTTTGAGGTTGACGACGCAGTGCTGGCCCAGGCTACCTAGCCCGCACACCAACACGAGATCGCGCTGCATCGTCGCCGCACTCATGACTCTATCCGCCCACCAGAACGCGATCGCATCGAGCCCTTACCCCTACCCCCTAGATTGGGATGCCGCATTGTAAACAGTCCCGCCCCAAACGATGCGCCCCATCTCCCCCGTGCGAGACAATCCGAGCAGGGTTTGTAAATACTTGATGTAGACCTATGACATCCGCCCTGAATCGTGGGGTGACATTCGTATAATCCCATGAAATCAGCGTTGTCAATAGGGTATCTGCCCCGTTGCAACCCCTGCTCCCGATCCCATGACGTTCATCCCCCTAAAGTTCATGACCTTAATGTCTCGCTGGGCCATTGTCAATGGCGTGTGTTTGAGCCTCAACGGCCTATGGTGGGTGCCCAGCGCCACCGCACAGCCGATTCAGGCCGCCGACGATGGAACGGGAACGGTCATCAATCGCCAGGGGAATGACACCCGGATTACGGGCGGCGCGCGATCGCAAGACGGGGCCAACCTGTTTCACAGTTTTACGGAATTCAACGTAGGGCGGGGGCAGTCGGCAACGTTTTTGGCTGATCCATCGGTGCTGAATATTTTGGGCCGAGTGTCGGGGGGCAATGCCTCGGTCATCAATGGCCTGTTGCAGGTGTCGGGCTCGGGGGCCAACCTGTTTCTGATCAACCCGTCGGGTATTTTGTTTGGCCCCGATGCAGCGTTGAACCTAGAGGGCGGGTTTGCCGCGATCGCGGCGGATGGCGTCACCTTTGGCTCCGGCACCTTTGGCACCCTGGGCACCCCAGACTACAGCGCCCTTGTGGGTAACCCGACGGGCTTTGTATTCAGCGGCGCTACCCCCGGCAGCGTGGTGAATGCGGGCAACTTGGCGGTTGATCCGGGGCAGTTTTTGCTGCTGGCGGGGGGTCAGGTGATCAACACCGGCACTCTGGCCGCGCCCGGAGGCGATGTGGTGATTGCTGCCGTGGACGGGGGAAATTACGTGCGCATTTCCCAGGATGGGCTGCTGCTGAACCTGGAACTGGAAGCTCTGCCCGCTGGCGCAACGGAGGCGCAGCCCTTTACCCCACAATCCTTGCCGGAGCTGCTCACGGGGAATGCGATCGCAGAAGCCACCGGAGTCACGGTCAACCCTGACGGCACGGTCACCCTCACCGGATCCGAGCTGCCGATTCCCACCACGGCGGGCACTGCGATCGCCACCGGCACCCTCACCACCGACTCCGCGACAGGCACAGGCGGATCCATCACCGTCCTGGGCGAAACCATCGGCCTCCTCGCCGCCACCCTCAGCGCCTCTGGTTCCAACGGTGGCGGCACCATTCGCGTTGGTGGCGACGTTCAGGGTACAGGGCCACTGCCCACCGCCACAACGGTTTATCTCGATCGCGACAGCACCCTTCGCGCCGACAGTTGGGTTGACGGCGTGGGCGGCAACATCATCGCTTGGTCAGAGGCTGCCACGCGCATTGATGGCACCCTCAGTGCCCGGGGCGGCGCAGACGGCGGCGACGGCGGCTTTATTGAAACCAGCAGCCGAGGCTTTTTGAACGTCATCCGCGCCCCCGATGTGGGGGCGGCAGCGGGCAATGGTGGCCTGTGGCTACTCGACCCCAACAGCATTCAACTGGTGGATGGGCTGCCAGACAGCAACTTCACCCAAGCGGGCAATGTGTTTGCGCCGTTGGACGAGTCCGCCACCTCCATCATTGATATGGATCTGCTGAATGCCGCCCTGGATAGCGGCGACGTGCAGGTGGTGACGAATCCCTTTGATGCGGTCTTTACCGATGGCAATATCCGCGTGGTGGATGAATTTAACTTCACCAGTGCAGAGGGCAACACGCTATTTTTGCGAGCCGTGGGCGATATTCAAATCGAGAAAGACCTGATTTCCGGGGGCGTCAACTTCGACTTCCAGGCCGACAGCGATGGCAACAACAACGGCCAGTTGATTAGCGATGGCGCTTTAGACACAGGCGGCAATGTCACCCTGCGCGGCAGCAGCGCCACCGATCACGGCGTGGGCATCTTCGGCTCCATTTTCGCGGGGGGAGACGTGCTGATTGTCGGCAACAGCGGTCAAGGGGCGGGCGTGACGATCTCGCAAAGTACGCTCTTGGGGCGGAACGTGACGGTGCGCGGCACCTCCCAGACGGGGCCGGGCATTGAGATGTTTGACGGAACCTCCCTGAGTGCCTCGCGGGATGTTGTGCTCAATGGACGGAGCAACAGTGGCATTGGGGTGAATCTTTCCAATAGCTCTATCACCGCAGGGGAGATCGCGATCGCGGGACGCAGCGGCAGTAATACCGGGGTGTTGCTGGGCGACCTTTTTGACTACTCCGCTTTTCAGGGGTTGACGGTGGTGGGGCGCAGTGGCTCTGGCCGCGCGATTGAATCCACCGAGGGACTGTTTACCCAAGGCAGCGACATCGCGCTGATCAGCGCTGGTGGCAACATCGTGGTGCCGTGGATTGATGCCAGCGGCCCTTCTTTCTCTGAAGATCCGCCCTCTGAAGAGCCGCCCTTTGAAGGGCCATTCCCGCCTGAAGGCCCACCCTCTTCCCCAATTCCCGGCGGTGCGATTCTCATCTCAGCACTCCAAGACTTTGTCCGCATCACCGAAGCTGGCCCCTCGGGCTTCAGTCTCTTAACGTCCGGCGGATCCCCAATTACGGTGATTCACGGCGGCAATGGTCAGGTGCCCTTTGTGGTGGGCAATGCCTCGGTGAATGGTACGGCGGCGGACATAACCAGCGGCAACACGGGGATTCAGCCCAACCGATCCTTTTTCAACAGCGAGATAATCGGCAATATCGCCATTCTGACGGCGAGTGGAGCCGATGAGCCCCAAATTGAACGGCCCGATCGCCGCATTCCCAACCGCAATAATAACGGCGGCGGGGGTGGGGTCATCGACATCAGCACCTGGTATGAGGTAGAGCAGGAATTCACCAGCGAATACACGACCTATTTTGGGCGATCGGAGGTGCCACCGCCAGATTATGAGTTCATTCGCGGCACTCTAGAACGCCTGTCGCTGGAATTGGGGGTCGTGCCGGGGGTGGTCTATGCCCGATTTGTGACGCCAGAGGATTTGGGTCGGGTGCCGGGGATCACCCCAGGGCCGGATGATGTGCTGGAACTGATGTTGGTGACTCCGGCGGGCAATCCGATGATCTTCCGTACGCCGGGGGTGACGCGCGCCAAAATACTCGCCGTGACCCAACAGCTCCAGCGCGAGTTGACCGATCGCACCCGGCGTCGTCAAACCACCTATCTGGAACTATCGCAACAGCTCTATGGCTGGCTGATTGCGCCAATGACGGATGAGCTTGAGGCCCAGGGTATTGGTCATCTGTCGTTTGTGTTGCCAGCGGGGCTGCGATCGCTGCCCTTGGCCGTCCTTCACGATGGTCAACAGTTTGTGATCGAGCGCTACACCATTAGCCTGATGCCCAGCCTCAGCCTGACGGATATTTTGACTGTTAAGAACCTGAGCACGTCGCCGCTGTTGGCGATGGGTGCGTCAGAATTTTCTGACCAGCCCAACCTGCCCGCCGTGCCCTTAGAACTGGAACTGATTTTGGGCGATCGCGATGGCGAATCGAGCCTCAACAAAGGCTTTACCCCCGAAAACCTAGTGCGGCTGCGGCAGGCCGGGGGCTATGCCCTGCTGCACCTCGCCACCCACGGCGAATTTCGCAGCGGCGGCCCCAGCAACTCCTACATTCAGTTTTGGGATCAGCGCATTACCCTGAGCGAAGTGCGCCGCCTCCAGCTTGACACGCCGCCCCTGGAACTGCTGGTGATGAGCGCCTGCCGCACGGCCCTAGGCGACACCTCCGCAGAGCTGGGGTTTGCGGGGCTGGCAGTGCAAACGGGGGGGCGATCGGCCCTGGCGACCCTGTGGCAGGTGAGCGACCTGGAAACCGCTGGCCTGATGGCCGAGTTTTACACCCAACTGGGCACCACCGCCTATAAGGCCAAGGCGCTGCAACAGGCCCAGTTGGCCATGCTGCGGGGCGAGGTGACGATTCAAAACGGCCAAATCATCTGGACAGGGGGCCAACAATCCTTAGTCAGTGGTCTGCGGCAGTCCGCAGTGGATGATACCACCCATCCCTACTATTGGGCGTCCTTCACGCTGGTGGGAAGCCCCTGGTAACATCAAGCAAATTTGACGCGATCGCAAAAAGTGGTTGACTCAGGTGAACAACGGAGCAGGTGTGAGGAGCAGGCAAACGGTATGGACATGAGGCAGCGACGTCTGTGGGCAGTGGTGTCTGGTTTGGCCCTAGCCAGCCTCAGTGAAGTCGCGATCGCAGCAATGCCCGACGGTTACCCCGTTTCCCCAACGGGAGACGCTGGGGATCTCCCAGTTGCAGAAACCCCTGAGATGGCGCGATCGCAGGCTTCCCTACTGTCCGAGGAATCGAGTGCTGAATCGCTAGAAAATGCTGTGTCTCCGATTTCAACGGTGCCCCCCCGCCCCAGTCCTGAACTGGCGCTGCAGCCCCAATTTTCGCCCCATGCCGTTCAGGATTCGGTAACTGCACCCAGGCTAGACACTGCCGCGATCGCTCCCCCACCCCCTGCGGACATTGAAGCATGGCTGGCCCAGGTTGATCCGGGGCGCGATCGCTTCCCCGACGATGCCCCCCCGGCCCCGCTGCCCCCTGAGGCTCCCCTCGACACCCCTCGCCCCACCCCGCTACCCTCCGGCCCAGGCAGCGACGTATCGTTTTTCGTCGCAGATATTCAGGTCACTGGCAGCACCCGCTTCGATGACATCACCTTAGAAGGTGCAGTTGCCCCCTTCGAGGAACGCACCGTTACCCTGGCCGAATTGCAGCAGGCAGCGGATGCCATCACCCAGCTTTACCTCAACGAGGGCTATATCACCTCCCGCGCGATTTTGAACACGCAAACGGTGGTGGATGGCGTGGTGCAAATTCAAGTCATTGAAGGATCCCTCGAAGCCATTGAGGTGGAGGGCACAGAGCGCCTGCAAGCCTACGTGCGCGATCGCGTGGCTTTGGGCGCAGGCACCCCCCTCAACCAAGCTGATTTGGAAGATCGGCTGCGGCTGTTGCGCGGCGATGTGCTTTTTGAGTCGGTGGAAGCCAGCCTGCGGGCAGGCAGCGACGTGGGCAAAAGCCTGCTGATTGTGCGCGTGGTGGAAGCCCGTCCGCTCCAGGGTTCCATTTCCTCCGACAACTACTCGCCCAGCTCCGTTGGCGATGTTCGCTTCACCGGGCGGCTGGAGTATTTAAACCCTGCCGGATTTGGCGATCGCATTTTCGCCTCCGCCAGTTGGACCGATACCCAAGGCTCCAAGGTCTATGAGCTGGGCTATTCAGTGCCCCTCAACCCCCGCGACGGCACCCTCACTCTACGCCTCAACCCCAACGAATTTCGCATTACGGATTCGAGTCAGCCCATCTTTGGCCTCAACGTTCGGGGCGAAACGGATATTTACGAACTCAGCTTCCGCCAGCCTCTCCATCGCACGCCCCGCGATGAGTTTGCCCTGTCGGCGGGGCTGCGTTATCGCACGGGGTCTACCCTCGTCGGCGACGGTTTTATCACCAACGCCTCCCGAACCACCATCTTCAGCTTTGGGCAAGATTACATTCACCGGGGCATCAAAGGCGCGATCTCGGCGCGATCGCAGTTCCGCCTCGGGCGCGATGTCTCAGACGTAGTGAACTTTGAAAACACCTTCCTGAGCTGGATCGGCCAAATTCAGCGGGTGCAGCTCCTCACCCCAGACAATCTGCTGGTGATCCAAGGCGATGTGCAGCTTGCCAGCACCAACTTACCCGGCTCCGAGCAATTCTTCATCGGCGGCGGCCCCTCCGTGCGGGGCTACGCCCAAAATCAGCGCTTTGGGGACAATGGCATTCGCCTCTCCATCGAAGACCAAATCACCCTCACCCGCAACGACGTCGGGAAAGCGCTCTTTCGCCTCACGCCCTTTCTAGAGGGCGGCTATGTGTGGAACTCCGGCAATGCCGCCAACGTTGCCGACAACAACTTTCTGTTGGGCACGGGCTTCGGCCTTCTCGTCACCCCCCTGCCTGACCTCAGCGCTCGATTTGATCTCGCCATTCCCCTCGTTGATGTGCGCGAGTTGGCCACCGATCCGGTGCGCGGCGCACGGTTTTACTTCAGCGTTGGCTATCAGTTCTAAGGCTCGATCGATGTGGACATCTTTGGTGGGGGGGGCAGACGTAGCGTGGCTTTAGGAATGCCGCACTTTATCGTCATGCGACAAGCGTTTGACCAACTTTTAAAGCTCGTTCTAGATAAAGACGCGATGCTGTAAGGACGGCATTTGCTGGCGCACTTGGGCAAGACGAGCTGGGCTAATTTCCGCGATCGCGAGCCCTGGCTCAGTCCCTGCATCCGCCAACACCACCCCCCACGGATCCAAAATCATGGCGTGCCCGTGGGACTGACGACGGCTATTGTGAAACCCTGTCTGCGCGGGAGCAATGACATAGCAGGTATTCTCGATCGCCCGCGCCTGGAGCAACACCTTCCAATGATCCTTGCCCGTGAACGCAGTAAACGCAGCAGGAATCATCAACACCTCCGCCCCCATCTGCGACAGGTGGCGATATAGCTCTGGGAAGCGCACGTCGTAACATACCGAAAGCCCCAGATTGCCCAACTGCTTGGAAGGGTGGACGTGGGGCAACTGCTGCCCCGACAGTACCGTATTGGATTCTCGATAGGTATTGCCATCTGGCACGTTGACATCAAATAAGTGGGCCTTTTCGTAACGCAGCAATTCTGTGCCATCTGGGGCGACCAACAGCGCTGTGTTGTACACCTTGCCCCCCGCTGCTGGGACGGGATATCCCCCACCGAGCAGCGTCACCTGGTAACGCTGGGCCATTTTTCTCAAAAAGGCTTCGCTAGCAGTAAAAATCGTTTCGGCCTGAGTTAACTTGGCCGCTTCATCGCCTAAAAAGGAAAAATTCTCAGGGAGGGTGACCAACTCTGCCCCCTGACGAACAGCTAAATCAATCAAATCCTCAGCGTGGGCCAGATTCTTGTCTAAATCAGGCACGCTGGTCATCTGAACGGCGGCAGCCAAGTAGGACTTCATGCGGGGTGAGAAAGAGGTAGAAGTTAGATGGGGTGCGATCGCGGCACAGAGGCCCCCAATCGCGCACCAGAACACCACGAGTATCTGGCATCAGTGCCAGCGGGGCGAGGTTCTGGTCGAGACTATATTTTACGCGGATTGGGGATCGGCTTAGGAAGACGCAGCGGGTTCTTAGCGATTCATGAAAGGTTGATCACAGGAGCGTAAAGTTTTTGCGAGACGGGGTGAAGGATTTCGGGTTTGGGGGCTGTGCTCGGCGACCTGCCGATCTCCATTTAATCCCTCTCCCCTTCCCTCTCCACCTACCCCGGGCGCGGCATCGGCAGCCCCTAACGTGGGGGTGAGTCGGGGAGGCCTACGAGGGTAAATGCGGCCCAGTTGCGGGGATGGGGATATTGCTCGCGGGTTTTGAGCATCGCCTGACGAAGGGATTGGGCGTTGTCTCGGGTTTGGGAGAGCTGGCGATAAAACTCGACCATGAGGTCGGCGGTGGGCGGTCGGGGATGGCCCGTAGGGTCACAATGACGCTAGGGACTCCGGCGGTCATGAGCGTCGCGAAAGTCCTACTACCCCATCTCCGGTGATGCGGCCCAGCCCGGTATCACAGGCACTCAGCACCACCAACTCTGCCCCGAGGGATAACTCAAGGATTTCAGCGGCGGTCAGGAGGCCATCTTGGCCTTCACCGGGGGCCAAGGCCAAGGCTCCGGGCAGATCACGGAAGCCCGAATCTTGGGGGCTGCCATAGTCCAGCAGGCCGTGGGTGGCGAAGTGGATCAAGCGGGCGGTGCTGGCGGCTTGTTTGATGCGGCGTTCGGTGGCGGCGTTGCCCAACAGGGGCTAAGTGTTGAATAGATCCGCGATCGCGCTGGCCTCTTGCTGGGCACCGGGCAGGGTTGGCAGGGGCTGGCGCGTCTGCTGCTGGGGCGACCAAATGGCGGGCATGGTGGGGTTGCCCACAATCAACACCTCGTCTCGATGGGTGAGGCGGCGATCGCGGGCCTGTTGAGCCAGGCCCAACACCTGGATTGACAGAGCTGTCACCAGGGTGTGGTGGTCGATCAGGTCGCTACCGTCGGCTCGCTTCAGCGCCGGGCAGGGCACCTGAAATAAGCTGCCCTGGGGAATGATGACGACGCGATCGCTGGGATTTTGAGGCAACAGTTTGAGGCAACAGATCGATCGCGATCGTCAACTGCCCGTGCTGAAAGACTTGTACCCCGCCAACGTAGCGCTGTTCAGCATTGCCCGCCCCCGCCGACGGACGTTCGAGGCTGGCCTGCGCCACCCAAGCCTCGGTTTCTCCTCCCAGGGGCGTGCCGTCCAAAGGTATCCGGAAATACTGACCGTCGCGACCGACCTGCCGCCATTCTCCGAGGGGATAGCGATACACCTAAAACGGTGACATCAACACTGTGGCCCGCCTCAGTCGGTGCTGCTGCACCTCCAGCGGGCGATCGCACCGTTGCCACCACACACAGCATTACAATTGTTGAAACCGACCAGCCGACAACCCCGCGCATCCGCATCCTTCCTGCTTGATGTGAACATCGAGCCCTGCGATCGCCCCCCAATCATACAGATGCGCAGACAACCCCACCGGAGAGTTCAAGCCATTGCCTTTACAGAACGTAATTTTCGATTGAGGATTTCGCCACAGCAAAGCCTTAGACTTTTAACATTCTTAGTCTTGGCATGGCTCTAGCCCAAAGTCTGATGGGCCAGGCCTTCACGTCCTTATAACTGCGATTTAACGCTCATCATTCTGCTGCACTATGTTTCCGACCCATCGCCCTCGTCGCCTTCGCAGTCATCCGCAACTCCGTCGTATGGTGCGTGAAACCGTAGTCACCACCAACGACCTAATCTACCCATTATTTGCGGTTCCCGGTGAGGGATTTTCCAAAGAAGTCAAGTCGATGCCTGGGGTGTATCAGCTTTCTATCGACAAGATTGTTGAAGAAGCAAAAGAAGTTTACGACTTAGGAATTCCCGCCATTATCTTGTTTGGCATTCCTGACACGAAGGATACCGACGCAACCGGAGCCTGGCATGATTGCGGCATTGTGCAACAAGCCACCACAGCAGTCAAAGAAGCTGTGCCAGATTTGGTTGTCATCGTCGATACCTGCCTGTGTGAATACACCGACCACGGTCATTGCGGGTATTTACAAGTTGGCGACTTAACCGGGCGCGTCCTCAACGATCCGACCCTGGAGCTATTGAAAAAAACCGCCGTCTCTCAGGCCCAAGCTGGGGCTGATATCATCGCCCCCTCGGGCATGATGGACGGATTCGTGAAGGCTATCCGCGAAGGGTTGGACGAAGCAGGCTTTGAAATGACGCCAATTTTGTCCTACGCGGCGAAGTACGCATCGTCCTATTATGGGCCGTTCCGAGATGCAGCGGATTCTGCCCCTCAATTTGGCGATCGCCGCACCTATCAGATGGATCCTTCCAACGGACGGGAAGCCATCAAAGAAATTGAACTCGACATGGCTGAGGGCGCTGACATGCTGATGGTGAAGCCAGCCCTAGCCTACATGGATATCATTTGGCGCGTGAAGGAAGCGACCAATCTACCCGTTGCAGCTTATAACGTGTCCGGTGAGTATTCGATGGTGAAGGCTGCGGCTCTCAATGGGTGGATTGATGAACAGCGCGTGGTGCTCGAAACGATGACAAGCTTCAAGCGATCGGGCGCAGACCTGATCCTGACCTATCACGCGAAAGATATTGCCCGCTGGCTCGATAACGTGAGCGCTATTTTTTAATCGCGATCGCGCGGCTTTCCTTCCCTATCGCGATCGTATCCTCAAGCTTAAAAATCCCCAGTGCGTGGACAACCGCATCGGGGATTTTTTAAGTTTTTGCGACATCGCTAGGGAGCGCACACCAGCATCATGGATGGCTTCTGAGAAACTGAATTCCCCATACTCAAGACATGCCAGTAGAGAACGACTTGACTGTATGGGCAACCCTTAGATCAACGCTAGGTTAGCTAATTAAAAACAAAATATTAAGGAAAGGAGCCCAGAACTCATTAAATTTTAGGAATACTTCGTAAACCCCTGAACCCTAAAAGGAAAGCATAAAGTTTCTGTGATTCTGTAGGCTCTCTATCAGCAGCAAGCGCTGGTATCTTCTAAGATGCCCTTAAGCCGCCTTCAATTAAAGCGCGATGCAGATCCGAGAAAGATGCTCTAGGGCATGATTTCCCCGGAGTAGTCAAAGTAAACCATAGATTCCAAGTCTGATTTGAGGGCAGGGGCTAAATTGGCGAAACCATTGAAGGATTTCATAAGTCATCAGTCATCAAAGTAGTGGCTTGACGTTGCTTCACTGCCTTACATCCTAGCCCTCCCCTAGAGCGAATATGTTTGGATTATTTAATATGGCAATGTTTTGAGCATTTAGTCTGTCCCAGAGTTTGATGAAATCAGGGTTTTTGAGTTTGAGTAACGTCATCCAAATATCACGGTTTTAGCTCCCAAAACAGCGCTTGTTTATCCCAGGATCTATGGCGTATCTCATTAGTTTGAAAGCCCCCATAAAACCATGCTGAAATCACTCTTTCCCGGCCTTCCTAATCCAGCCTATCGAATCCTCATACTTGTTGTCTTAGTCCTTGGAATAGCCTTCCGATTCATCAACTTAGATCATAAAGTTTTCTGGAAAGATGAAGCCTACAGCCTATTAAGGGTTTCTGCCTATACAAAGGGGGAACTGATTCAGAATGAATTTGATGGAGAACTGATTCAGCCCTCAGATTTACTGAAATATCAGATTCCCAATGCCGATCGCGGGGTACAAGGCACATTGACATCACTCGCGACGGATGCCCCAATGCACTCCCCGTTTTATTTTGTGGTAACTCGCTTTGCGACGCAGTTGACTGGAAATCCAATTCTGGCAAGTCGAGGGTTAGCGGCATTCTTTAGCCTACTCATTTTCCCTGCGTTGTATTGGCTCTGCTTAGAGTTATTCCACACTTCATTTACCGGATGGATTGCGATCGCGTTAGTTGCAGTTTCTCCCTTTCAACTAGTCTACGCTCAAGAGGCACGTCAGTATAGCTTGTGGGCTGCGGTAACACTCTTTTCGAGTGCAGCACTGCTCCGGGCAATGCGCACGGAGAAACCTAGGGATTGGATCGTCTATACCGGTGCGATCGCCTTTGGGTTTTATACCTACCTGTTTTCAATTCTTGTTGCTGCAAGTCATCATGTTTATGTATGGCTCATGGACGGGTTAAGAATTCGCCGCAACCTGATCTTTACAGCCCTCGCTGCCCTCATCAGTAGTCTTCTCTTTATTCCTTGGATACTGGTTATTCTCAATAGTCTCGAGCGTTTTTCAAGCGGCAGTACCAGCCTCTCATTGATGAATTTTGTCAGACTCTGGGCGAGGTTTTTCAGTTATCTCGTATTCGATCTTCAGCTTGGATATGATGATCCTTTTCGATACGGTATTCCGGTCATCCTTCTGTTATTTATCTTTTGCGCTTACAGCGTCATTCGTCACCTGCCAGCACGAGCATCCGGTTTCATTCTGATCCTGACACTCTTTCCATTTCTAACAGTTACGATTCCGGGCGTCCTGTTTGGAGGATTGCGAGCAGCCACACCACGCTATTTTATTCCCACTTTTTTGGGAGTCCAGCTTGCACTCGCGTTCACCATAAGCCACTACCTTATCAATGGACAGGGACGCGCCTGGGTCAAGCGAATGTGGGAAATTATTTTCGTCAGTATTCTGAGTGCGGGTGTCTTTTCCTGTGTTGTTAATCTGCAAAGCGATACTTGGTGGAACAAATATGCCAGCTACTATGACGCCGATGTTGCGGAGATTGTGAATGCTACAGAACGTCCTTTGCTGATCAGTTCTGATTCGACCAATGTGGGGATTCTTTCTCTGGCTTACCTCCTAGACGATCATGTGACGCTTCAATTATTTACAGAGCCAGCATTGCCTGAAGAAAATATGGGTGACGGCTATAGCGATGTTTTTGTGTTTAATGTATCGAACAGCTATCGGCGGGCTTTAGAAACTGAGCGAAATTATCAGCTTGAAACGATTATCAAGTCTCGTCCTACCCGCCTTTGGAAACTGGAATAGGCGCACAACTTTGCTTTTAGGTCGATACAGTTTGCCTTAAAGCGTGCCCGGACTTGCCGACAGGACACCTTGTGCCGACAATTGAGGCACAAGTGTGGAGATGATGCATGGCGCGACTGAATCGACGATGGTTTTTGGGCGCGGGTGCGATCGCAACCCTAGCCACCGCGATCGCACCCCAACGGTCAGGGGTCGCCCAAGGGGATCCTCCCATCATGAAACCCCCCCGCCTCAATCCGGGCGATGGGGTGGGTATTTTGAGCCCCGCCGGAGCCATCTTTCGGCAAGAGGAGATCGACATCGTGGTAGACGCCGTGCGCGGCCTAGGGCTAGTTCCCTATCTTGCGCCAAACCTGCGCGATCGCTACGGCTACCTCGCCGGTCGTGACGAGACTCGCGCCGCCGATGTGAATGCCTTCTTTGCCGACGATCGCATCGCTGCGCTACTCCCCATCCGGGGCGATTGGGGCAGCGCCCGAATTTTGCCCTACCTCGACTACGACCAAATCCGCGCTAATCCCAAAATCATCACCGGATTCAGCGACCTCACAGCCCTCTTGCTCGGCATCACCGCCCAAACGGGACTCATTACCTTTCATGGCCCCAACGGCTTAACGGCATGGCGTCCCAACCAAACCGATCCCTTCCGGCAAGTGTTGTTTGACGGGCAGCGCGTTGCCTTTCAAAATCCGATCGCCGCAGAAGATAGCGATCGCCTCATGCAAACCCGCTTTCGCATCCAGACCATTACCCCAGGCCGCACACGCGGGCGTCTCTACGGCGGCAACCTCTCTGTCATTTCCGGCATCGTCGGCTCACCTTACTTACCCGACCTCACTGGCGCAATTCTTTTCCTGGAGGATATTGGCGAATCCACCTACCGCATTGACCGCATGCTCACCCAGCTCAAACTAGCCGGGTTGCTAGAGGGCTTGGCAGGTTTCATCTTTGGGCAATGCACCAACTGCGGGCCATCGGGCGGCTATGGTAGCCTAACGCTCGAAGAAATCCTGGCCGACCACATCCGTCCCTTAGGGATTCCAGCTTGGTCAAATGCGGCGATTGGTCACGTAGAACCGATTGTGACGCTTCCCCTTGGGGTTGAGGTGGAAATTGATGCGATCGCGGGCACCATTACCGCCCTTGAGTCGGCTGTTCGCTAGCGCCCCACACCTCACTCACTGACAAGAATTTGCACAAACCAAATCACCAACACCAACAACGCCAAATAGGCTGCCATCGCAACCAATAGATTGACATCGAAAATGTGCGCACTGCCATTAAACGTCGGACTAATAAACAGTGTGGAAAAAGGCCGCACAAACGGCTCTGAAAACTGATAAATGATGCCCGCAAAGGTATTGTCAGGGTTCGCAGCCGTCAGCCGCAGCAAAAACCGTAACCCCAGCAATAGCTCCAGCGCACCGACTAAGTAAACAATCGTTTGCGTGAATTTTTCCGCGATCGTCACCCGCCGCGCCTGAGCATGGCGAGACACCTCTCGCCGAAGCCGATGCTGCTCACGATAAGGCCCCAAATCTGCGCCTTCATAGGGCTCTTGAAACCCATTGGGGTCTTGTTCTGGGGGCCGGGAATCTTCGGGATGTGGCATAAGCTTTCATAAAGAACACTCATAAGCAGCCTAACAAAGTTTGAGGAAACGCCAAAAATCATTCCCCCTTAGCATCACGACCCAAAAAAAATGGGCTGGCTCTTTGGAAGCCAGCCCTCAATCATCTGGGAACGCGTATAAGGTCTACTGCAGAACCAACTTGACGTTGGCATTTTGCAGACCAGGACGCTTCACATCGGCCAGGGTCTTGTTGACCGCATACTTTTGGTTGATGGAGTTAATTAGCTCAGTTTGATTGTGCTTCTTAGCCACACCCCACAGGTCAGCAATGAGATCAAAGCTGCCATCGCTATTGCGAGACCAGCCCAGATCATACTCACCTTCGAGAACAGCCACAATGTCGGCACGAACGCGCTGGCCGTTGTAACCCCGGACATCCGCTTCGGTCTTCACCGAAACCCCGAGATCACGCAGAGACTGCTTGAGAACCTCAGCGTCGGTCACTTTCGTGCGCAGAGTGCTGAAGTGAGACATAGTGTTTCCTCCTGAAGAGAACTTGAGAGAGACAACGAGGTTTGAGAGCTCAGAAGACACCAAAGGTGCTCCTGCGTAACTGCTAGCGAAATCGCTAGCCTTCTTCTTCAGCAAGCCGAAGAAAAAGCCTTAAAACTCCATGCGCTGATATTCAGCGACGGAGGCTGCTGCGGGGCGGGCCCGTTGACGTGCCCAATCGCGCAGGGCCGTCACTTGTTCGTTCATCGTCTTCGACAACGGCATCGTTGCCCGAATCGCAGCAATAATGTCGAGCTGGGTAAATTCTCGGCCTTGGGCAAACGCCTCATACATGGCCGAAATCAACCCTTGCTCAATCTCAGCTCCAGAAAAGCCTTCGCAAACCTTGATGAGCTGGTCAAGATCAAAGCGAGAGATATCGCGACGACGCTTCTGGAGATGAATTCTGAAAATTTCTTTGCGCTCTTCTTCGTTCGGCAAATCAACGAAGAAGATTTCGTCAAACCGCCCCTTCCGCAAAAACTCACTGGGCAGGCGCTCCACCCGATTGGCCGTTGCCATCACAAAGACGGGTGAGGTCTTCTCCTGCATCCAGGTTAAGAAGGTTCCAAAGATACGACTCGAGGTTCCACCATCGGAATCAGAAGAGCCTGTGCTGCCTGCAAAAGCTTTATCGATTTCATCAATGAAAAGGATTGCGGGGGAAATTGATTCTGCCGTTCGCAAGGCATTCCTCAAGTTGGCCTCAGAACGCCCAACCATTGAGCCATCATAAACACGACCCAAGTCAAGCCGCAGGAGTGGTAGCCCCCACAGGCGGGAGGTGGTTTTTGCAATCAGCGACTTTCCACAACCCGGCACCCCAAGAATGAGCATCCCTTTTGGCTGAGGGAGGCCATACTCGCGGGCGCGCTCAGTAAACGCATCCGATCGCTGCTTTAGCCAATGCTTAAGCTCCTCAAGGCCACCCACCGAGTCGATGGTTTCATCCACCTCCATAAACTCTAGGATGCCGTTGCGACGGATGAGCTGCTTCTTCTCTGTCAGGACAATATCAACCTCTGATTCGGTGAGCTGACCTGCGGTGACACGGGCTTTGCGGTAAACCTTCTCTGCCTCATCACGTGTCAGACCAAGGGCAGCCTTTAGCAGCTTCTCGCGAACATCTGTCGTGATTTTAGAAGATTTCGCGCGGTTGAGTTCTTGGGTCAAAACCTGGTCTAGCTCTGCCATCGTGGGCGGCTGGAAGTCGAGCACAACGACTTCCTTCTCAAGCTCGATGGGGATCTCTTGAACTGGAGACATCAGCACAATTGTCTTTTGTGCGCCCCGGAAGCTAGAAATTGCGTCGCGCAGGCAGCGGGTGACGGCTGGGGAGTCTCGAAAGGGGTGCAAATCTTTGAAGACGTAGATACCTGGTTCTCGCTGACGCATGACCCACTCGATGGCAGCTTCTGGGGAGACAGTGCTGTTGTGCTGGGTAACGTTGCGAGGCTGCCCATATTCGACGATACCGTGGGTCATAGTCCAGGTGTAGAGCCGCCGTTGGGGCTTGAACCGCTGCGCAACGGTGGCGATGGTCTGTTCCGCGCGCTCTTCTTCAAAGGTCACTAAATAGACCAGAGGATATTGAGCCTGTATCAAGATATTGAGATCTTCTTTCATCGTTGCTGCTCCCAATTCAGATCACGGGCTCATGAGAACCGACGAAAATACGGCTTAACAACACTGCCTGTCGAAGCCAGCGGTAGGAAGAACCCTGTCAGGCGACTACCCCTTGAGACAGGGATTTGAAGATACAAGCTAACAGGGTACGAGCTCACCTTCCTCAGGAAGGTTGGAGTCGGGGACAACATCCTGAACATCCATGCTGAGGTCAGCAGATTGCTGAGCGGCAACGATGTCTCTTACGGAAACAAGATCGCCCTCTCTCACAACCACAGATTCAGAACAGCTTGGACAACGATAAACACGATGGGCATTGCCATAAGCCCCGGAGTGCTCCTCTACCACGTCGGCATGACTGAGATAGAACTCGATCGCACGCTCTGCGATCGCTGACATGGCCTCACCATCCACTGCGGATCGAATCTTGAGCTGACGGTGCAACTCTTGGGGCATGTAAAGCGTGACTTTCGTGGCTTTTTGCTGATCTTGCATGTCGCGTTTCAAGTGATGTGACCCGGGTATGAAGAACACCGTAGCGAGTCCACTTGGGACTGTCAAGCCGGCATGGCGGCATGCCGCCTTTTTATTTACATTTCGCAATGTTTGCGCCGGGCAGATCCGCGATCGCGCTCAACAATGCGGGGATTCTTCAGTGTTTCAGGGCGAGGCTGCGTCGGCAAGGTTTTGATTAAGGAGCTTAACTCTGCGTTAAGTTTTCTGGCGGTGGGATCGGGGCTTAGATCCTGGGAAAGCTAAAATCAATCCGGGAAAATACGGATCTCTAAGGTCTTTAAGGCGCGATCGCGCCTTCTTGGGTGAGTCTGCCACCGTGTGTCAAAAGGTTTCCGTTTGCTTGCCCTAATCGCTGGCATTTGCCGTACTCATGAAGAAGAACGCCGTCGCGAAAGGTCTGGTACCCGACTGTGGGGAATCAGCGACAGATGACATCCTTTACATTGTGCAGTTGTTGCAAAGCCACCGCTATCGCGAGGCAGAAGCCGCAGCAGCTCAAGCGTTAGCGCATCACCCAACAGGGAATCATCATGCGCTTCTACATTCCTTGAAAGGTCAGGCATTAGCCAATCAGTCCGCCTTTGAGGAAGCGCTGGCCTGTTTTCAGGTGGGGAAGCCCTGTGACATTGGCGCGGTCGAGTCTTGCGTGATGGAAGCGGTTTGCTGGTTGCATTTGGAGTGCCCTGAAGCCGCGCTGGAATGTTGCGATCGCGCCTTGGCCTGTCATCCCGACTATGCCCAGGGCTGGCTGTTTCGTGGGGTGGCGCTGCATCGGCTGGGGCGATATCGCGAAGCGTATCAGTGCTATCAACAGTCTGCACCGGAGGATTCGCCACCGAGATCGCTGCTCCAACGCATTCAGCACTGGTGGCAAGGGCGATCGTCCCAGGCGTAAACTCGGCTTTTAAAACTCACCCAAGGGCGAAGCCTGTCGTTACACTAGCCACGGGCGATCGCGCATCGGGCGACATGATATCAGCGACTTCTTCAGCATTCCCCTCCCTTGAATCGGCACTCAAACACTTCTTTGGTTACGACCAGTTTCGCTTTCATCAGCGGGCCGCGATAGAAGCCGTCCTAAAGCAGCACGACGCCCTCGTGGTGATGCCCACCGGTGGGGGGAAGTCCCTGTGTTACCAGCTTCCAGCACTGTTGCGTTTGGGTGTCACCATTGTGGTGTCACCGCTGATTGCGCTCATGCAAGACCAGGTCGATGCCCTCAGTAACAACGGCATTACCGCCACCTACCTCAATAGCAGCCTGGATGTTTTGGAGGTGCGATCGCGGGAATATGACCTGATGAAAGGCGACATCAAACTCCTCTACGTCGCCCCAGAGCGGTTACTCAGCGAAGGATTTTGGCCCTTCCTGACTCGGCTGCATCAGCAGGTCGGCATCGCCGGATTTGCCATCGACGAAGCCCACTGTGTGTCGGAATGGGGGCACGACTTTCGCCCCGAATATCGGCAACTCCATCGGCTGCGGGCAGCCTTTCCCACCGTGCCCATGTTGGCGCTCACCGCCACTGCCACCGAGCGCGTGCGCCAAGACATCGTGCAGCAGCTCCGACTCCAGAATGCGGCCCAGTTTGTGGCCAGCTTCAATCGGCCCAATCTTTACTACGAGGTGCGGCCCAAGGAGCGCACCGTCTATCGCGACCTGCTCCAACAAATTCGCACCGTTTCTAGGCCGGGGATCATCTACTGCCTCAGCCGCAAACGGGTCGATGAGCTCGCCCTGCGGCTTCAGCAAGATGGCATTGCCGCCCTGCCTTACCACGCGGGCCTATCGGACACGGTGCGCAGCGAAAACCAGCGCCGCTTCATTCGCGACGATGTGCGCCTGATTGTGGCGACGATCGCCTTTGGGATGGGCATCAACAAGCCCGACGTGCGCGTCGTCATTCACTATGACCTGCCGCGCACCCTCGAAAGCTACTATCAAGAGTCGGGCCGGGCCGGGCGCGATGGCGAACCCGCCCACTGCACGGTCTATTTCGGCTATGCTGACGTGGCGATCGTGAATTACCTGATTGATCAAAAACCCGACGAGCAGGAAAAAAATATTGCCCGTCAACAGTTGCGCCAGGTGATTGACTACGCCGAAAGTACAGTGTGTCGGCGGCAAATTCAGCTCAGTTATTTTGGCGAAACGCTGTCCGTCGCGTGCGATCGCTGCGACAATTGCCGCCATCCTCGCCCCGTAGAAGATTGGACGATTGAAGCGCAAAAGTTTCTGTCCTGCGTGGCGCGCTGCCGGGAGCGTTTTGGCATGACGCACATCATCGACGTGCTGCGTGGGTCGCAAAAAAAGCGCATCCTCGACCTCGGTCACGATCGCCTCTCGACCTATGGCATTGGCAAAGATCGCAGCGCTGAAGAGTGGAAAGTGCTAGGGCGATCGCTGCTGCACCAAGGCTTAGTAGACGAAACGACCGATGGCTTCCCGGTGCTACGCCTCAATGCCCAGAGCTGGCAAGTGCTGCGCAAACAGATTTCCGTCCAGGTTGCCCTGCCGGATTCCCTATCTGGGACGGGTAACCGAACCGAGGCCACGGTAACGGAGGGCAGCGGACTGCGTCGATCGCCTCAAGGCCCTGCGGAAGCGCCTCGCCGATGACCAAGGCGTGCCGCCCTACATCGTGTTTACAGAAACGAGCCTGCGTCAGATGGCTCAACGGATGCCGCGATCGCGCTCCGCCTTTGAACGCATCTCTGGCGTAGGGAGTCGCAAACTGGAACAGTACGGCGATCGCTTTGTGGCAGAAATCGTCGCCTTTTGTGACGAAAACGGCATCTCAGACAGCGGAGAAACGAACTCGGCTGAGCGCGCTCGCGGTTTACCTCCTGGCGGCAGCACCCACGCCGTCACCCTACAACTGCACCAGGCAGGTCATACCCCGTCCGAAATTGCTACGCTGCGCAACCTGCGCAAAACCACCATCATCCGCCACCTATCAGAGCTGATTAAAGCGGGGGAAGCGGTCGATTTGGATGGCTTGGTGCCCCGCGATCGCCAGCAACAGATTTGGGGCGCGATCGAAAAAGCTGGATGTGGTCGCCTGGGTGAAATCAGCGCTTTCCTGGATGATTCCTACACCTACGACGAAATTCGCCTCGTGCGCGGAGCCTACCAGCGCCAAAATCCCCAAGGGATGCGCGTCAAGGCAATCCGTGAACCATCAGCCGACCCGTAAACCCCATCGACCAGTCATCATCACGCTGACAGAACCCGACTCAGACTTTAGTGATGATGCAAAAACAGTGATGATGCAAAAACGCGAGGCTGCAATGCTGCAACCCCGCGCTTCGGTCATTTTGTGGTGCCCAGACTCACCCATCCAAGCCAGGGGAGCGAGTGAGTTTCCCTGCCTCTGGGAAAAGGATAAGTGCAAAGGGCTTATCCCACAGTTCCCTCAGCATCCTTGCGGAAGACAGTCCTAGCGCTCTCGCCAAGAAACCAGGACTGTGTCCTGACGCTCTAGCGACGCGCTTCCGACCGCTTCACCGGTAGGGGCATCTTGCTGCCACTCGCACCTCGGGCACTGCTGCCACCCCGGCTAGGGCGACGGCTATTCGTACGGGGAGCATCGAAGCGATCGCGGCGCGATGCCCGGCGTGGCCCCTTACGGTGGGAAAAGCCCGGAATCGGTTCCGGCGCGATCGCGGGATCGGGCTCGTAACCAGGCACCACATCGCGGGGAATGTCTTGCTTCAGCAGGCGCTCAATATTGCGCAGCAGATGTTGCTCATCCACGCTCACAAGAGACACCGCTTCTCCTTCGCTGCCCGCCCGCCCAGTACGGCCAATGCGGTGGACGTAGTCCTCGGGCACGTTGGGGAGGTCAAAGTTCACGACGTGGGGGAGTTCATCGATATCAAGGCCACGAGCTGCCACATCTGTGGCCACCAGCACACGCACTGAGCCCCGCTTAAAGGCTGACAGGGCACGGCTACGAGCACCCTGGCTTTTATCGCCGTGGATCGTCGCGGTGCTAAGTCCATCCTTCTGTAACTGTTCAGCGAGGCGATTTGCACCGTGCTTGGTGCGAGTAAACACCAGCACTCGTTTCCAGTTGCGATGGCCAATGATGAAGGACAATAGCTCCCGCTTGCGATGGCGATCAACAGGGTGGACGAGCTGCGTCACATTTTCAGAGGCGGTATTGCTACGCGCCACTTCAATGACTTCAGGATTTTGCAGCAAATCGTCGGCAAGGGCTTTAATCTGCCGGGAGAAGGTCGCCGAGAACAGCAAGGTCTGGCGATTTGCGGGCATGAGGTCGATGATTTTGCGAATGTCGTGGATGAAGCCCATATCTAACATGCGATCGGCCTCATCGAGCACCAACATTTCAACGCTTGACAGGTCAACGGTGCCTTGCCCAACGTGGTCGAGCAGGCGGCCCGGCGTCGCAACCAAGATATCAACGCCGCGACGCAGTTTCGCAATTTGGGGGCCAATTTTGACGCCACCATATACCACCGCAGTCCGCAGGGGCAGATATTTGCCGTAGGTTGAGACGCTATCGCTCACCTGGGCCGCGAGTTCGCGGGTGGGGGTCAAAATCAGGGCGCGAACCTTACGTGTCTTGTCTCGGGATCCGGTGCTGAGGTTGTGCAGAATCGGGAGCGTAAAGGCCGCAGTCTTGCCCGTGCCGGTTTGGGCGCTGGCGAGCAAATCACGACCGCTGAGCACGGTTGGGATCGCTTGGGCTTGAATGGGGGTGGGAGACTCGTAACCTTCGTCGGAAATAGCCCGCAGCAGTTTAGCAGACAGGCCAAGGGTGTCGAATGACATAAAAATGCGTTGTCTCTTGAATCGCCTACCCCAAAATTCACGCTTTGGGTCCAGTCTAGACGGGTGACGTGTGATGATCCGAAAGGATGCCGGGTGCAGACCAGAATGCACAGGTCTACTATCTTAACAGGTCTTAACGTTATTGGCTGCGATCGCTACTTCAAGTTGTAAAAAGTTTCCGCCGCGATCGCTGCGTCCTCATTCATCAGCCCGCTTCAGGCGATTCAACCTGCGGCTCAGATCAACCGCCAGGAGGAGATTTGAAGTCAACGTGGGCCGGAATCACAATTCCCGCTGCGTCTAGCGCCACCTTGAGTCGTCGCCGATATTCCCGAGCGACTTCCCATTGTTTGAGGGGCTGGGTTTTAATCCACACGCGAATGGTCAGCCCGCGTTCGTCAAAGTCTTCAACGCCTAGCACTTCAGGCTCCTTGAGCATGGCTGCCGACCAGCGATCGCTGGCCTGCATCGCCTTTCCTGTCGCCTCAATCAGGCCCAAAACCTGATCCACATCGGTGTGATAGCTGATTGGGATATGGACATCCGCCTGGGCCCAGTGGCTGGAGTGGTTGGCGATGACGCCAATTTCACTGTTGGGGATCGTCACCAGACGCCCCTCCTCATCGCGAATTTGCGTAATGCGCAGGTTGATGTTTTCTACCAAGCCGCGAATACCGTGAACAGTAATCACATCCCCCACGGCGTACTGGTCTTCGAGAATGATGAAAAAGCCGTTGATGGCGTCTTTGATCAAGCTCTGGGCGGGGAGAGACAATGCCACGCCGATAATGCCTGCGCCT
Source organism: Leptolyngbyaceae cyanobacterium T60_A2020_046 (assembly GCA_015272155.1). Classification (GTDB taxonomy): domain Bacteria; phylum Cyanobacteriota; class Cyanobacteriia; order Phormidesmidales; family Phormidesmidaceae; genus JACYME01. Next base: position 62,455 of record JACYME010000159.1, read on the forward strand.
GCGAGCAGGGGAGCGATGTTGATCCCGATCGCCATCAGCGCGACGAGGCCACCTATCGCCACCCACAGCAGCGTGACGATGCCACGACTAACCCGCGAAATGGTTTTGACGCGCAACTGCATCCGGCGGTTGACTTCGGGGGTAATTTCGTAGCGGCTGGCGAGGACGGCGGCAAGTTTATTGATCAGCGCAAAGCTGAGGCGAATGAGCAGGTACACGGCGAGACTCACCACCACGAGCCGCAGGGGAATGCCTAACCCCTCGACAACGCGCACCTGGAGAATGCGGGTGTGGGGAAAGAGGCCGGCAATCGCGAGTCCGCCACTGGCCCAGAGCCCGACTTGAAGAAGTTGGGAAAAGCGTAGTTGCGCTTCGGTGAGATTCCAGCGCTGGCGTTCATCCAGCACATTTTGCAGGGATTGCGATCGCCCCCGCAACAGATCCTGGAGTTCGGCTTTGGTGCGTCGTAGCGATCGCGCCCACCGCTCCAGTCCCCAACTGATGCCCAGCACCACGGCTAGGATGCCGCCACCCAAACCGCCTCGGCGGATCAGATAGGTGGGTTGACGTTCAAAGCGCGATCGCTGCAACGTCTCCTGAATCTGCTCTTGCAGGCCAATGGCAGCGGTTTCGACATCTACCCCGCGCAGTTCCGCATCAAAGCGGGTAACGCTCATCAGGCGGGTGGCATTGGCGGGCAGGGTATCTATCCCTGGCGGCACAATGCCCCCATAGAGTTCTGGCGATCGCCGGGTGGTTTCGGTCGGGGGCGATTCGGTCGTCGTAGGGTCAGCTTCTGACGGTTGCCGGATTTCAATCAGCAGGGTGTCACTGGTGGCGGGCACGTAGCGATCGCGCACCTCTGCCAGGGTGGTTTCAATGGCTCGCACGCGCCGCCACAGATCAGACCGGGGCGCTGCCACCCGAAAGGCGCAGTAGCCATCCAACCGGACGCAGGCCGCCTGGACGGGATCTTCGTCGCTGGAGGCCGATTGCGACGGGCTGGGTAGGGCCAGGTCTAGAACGGACTGAGCCCGTGTGGGGACGGCTTGGAGCGCGACCCAGAGCGTCAGGATGCCGATGAAGATGAACCGCAGTCGCGATCGCCCCAGATGCCCCATCTCTCACGCCTCCCCTGATGTGGACTCGCCCAAATCATCAACTCACACCCCCTAGCCAGACCTTGATGATACGTAGGGATCAGCCCAGGTTCCAAGTTCTGCTGACGGTAGTTCCTGCGGTTCTCAAGGGTAGCAGTGAGTACATTCTCGTCCACCTTCACGGCACCTAGCCATCCCGTCTGCTCCACAGCCGCGACCGTGATGAGAGAATATTCACCAACAGCGATGGGTGGTGTGATGGAGTCCAACTTTCTGGCGGCAGTCTTTTTGCCCCTGGCTCTCTTCGTGATCAGGTTGGGCATGGGGCTGGGGTTGACGGTACAAAGACTTTCAGCGGGTTTTGGTGGAGCCCAAAGCGGTGCTCCTGGGGCTGGTGGCGCAGTTGATTCTGCTGCCCGTGGTGGGGTTGGGGCTGGCGATCGCCTTTCCCCTATCTCCAGAGTTGGCGGTGGGGGTCATGGTGTTGGCGGCTTGCCCTGGTGGTCCCACCTCCAACCTGATTACTTACCTGGTGCGCGGTAACGTGGCCCTATCCATTAGCCTGACGGCGATCAGTAGCTTGGTCACGGTGTTTTCCATTCCCCTGGTGGTGAATTGGGCCATGACCGATTTCATGGGGGCCGAGGTTAGCCTGCGGTTGCCGCTGCTTAACACCATTGCGCAGATTGCAGCTATCACGTTGATTCCGGTCGCGATTGGCATGACCCTGCATCGGGTTGCGCCGCGCTGGGCCGCCCGGCTTGAGCAGTGGATGAAATGGCTGTCTTTAGGATTTTGGGGATCATCATTGCCGGGTTGTTGGTGCGCGAGCGGGCCAACGTGCTGAGCTGTTTTGTGCAGGTGGGCAGTGTGACCCTGGCGCTAAATGTGGTGGCAATGGCGCTGGGCTATGGCCTGGTGCGGGTGAGCCAGTTGTCTGAGCCAGAGGCAAAGGCGATTTCTGTAGAGGTGGGCATTCAAAACGGCACCCTGGCGATCGCGATCGCCAGCGCCCCCACCCTGCTCAACATGCCCACCATGGCCATTCCCGCCGCGATTTACAGCCTGCTGATGTTTGTCACCAGCGGCCTCTTCGCTGCCCTGCTCAACGCCCGACTTCAACGCCCCACCTAAATCCCTCCTGACCCGCGACCCAGCTCTCCGGGCGAGTTGCGCCCCTAATTCCGATCCCGGCGGCTTCACCCCGGCCCCGACTCGCGAGACAATTGGGCTGACGCATCTGGAGATCTCCATGACCGCACAGTGGGACTGCCTCCTCAAAAACGCCGGCACCTGGGTTGGTTCCTTTACGCGCCTGTCGCCAATGGGCGAGATTTGGGCAGATACGCCCTCCACCGTCATCTTGCAGCCCTCCGCAGATCAAAAGCTGATGCGGCAAGAAATCCACAAGCGTCCGGCGGATGGCCCGCCCCAGGACACCGTGCTGGAATATCGCACCCTCAACCGCAGCGTGCTCTTTTTTGAGAATGGGGCGTTTTCCCAAGGCTCGATCCAGTGGGGGCCGTTTTCGGAATTTGGGGCGGAATTGGGCCTCATTGCTGAGCACCATCGCCTGCGACTGGTGCAGTTGTTTGACAAAACCCAGCAGCTCGGTTCTCTAACGCTCATTCGCGAGCATCTGGAGGGGACGGAGCCCTCGGCGCGATCGCCCTTAACGATTGAGGATCTGCTCGGCACTTGGCAAGGAGAGGCCGTGACCCTCTATCCCGACTGGAGCCCCAGCGAAACAATGACCACCCAATTGACAGTGGCGCGATCGGGCGATACTCTCACCCAAACTCTGTCGATGGGGGTGGGGCAGCCTACGATCGCGTCGAGTGGCACCATCCAGGGCGATCGCATCCTGTTTGAAACTGGCCCGCAAGCCGTACAGGTGTTGCTCTTGCCCGATGGCGCATCCTCCACCTGCCCGACGCACATTCAGCCCCGTCAGCCGCTCTTTTTGGAAGTCGGCTGGCTCCTTGCGCCCAATCTCCGCCAGCGCATGATTCGCCGCTACAACGACCAGGGCGGCTGGGCTAGCCTCACCCTTGTCACCGAGCATCGCACCTAAAAGGAGCACAATGATTCCGGCTATCGGCGATGGCTAGGGGCTGTCCTCAAGGATCGGAAACTTTTCACTACGGAGTGCTTGCCCCATCGAATATCGCGGGAGAGATGCAGTGACCATCGCGGCAATGATTTTAGCGGGGGGAATGAGTCGGCGGATGGGTACCGATAAGGCGCTGCTGCCGATCGCGGGGGTTCCCCTAATCCACCATATTTACCATCAGGCGGCGGCCTGTACGGATGCGGTGTGGGTGGTGACGCCCTGGGGCGATCGCTACCGTCCCCATTTGCCGCCCGGTGCGCGCATCCTGCCCGAAGCGATCCCCAGGGATGGTGTGCCTGCCGGGCCGCTGGAGGCCTTGGCCCAGGCCCTGCCGCAGGTTGAGGCGACTTGGATGTTGGTGCTGGCCTGTGACTTGCCCAACCTCCGGGCGTCGGTTTTGAGCCAGTGGCAGGCCGGGTTGCCCCGAGTGGATTCAGCGGCGATCGCCTATCTGCCGCGATCGCCCCAGGGCTGGGAGCCCCTGTGCGGGTTTTATCACCGCGATCGGGCGCTGCCGTCGTTACAGCGTTGTGCTGCCACCGGGGAGCGATCGCTCCAGCGCTGGCTAGCGGGCCAAACCGTGCAGGTCATTCCCACCGTAGATCCGGCCTGGTTGCTCAACTGCAACACCCCCGCCGACTGGCAGCGCTATGGAGACTCCGTCACCCTTGGGCCGGTGAATGCTGAAACAGATGCACATCCCGCTGCGGAAACGGAATCGAAATCCCCTCCGCATCCAGACGCTTCTTCGCCTGTTCATAAAAGCTGAGCTGGATGGGAATGTAGTGCTCGGGGCGCACCCAGGGCCGCACGGCAAAGTTGACGCTGCTGTCAGCCAGTTCCAACACGGCCACAATGGGGGCGGGATCAGACAAAACGCGATCGTCCCGGCGCAGCACCTCTAGCAGCACCCGCTTCACTTGGTCAATGTCGGCCTCGTAGGCCACACCCACCACCATATCCACCCGCAGCAGCCCGCGCGTGCTGTAGTTCGTGATGTTGCCACTCGTTAGGCTGGCATTGGGGATAATCACCGTTTTGTTATCGAGGGTGACGATCGCGGTGGTAAACAGGTGAACCTCCTCGACGCGGCCAAAGACGCCCGCCCCTTCGACCAAATCCCCCACTTTGAAGCGCCGAAAAATAATCAGCAACACCCCAGCGGCAAAGTTTGCCAGCGAGCCTTGCAGTGCTAGGCCGATCGCCAGACCCGCCGCCCCCAGCACGGCCACAATGGAAGCCGTTTGCACCCCGAGGCGATTCAGCGAAGCAATCAGCGAAAACCCAAACACCCCGTAATACACCAAGGTGCCAAGGAAAGAAATCAGTGTCGGATCGAGGTTGCTTTTGGTGGCGACCCGGCGCACCAACCGCCGAATCAGGCGGGCTAGCCACGTCCCCACCGCCAAAATTGCGATCGCGGCGATCAAATTCAGCCCAAAGCGGGCCACCAAATCTTCCACCACCGTCAGGATGGTGCTGATATCTTCCAAAACCCAACTCCTGCTTACCTTCAGCGTTCAATATTTGGGCGATTGCAGTGGCTTGAGACACGGCAGGGCGCTGCGCGGCGTCTGGAGCAAGTGCGATCGCAGTCAGGCCTAATTCGGATAGGCCACAATTATCCCGATGCAGTTTTACCATACCGAATCTAAACCGAATCTAAGGCGGGCGGTTGCTGCCCTGCCCTCTAACTTCTCGCCTGTTGGATCACAAGTCCTGGTAGCGTGGAAAAGCGGGTTAATCATTGCTCAGCGGTTAACCCGCCCCGCCAGATTGCCGACTGTTTTGAACGTTTCCCCTTGTGCCGCCCATGACCCCAGAAACCCCGCCCCAAGCCAGCACCCTCCGCCGTGTGCTGCTGCTCGTGATGACGCTGCTGGTGACTGCGGTCATGGGGCAAGCCCTGGTGAATAGCTGGACGGAGCCCCAGGTGGCGACCCGCCTGGAACTATACCAAACGGATTTGCTGCTCCAGGCCAGCATGTGGGATGGCTCCGACCTGCCACCTGAGCAATCTGCCCTGCTGCGGCAAAACCTGGTGGGCAAAACCCCGTTGCAGGACGCGCAGGCTGCCTATGAGACAGTCCGAAAAACGGCGATCGCCACCCTGAACGCATCCACCGAAACCGCATCATCTGACCAGAACGATGTTGCGGTACGTCCCTCCACCCGGTTGCAGGCGGCGCAACAACAACAAGCCGATCTGGTGAACCTGGTGGATCTGCGCTTAGGGATTTTGCAGGCCGAGCAAGGGAAGGTGGACGACGCGATCTCCACCTGGCGCGACCTACAAACCCGCGTTACTCCAGACAGCAACCCGTGGCAAACCGCCGAACTGCTGGCCGCCCTCTGGCAAGGTCAGCCCCCGGACGATCGCGCCGCTTCGGTGCTGACCCAAACCCTTGACGGCTGGTTTGAAAACCGCGCCCTCGCGAAGCTCTACCTCGAAACGGGAGAACTGGAAGCCCTTGCCCAACTCAACGCCGCTGAAATTCAGACCGCTGAGCGCCGGGTCGCCACCTTGGCTGCGGTGGTCGCTGCGCCCGCGATGGGCAGCTTGGTAGGCTTGGGTGTGTTACTGACCATTGGCATCCAGCGGTTGATCCAGGGCAAAGACGCACCGATCGCCCATAATGCGGATCGCCGCTGGCAAACCCCATGGACCGGAATCATCATCTGGCAGGTCATCGTCGGTGGGTTTCTCTTTCTGGGGCAAATTGCCATGCCGCTGCTCATCAGCCCCCTGGGCGGTATTCTGGCGAGTTTTGGCAGCCGGGGTCGCGCCTTTTATGCACTGCTCTATTACGTGCTAATGGCGGCAGGCTCGATCACGGTGTTGGTCTTTTCCATCCGTCGCTATCGTCCGCTGCCGGAGGGCTGGTTTCAGTTTCGTCGCGGCAATTGGCTCGCCTGGGGTGCAGGCGGCTATTTTGCAGCACTGCCGCTGATGCTGGTGGTGGCCTTGGTGAATCAGCAACTTTGGCAGGGCCAAGGGGGCAGCAATCCACTGCTGCAAACCGTTTTGGAAGAACAGGATCCTATCGCCTTGGGCATGTTTTTCTTTACCGCCGCGATCGCCGCTCCCCTGTTTGAAGAGGTACTGTTTCGCGGCTTTTTGCTCCCTTCCCTAACGCGCTATGTGCCCGTAGGCGGCGCGATCGTCCTCAGTGCGCTGATCTTCGCCGTGGCACACCTCAGCCTGTCCGAGGTGCTGCCATTGACGATGCTGGGTATTGTGTTGGGCGTTGTCTACACGCGATCGCGCAACCTCCTCGCCCCCATGCTGCTCCACAGCGCGTGGAATAGCGTCACCATGCTGGGGCTTCTCCTCCTCGGCACCGCTACATAACGCATTCACCTCAGGAGCCGAATTTGAATTTGAGGGTGCGTGTGTCAAAAGCCCCCACCCTAGCCCGCCCCCAAAGGTTGAGGGCGCTTATCGTTCAGCCTTGTTCTTTAGGCAGAAGAGTGATCACGAGGAGATTTATCCCGCCGAGCACCGCCGCCGCATTTCCCATTTTGAATTTCCCATTTTGAATTTTGAGTTGCATTTCGCCGCTCGTTCACCGCGCCGTGGCCCTAGCCATTCGCCAGGTACAGGCCGCTTTCGGTGCAGACGCCGCGCAGGGGCTTGTCCCACGGATCCCGAGGGACGGCGGGCAGACGGGCATATTCAAACACGATCGCGATGGTCGGAATATGCAGCCATTGGGGCTGGCTCAACATGCGATCGTAGAAGCCGCCGCCGTAGCCCAGCCGATAGCCGCGCACATCGCAGGCGATCGCGGGCACCAGAATCAAGTCCACCTGATGCGGCGCGAGCAGTGGGGCCTGGGGCGTAGGCTCGACAATGCCAAACCGACCGGATTGCAGCGATCTCGGCCCCTGCCACTGATGCCAAAACAAATCTTGCCCCACACAGCGGGGCAGTCCCCACACCCGGTGGGGCGTCAGCAGCGGGCTGATATCGGGCTCGGCGCGAAAGCTCCAATAGGCCAAAATCCCGCGTGCTGCCTGAAACTCCGGCCAACGTTGCAGGTGGGCGCAGATGCGATCGCTCTTTTGCCGCCGCAGATGGGGCGGAATCGCCTGCCGCGCCTTGAGCAAACGGCGGCGCAGGTCTGCCTTTTGGTGCTTGCGGGTAGCGGGGGGCAAAGGCTCAGGAGCAGAAGTCATGGATACACGTGGGGCCTGCCCTAGGGCGTATCATCAATTCGTATCATCAATTTATTTTAGAAACTGGGTGGGAGAAGCATGACCACGCCTGTCCCAAGTCCCCATACTGGGGGCTGTAACCCTTGTCATTTAAGCATTAAGCGGCTCAACGATGACAGACTTTAGAAATATAGCAAGAGGTTGAGCCCCGGAATCGTGCGGGAAAGCGTCCACAGCAGCAGGGCGACATAGGCGAGGCCAATCGCCCACTGATACCACACCAGGGCCGTGACCCAGCCGGGCACTTCTTCATCGCGCAGACGAATGTCATTAAAGCCAAACTTGAACCAGTTGTTCAGGCTGAAGTCGTAATAATTCAGCCAGTTGCGGCGGCGACCCCATTGAATGGGGGTAAAGCGTTCGCGAAAAAAGGGGAAGCTGGGAATGATGGGCAGTCGGGCAATCAGCAGCCGTAACTGGCGGGCGCTGCCGTCTTCGACGAGGTAGCTAGTGTCTAATTGGTTGTGGTAGCGTCCGGTGCGATACAACTGGGCCATGAGCGCTGCGGGCACGGGCAACACCAAGAGCGCGATCGCCAGCAGCGTCCACTGGGGCGTATCTCCCAGACGCGCGATCGCGCTCACCCCAATTGCCAACAATCCCGCCGCACTGCCCAGCATCCACCCCACCTCGGCCCAGGGCGGCAGGATGGGGGTAGGCAAGCGTCGCCGCACGCGATCCACCGTCCAGAACAGCAGACTCGACAGGGCGATCGCCACCACTCCCGTCCCCAACACCAGCCCAACGCTGGTGCCGTAGTGGCTCATCACCAACAGGGCGGCGAGCCCCAGCCAACGCGCCGCCAAGGGAATGCGACTGACCTTAGTCAGCGGTGGCTGAGCAACGATGCGATCGCGCACCTTCACATAGACCGCCAGGTCAATGCCGTCCAGATTCAGCACGTCGGCGGCACTCACAAAGGGGCGATCGCGGCGACGATCGAGCAGGGCGCTGACCTGCGCGGCGGAAAACCCCACCCGTTGAAGCTGCGATCGCGACGCCGTATTGAGGTTCACCGCCGTCAGTTGCTTGCTCAGCGCTTGCAGCCGCAGCCGCTCGGTCAAATATTCCACCCGGTTGGCATCTGCTACTTGCTCAAGCTGGCGAAAATTGCGCACCAAATTGCGCAGCAGCGTTTCATTGCCCGCCAAGGTCGGCACCGATAACACCCGCCCAATTCGGCCCGGACTGCCAAGAATTTGTGCCTGCGCCGCATTGAACTCCAACCCCGCCACATTAAGATAGGCGTCGGCATCAAATACAGCATCGCCAAAATCCACCGAGGCAAGCACCGTTGCGCCGCGCAGGTTGACCGGACGACTAAACCGGGCCTGGCGCAGGGTCATGGGGCTCTCAATGCGCGCGTCGGTAAAAAAGCAATCAGCCAAAAAACGCGCCCGCAGCAGCGAGGCTTCCCCTTGCCATAGGGTTTGGGAAAAATCTGCGGTATCTCGAAACTGGCTGCGACTAAAGTTGGCCTCGGCGGCAAACACGGTTTGCCCAAAGCTAGCCGATCGCTGAAATTCTGCCCCCTGAAACACCGCCTCGCCCTGAAAGTTGCTTTGCCCAAACCGGGCTCGGTCAAAAAACATGGCATTGCGAAACCGCGCCGCTTGCCCAAATTGGCTGGCGAGGAAATTGACCGACCGACTAAATCGACTGTCGATGAAGGTTGTGGCTTGGGCAAAGCGCGTGCCCTGGGCGCTGATGTTGCCCAAAAAGAAGATGTCTGCGCCGTTGACGTTTCCCTCAAACCGAGTTTGGTCGAGCAGGATGCTGCCGCGAAACAGAAAGATCCCCAGGGCGGTGGGTTGGGGTTGCAGCAGCAGCGATCGCGACAGTTGGCTCAGTTGTGACAGGCGGCGGCGATCGCGCCGCAACTGTTCCTGGGCGGGTTCTGACAACAGCGGAAACAACGCCTCGCCATAGAGCGGCTCGCGCAAACTCAGCCGCTGGAGATCAAACTCGCCCAGCACCACCGACTGACTCAAATCTAAATTGACAGCAGTGCTGCCGCCCTGGAGCTGGCGCTGCACGAGGCGATAAAAGCGATCGCGAAACTCCCCATTCTCCGGTCGTAGATCGAGCATCACCCGTCGCAGATCAAGGGTTGGCTTGCCCTCACGCTGCACCGGAGCCTGTACCCGCTGCTGAAGTTCCTCCAGCGTTAGCGGTGTGGGGGCGTCCGGGCCGGACGCCGCCAGCACCATGTTCGTCTGCCCCCACAGCAGCATTGCCAAGATCTCCGCCAGCACCACGCGCACCGTCCATTGCCAACCCTTCACGCCCACCTCATGCCGCCCGTCATGGTCAGATGTGGTCAGATTATCGCGCTGTTGCGGGGGAATCACGCCAAAACAGCGCCACACCCTGCGCGGATCTGGAATTTGGCAAAATTGACCGATCCCAGAGAAGCCAATCGGTCGCGCCCGCCCCACGCCATGCACTAGCCTGCCAAGGGTCGCGATCGCCCCAAGGTTTAAGATTTTTCAACTTAAGATTCACAGCGGTTGATATTCCAAAACCGACCGGGCACATTACAACTATCGAAGCCGATAAGCACTGCCTAGGACGAAATACAATGTCCACACTCGTCACCACTGCGCACCAAATGCGCGATCTCCATCCCCAAAAACATAACCACTACAGTTTTCGGGACTTTTTTCAATTTGAACCGACAAACGGCAGTGTGGTGGATTGGAACGGCAGCCGCAATGTCTTCACCAGTGAAGACTTTATTGTGGGCCTCCTCGAAGGATTAGAAGAGGAAGTCGGTGAAGCCTCCGCCGCCGTCATGTACTCCATCGGGCTGGAATGGGGCAAGCATGACTCCCTCTTTTTTGAAACCTGGTTTGAAAAGGAGTTTGGCACCAGTGCCCGCAAAGCCAACCTCATGTTCTTACTCGAAACCTGGTGGTGGCCCTTTACCTCCCAAGGTTGGGGCCGCTGGGAAGTGGACATGAGCGATCGCAAACAAGGTTTCATGTTTATCAACGTCTTCGACTCCGCTGTGGCCCGCACCCTCGGCGATGTTGGCAAGCCCGTTTGCCACATCTATGCCGGACTCTTCGCCGGGTTCTTCACCGAAATGGTGCGCAAGCAACTAAGCTGCATTGAAATCCAGTGCTACTCAATGGGCGAAACCTACTGCAAATTCCTGCTGGGGGGTAAAGAGCGCATTGATGCCGCCGCCTTTTGGATGAATGAAGGCGCAACCGCCCGCGACATCGAGAAACGACTGCGCGCTGGGGAGGCCGTCGGATGAATGCCATGACCGCCACCAACGGCCACCGAGCGCTGCTATCCCAATGGCAGACCCTCACCGTGCGGGACTTTTTTAGCCAACTGTCGTGGACAGGGCAGCCCACCTTCGACTTTCAGTTCGAAGATGCCGCACCGGAACCCCTGCCCACTGCGGATATGCGCCTGAGCGTGCGGGACTTCTTCAGTCGATTTCCTTGGGAAGGCAGCCCTGACATCGCCGCTCCGATGGCACCCCTAGCCCTGCAAGCCGATGATTTGATGTCCCCTGAGGATGACCTCACCCTCGATGCATTCTCAGATTTGTTTTGAGGCCAGTTTTGCCGCGATCGCTGCCAACCCCAACCCGACCAGCTTGCCCTGAAGTCACGTCACCCCTGTCCCAGATACCGCACCAGATAACGTTTGGAGATTCCTATGAACCCACAACTGGAAGCCTTATTCGACGAACCTGAAAAACGCTATCTGCGACCGGAAGAGCTGAACGCCCTGAGTCAATACGTCAGCTCTCTGCCAGAGCGCATCAACCTTTACCGTCGGCTGCGTTCCGAAGAAATCACCCTCATGCAGCAGGTGGCCGACACCCTGCAACAGCAAATGGCCGGTGAGCCTGAGGATTTGCTCAAGCGGAGCCTCAAAAATGGCTTGCTTGCCCTGCGCTATGTGGCCATGGCAATGCTCACCGACGATGTTGACTTTGTGAAAAAGCGGATGGAGTCTTGGCTGCCTGGCATAGTGGAAGCCTATGGCACCCGCGCGATCGATGAGCGACTGCACCAGCTCATTTACGAACAGCTCTCAGGGCGGTTTACGCCTCAGCAAATGGCCCTGTTGTCACCGAGTTTGGTGACAGCTCGTAACCTACTTGCCCCTCAAGAAATCGGCACCGAAGCTGATCTCACCAGTGAAACGTTGGTCGGCTTGTTTTAACGAAATATCGTAGGGAAACGTTCTCATGATTTCGATTGCTGACCTATTAATTGACGATCGCCTACCGGGCAACTACTTCGCCAACGACGTGTATGTGCGCGGCACGCTGGAACTAGGGCTGCTGGAAAACCGCCGGGGCGATCGCCTCCTGGCACTCCCCGATGCCTTGCTCAAGTCGATCATCTCTGGCCTCAACAACGAAACCGGACAGGCCACGGCCCTCGTTTTGCGCAACTGTGGCCTGTGGTGGGGCAAAAACTTCTACGCCCGTTTTTGCGAAGAGTTGAGCGACTACCACGGCAAACCCGTTGCGGATTTGTCGATGGCGGAATTTTTGCAAGCCCTACAAGAATGCTGGAGAACCCACGGCTGGGGCGTGTTGAGTCTGAATCTGGACTATCAGCCCCAGGGGTTTTTGGTGATTGAGATTCAAAACTCTCCCTTTACTGCCCATGCGGTGCAGCCCAATCAGCCTTCTGGCGCGCTAGAGTCGGGTATTTTGCAATCTTTCTTTAGTCAACTGACAGGGCGCGAGTTGACCTGCGTGCAAACCAGTTGCGAATCTTTGGGGGCCGACTGCAATCGTTTTGTCCTGGGGCTCGAAAATCGTCTTCAGTCCGTGCCGTCGCTGGTGCAAGAGGGGCAACCCCACGAAGCCATCATGCGAGTTGTGACGCGCTAACGAGTGGTTGAAGACCGATCAGACCCACGCCGACGGCGATCAAACTATCGATCGCTGGGGTTGGTGGGTCAAGGCCAGTTTGGGCAAGTCTATTGCGCCGTACATCGCAAGACGGGGCAACTGGTGGCGCTGAAGAACTTGAACCGCGATCGCCTCAATACCCATCGCTTTTTGCGTGAGCTCCGGTTTCTACTTAGCCTCGAACATTCGAATATCGCCAACTGCCACACCCTTGAGCATTCTGCCAACGGGCGTCAGATCGTGCTGGATTATTGCGAAGGGGGCACCCTGCGCAGCCTGATTGATCAGGAGGCGCAGTTTTCGCTGCCAGAGGTGATTGCGCTGATTGTCGAGCTGCTCACCGCCCTCGACCACGCCCACCAAGCTGGCATCGTCCACTGCGATATCAAACCCGAGAATGTGCTGCTGGTCATCACCCCTGGCGGGTGGCAGGTCAAGGTGTCTGACTTTGGCATCGCCCGTCTCAATCAGGAACTCAAGGGGCAGCATTCTGGCGCAACGGGGTCGCCCGCCTATATGGCCCCCGAGCGGTTTTATCATCAATATTCTGTCGCCTCGGATATCTACGCCGTGGGCATTATTTTGTTCGAGCTGTTGGTGGGCGATCGCCCCTTTTCGGGCACCCCAAGCCAGCTGATGGTTGCCCACCTCAACCAAAGCGTCATGATTCCCCCCCAGGTGCCTGCTGCGCTCCATGAGCCGCTCAAGAAAGCCCTACGCAAACTTGCAGGCCAGCGGTTTCGGTCTGCGGGCGAGATGAAAGCGGCGTTGCTGGCGGCCCAGCAACACCTGCCGCTGGATACCTTGGACAAGCGCTATCCGCCCCAGTATGCGGAGCCGGAACCCACGACCTACCAGCCGATGCAGGTGCGATCGCGATCGACTCCAGGGGACTGCCTTGCGGTACGAGCCTTACCGATGCCCTTAACTGGCTCGGAGGGCGATGCCCCGGTTGAGGTTATCGTGGCCCGCGATCGCCAGATTCAGACCGAGATTCACACCGAAACAGGCTGGCAGCGCCCATCATCCCCAAGCTGGACGCTGCCCTGCCCGGTACAACACCTGTGGAGCCTGCCATCCGGCATCGTAGCCCTGGGCGATCGCACCCTCTATCGCCTACCGCCTGCCGATGCGGCCTTGCCCCTGGTTACTTTTTCCGAGGCCGTCACCGTTACAGCCTCACCCAATGGTCGCTGGTGGCTCGCCCACAGTTTAGCCGCGCCCCGCCTCTGGCTTTGGGATAGCCTGAGCACGGCTCCGCCCCGCCCGATTTCCGTGCCCAAGGTCGCGATCGCCCTTCAACACAGCCTAATGATTGACAACCATCATCTTATTGGGGCTGATCAGCAGACCCGCCACACTGCCCTGTGGATCATGACTCGTCGTGGTCACCCCCTTGGCGTTCTGCCACTACGAACCCGCATCACACGCCTCTTTCGGACACAAACGCCCTATCGCCTGCTTGCGTGCGAGCCAGGAGATCCACCAGCGTTGCTGATCGTCGATCTCAAACCCTTTCGCGTGGTGCGGTGTCGCCTGGATATTGAACCCGTCTGGTGCGGTGCCCTCATCATCGGCTTTGCGTGCCTGAGTGCTACGGGTGAGCTTCGCCTCGTCAACGAACAGGGACAGGTGATTGGTCGAGTGGATGGATTGCCCCCAGCCCGCGCGATCGCCGCCCATGCGCCCTACCAGATGTACCTCATCCCCCAACTCCCGAATCCGCCCAGCGTTCATTCCATCGATATTCGGGATTTAGGACTCGATATTGTCTTTTAATGAACAAAGCCTTACATACTAGGGTGATTTCACAAGAAAACTTGCTCTAGAGGTACCCCCCTTGCTCGAATACATCACCCTGCCAGGCGGCATCCTACCCCCCGTTGCGCCCTATTCCCACGCTGTGCGAGCAGGCGACTTCTTGTTTGTGACGGGTCAACTCGCAGAAGATCCCCAAACGGGTGAAGTCGTCAAGGGCTCCATTGAAGCGCAGACACAACAGGTGATGGAAAACCTGAAGCAAGTGCTCGTCCACGCTGGCAGCGATTTTGATCGCGTGGTCATGGCGCGCATTTTTGTCACCGACTTTCGCTATTACGAAACGGTGAACCAAATCTACGCCAGCTACTGTACGCCGGGTCGGCTACCGGGGCGCACAACCGTTGGGGTAACGGCCCTTGCCGGGTTTGGCGATGTTGAGATCGACCTCATCGTCTATTGCGGAGCCACAAGCTAATACTCAGCGGCATCAGTCTCGATACCGATCCGCCCTCATCCCCCGGCCCTGCTCCCAGTTTTGGGAGCAGGGAGCGAGTGGCTCAAAGCCCCCCTTCCAAGGTTGGGCTATCCCTGACACAAAGGTCACTGTACCGCTTGTTAGGTTGAGGGTTTAGCAAACAGTTGCGGCAGTTTTACAGGCTGTAGAACCTCACCTCACCAAGGAGCGGAACCGGAACCCGTCACATCGCTGCGAAACAGCTTGAGTCCATTGACCTAACCGCTCCTTGGCAAGGAGCGGAACCGGAACCCCTGTCAGGGGCGAGGCAAATTTTTCACCCGCTTGTGAATAAACCTCTCCTCAACTAAGCAGAGGTGCCGTAGGCGGTGAGGTTTTCAGCGCCCAATCGAAGCCAAGAAGCCCCTGCTAGCGTAGCTTTGCTCGATCTCTACCTGAAGGATAGTCCAATGTTGGGAGAGGGATTTAGGGTGAGGGCCAATGGGTGAGCAAATTTACGCCAAACAGTACTAGGAGCCGAACTGCCAGGAAGATTTCCCAGATTCCCATTCTCTCAGACCCTTCCCTTCTCAGGCCCTTCCCTTGAGGCCGTTCCCCTTCTATCCAGGGCGCGCGATCGCGGGGAGCGGCCCTTCAGCATAGCCCCCAGCCTTGGCTCCGAGTGCTGAGATTCGGGTAATTTTTGGATGTAGAGGCGCGACAGATCGAGCGGAGGGGATGTACCACCTTGGTGTGCCACTTGACCGGGGTGACCGTCTTCGGGAACTGGATTTCCAGGTTCCCGCCTGCCGTGAGCAGAGCGAAACCCCTCGGCCCACGTTTTGCTGACCCTTGCAGTCGAGTGGGGGGCTGGGCTTTTTCGCCTGTATCAAGGGGTGTAGCCTCGGGCGATCGCGGGATCATCCCCTTTGCAATCGCCCATTGCCCCCAAATCCTGTTGTCTTCGAGAAGACAATGCATAAAAGTGAAATTGCCACTGTATTAAGTGACACAATTACCTCAAGAGTCTCCGAGGCCCAAGGGTTAGAACAGACCTAACAACGCGAGGTGAGGAGTCCGCTTCCGTTGCACCCCGTCATCCTTCCCTCGATGACGATGACCCAGACTCCCAGCCGGATTTCCGGTTTGCTCTCTCAACGAATCCCTTGGAGAAAGCCATGAAAGCTCGTTTGTTCTCAATGATGATGCTCGGCCTCGGTGCTGCGGCGATCGCATCCCTGCCCGTATCCGCTCAAGCTCAGTCCACCGATTACAACTACGTTGGCCTGGGTGTCGGCGTCGGGGAAATCGGCGATAGCGATGTCGACCTTGCGGTCACCAGCAAGTTCTCGGTGGGCAATAACCTGTCCGTTCGCCCCGGCGTCGTGAGCGACCTTAACTTTAGTGGTGACGGCGCAACCCAATTCACAGTGCCCCTGACCTACGATTTCAACGCCATCACCCGCGACGGCAAGCTGTTGCCCTATGCCGGGGGCGGTGTGGCCGTCACCACCGAGGGAAACGGCGACGTTGGCCCGCTGCTCACCGCTGGGTTGGACTATCGCCTCAACGATCGCGTCACGCTGAATGGCGGGGTTAACCTGTCCTTCTACGACAACACTACGGTGAATGGCGTGGTCGGCATCGGCTATACCTTCTAGCCGATGATTCAGCCTTCATCCGTGTTTTAGCCATCTGAATCCATCACTCCTAAAATCGGTGAACTGCGGTTGTAGTTCACCGATTTTCTTTGGGGTTATGACTGTGCCGCCAGGATTTCGTCATCTGGGGAGAAATCGACCGGGGCTTGATCGCGACCCGTGGCAAGGAAATCGTTCTGGAAGGAGTCTTTGAGTCCGCTGACGAGGTCAAACTGTGGAGCCCACTGAAGATCCCGTTTGGCGTTGTCGATCGCGGTGAAAAAGTGCTGCACCCGCATAGGGAAGGCTTTGCGCTTGCCAAAGTCAAAGGCTTTGGGATTGTAGTGAACTAATTGAAGCTGGCTGGGGTCTTTGCCCGCCGCGATCGCACAGGCCCGGGCCAACCCATCAAAACTGACGGCACGATCGCCGGAGACGTTATAGATTTGGCCGATGGCGGCGGCGTTGCCCAACACCGCCACCATCGCCCGCGCAAGGTCAGCAACGTGCCCCAACTGGGTCAGGGCCATGCCATCGCCGGGGATGGGGATGGGGCGATCGCGCACGAGGCGATCAAAGAACCACGCTTCAAGATCGTTGTAGTTCTGAGGGCCGTAGATATAGACCGGGCGAATGGACGTGAAGGGAATTCCCTCGGCGGCGAGATATGCTTCGGTTTCAAACTTGCCGCGATGGCGACTTTTGGGATCAACGGCATCCCCTTCTACGTGGGGCATCTGGTCAGATTTTTGGTACACCCCCGCCGAGCTGACGTAGACAAAGTGCTGGATTTTTCCCCGGAAGCATTCCACCAAGGGTTGGGTGTCGCTGAGTTCGCGCCCGTTGTTATCAAAAATGGCATCGAAGGATTCGTTCGCCAGCTTGGCCTTGAGCCCATCGACATCCTTGCGATCGCCGTGAATTTGCGTCACCCCGTCTACAGGAGCCGGATGGTTGCCTCGGTTAAACAGCACGACCTCGTGGCCCTGGGCAACAAGCTGCTGCGTCAGATAGACGCCAATAAACCGAGTTCCCCCCATCATCAAAATACGCATGGCACTCCCTCAGCTGCGACACCCTCTATCTTAGGGCGCACGGGTGCCATCCCCCAGCGGTTTTGCCCCTTGGGGAACGGGAGTAAAGCTCGTGGTCTACAATCACAACTATGGCGATCGCGATTTTGCCTAATGCGCCGCGATCTCGCCCTATCCCTGCCCCATCCTGTGTCTGGTATCCATGACTGGAGAGCTGGAGTATTCCTTGCCCCCGGCGATTCGCCGCATTGCCACCGCCTTTCGATGGTGTGGTTGGGTAAGCTTTTGGGTGCAGGTGGTGCTGGGGGTAATTTCAAGTTTGGCGCTGTTGTTTGCGATCGGCAGTTTGGGTGCGCGATCGGGCGGCGACAGCAACCCCGGTGCGGCTCCCGGCCTCTTTTTTTCAGGCCTGGGGTTGATTGCAGTGTATCTCGGCGCATACTGGGCCTTTCGCTATACTCGCTTGGCGCGTCGGCTGCGCGGGCGCGATGCCAGTCGTCGGCCCAAGCCTAAGGATGCCTTGCAAGCCCTCCGCTTTGGGCTTTACATCAGCTTGGGAGGAATGTTGCTGAGTTTGTTGGGGGCGGAGGCGATCGTTGGTTCGCTCTTGGCTAAAGCCCTCTCCCAACCCCAGGGCGCGGCACTGTTTGGGGCGGGCACGAACGTCACCCAGTTTGTGCAACCCCTCGACATTTTTGTGGTGCAGGCGAATACGAACATTGTGCTGGCGCACTTTGGCGGGCTGGTGGGCACGCTGTGGCTCTATAACCGCGTCAGCAAGGTTTGAGTTTGGGCTGTGGCAACTCCTCTGGGCTATCCTGCCCTGTCACACCAGGTAACAGTGGCTGGATTTTAGAATCCCTTTGGGATCAGGTGGAACACCGAAGGTTTCGGTGACGGCGCGATCGCGCCTGCCCCCAGCAGAACATCCATATCGGTGACGGGGAAGAGGCCGTACCGTAGATTGAGGAAGTGACTGTTCTACCGTTCTTTGCTCCTCCGTGTGTCAAGGCCCTGCACCATGGAATGCTTCACGCGGCGCGAAACGCTCGTTTTGACCCGAATGAGCGCAAGCCAACTGGCTTATCTGACAAAAACCGGCATCGTCACCCCCAATCGCGTCCAGCGGGCCGGGATAACGCGCTTGCTCTACACCTGGGAACAGGTGCTTGATCTGCGGGCGATTCAGCACTTGCGACGCCAAACCTCGCTGCAAACCATTCGCAAAGTGGTGGATTTTCTGGTCCGCAATGGCGGCGATCGCACCCTCCATAACAAGCAACTCATCATCCATCCCACGGGCGATATCGATTGGGTGCGGCCTGATCCGGCGACTCCGAGCCATCACATTGTGCAGGTGGCCTGTCGTACCAATCGCCATGTGGGCCAAATTCGTCTTGTGGCGTTGCCGCCCCTTTCAGAGTTGGTGAATGAGGCCTGGACTGCGGCGCAGCGCTCAAAGGTGATTGATTTTGAGCACTTTAAGCAACGGGCGCGATCGCAATGATAAAGCGCATCGTCTGACAAGATTCCCCCGTCCAGGGCTCTATGGTTTGCCTAGGGAGCATTAAGGCAACGGTGCCAGCGCAGCGCGCGATAATTAAGACTGTGCTTGTTTTGGGTTGTGCAGCGGCAATGGCTTACGGTGCTTGGGTGGAATTTCTCGATCGCGTGAAATCAGAGCAGGCGTTGGTGAGCTTTCCGACGGACACGGTGCCTGCGATCGCTGCCCGCCCAAATGCCAGCGATCGCATCTATGCGGCCAAACAACGCCCTGCGGATAAGCCGTTAATTCTCATGGGGGCAGACTGGGGCGACTTGCAGCCCTACCTGGCGGGCTCTGAGGCAGAATTAGCCCAGTGGCAAGCCCTCGCCGAGGCCTACTGGCCGGGGGCGCTCACCTTGGTTTTGCCGGCGAGCGATCGCGTCCCCCCAGCGATGAACCCTCAACAAACGGGCACCCTTGGCATTCGCGTCCCCGATCACACGCTGGCGCGCCATATTCTGCGCCATACGGGGCCACTTGCGACCACCAGCGCCAACCGTTCGGGGCAGCCCGCCCTCACCACCCGCGCCGCGATCGCTGAAGCATTTCCAGCGGTGCTGCAATTGTCAGACGCGGCCATTTCAGATCTGCAAAGCGCGATCGGCCCCTTTACCCTAACGGCTTCTGGCGTACCCTCGACCGTCGCAGCATGGCAGGCGACAGGGTGGCGGATACTGCGCCAAGGCTCGGTGCAGCTTCCGGCGGATCTGCTGGCGTCATAGGGGCTGGGGCGTTGCTGCCTAATCGCTTCGGCTGTGCATTTCGGACTGCCCCTGCCACAAGTCCCTTGCTTCAGAAACCCAATCTACAAGGGCTAGCACGTCGGGACAGAATCCCGGTTTCTTCCACGACTGATTCGCAATGGGGCGAATTGCTGAGGAGAAACCGGGGTTCTCGCCATTCAGTATCGGTGCTCTCGGTAATTCGTTAATCAAGGCGTTGATGAATCCGGCAATCAATCTGGCGATCGCCACCGGTAGATTTCAATCTTGAGGATTAATAGGTTCTGCATCCCTTGCGCTCATTGGACGATCAACCCTCCTCGCACCCCCTTCCCCCCGAAAAATTCAGCCAAGACCTGAAGAAGACCTGAACTTAACTGAACTTTTTGGAATGGTGGAGAATTCAGGACTGAGTCATTATCAAAACATCCTGTAGACTCGCGTGTGCTCCTTGAGCACAGGTCGGGTTGGGGCCTCCTTAGGGAGTGCTTCAGCCCGATTTTTTTTCTCCATTTGTCTCGATCGCGTCCCAAATTTCCAATTAGGGAATGACGCTGCATTTCCTCCGCGATCGCCCCAATCTTTTTTTGAATCGAGTGTCATCATCTGCCCCAGGCGGTTTACCCAGCCTGCGACTTTGCCATGCATCCCAAAGAACTCACCCCCATGCAGGCACTCAAGCGCAGCCTGCAACTCGTTGCCCAGGCCGCCCCCATCGAACTGCGCCGCCTCGCCCTGCTCAACTTAACTGACCGAGGCTGGCCCGTCGGTGTCTCTGTTTTTAGGAAAGGTGGTCATTGACGAAGCCTCTGCCCTGATTGAGCAAGGCGGGGTCGAAAATCCACTAGCGGTGACTTTGGGCAACTCGCGCCTGTTGTGGAGCGTGGCGATCGCCCTGGGGCTAAACCTGATTGTGGATTCTGTGGATGCGGTAGGTTCGTCGCTGTTTGCCTCCCTGCGCGATCGCGTCGAAGGGTTTGTGCGCGGCCAAGTGCTCGACAAAGTGGCCTATATCGGCATCACCGCCTTTGGGGGCGAACAGGGCTCTGAAATTAATTGCCCTGATTATTGCGATGGCCTACATCATTCAAGTCCAAGCCGCTGCCTGGCATGTGAAATTGACCGATAGAGTCTTTGGCCCCGCTGAGCCCGCGCTGCCCTGAGCGAGCACATCCCTTAGCCCCTTAGTACATCCTCAGCTTTCCGGTTGGAAGGCTCAACGCAGGGGCGATCGCGCGGTACACCAAAGCAGCCTCACTGACCTGTGGCAAAGCGTCTGGTGCTGTCGCGATGGTGAGCTTGTCAGGGGTTGAAGGGTTGTCTAATTCTTTTTGATTTGACGTTAAGAATAGTGCGGTGGGCTGCTTCATCCGTAAAGTCCCGGACTTAAATCGTTGTAGGGAATGTTGGGATGGGAGTTCATAAAATATGCTGGACGATAACGCTGCTTTGAAATGCGCCCGCTTAAGCCAACAGGTCTACCAAGACTTTGCCAGCATTCGGTTTGCGGCCTGCGCGCCTGATGTCAAAGTCACGCTGATTGAAAGTAAAGACATTGGCGACACACGCACCGATACCCAAGTGGCCGTGCTGTATGAACCGGCTGAAGATACCGTTTTTGTCGTATTTCGTGGCACTGAAAAAGGGCTTGACTGGATCAATAACGTTCAGTTTCGTCAGCAGGTTTATCCCTACGGGGATGACAGCTCGACAGATGTGCGATTTCACCGAGGGTTTATGGAAGCTTATTTGGCCGTGCGCGATCGCGTGTTAGACGTGGTGCGTCAATACCCCAAAAGCCCAATTACCGTCACCGGACACAGCCTCGGCGGCGCACTCGCCACCATCGGCGCGCTCGACCTGCAATTCAACATCACCAAAAAGACGGGGCAACCTCTGGATGTCTACACCTTTGGGGCTCCTCGGGTCGGAAATTCAGCGCTGGTGAATTCCTTTCGGCAGCGGGTGCCCAACAGCTATCGCTTTGTCTACGGCTGGGACGTGGTGACCCGCGTTCCCCGGAGCTGGCAGGGATTTGCCCACGTCCCGGAAGAGCAACTGCTGGGCAACCTGTGGACGTGGCAGATCGTAAGCCGCCGGGTTAGTGATCACCAAATTAGCCTTTATGTCGCCGCTCTCGAAGAAAAGACGAAGTCTGGGAATTAACCCATAGGCTTGACGCGCGATCGCGCCCGCCAAATCCATGAATCCGAGGCAGAGGCTTTATTACGTTCCATAAAGTTTTATGGGGAGCCTCTAAGTCGTGCAAAACCAACGCTATAGACTATTCACAAAGATCGGAGAACCCTTGCTGTTCGTCAGTTTCAGACCATTGCTCTAAGCGATGTCTAAAGCTGTACTTGTATCAATAGTCCCGTTAACATTGGAGTCTTCATTCAATGTCTCATTCCGTCAAAATTTACGATACCTGCATCGGCTGTACACAGTGTGTACGGGCGTGTCCGCTGGATGTATTGGAAATGGTGCCCTGGGACGGCTGCAAAGCTGGTCAAATTGCATCTTCTCCGCGCACGGAAGACTGTGTGGGCTGCAAGCGCTGTGAAACCGCTTGTCCCACCGACTTCTTGAGCATCCGCGTGTATCTGGGTGCTGAGACCACCCGCAGCATGGGGCTGGCGTACTAAGCGTCCGCAATCGCATGAGAGCCCTGGCTGCCAAGGCAGCCGGGGCTTTCGCATGTCTGGCCAACAGTCCCAACGGTGGCCCACCGCGACGGAGCAACCCGCTCAATATCTGATGACAGAGTGTTGTGGTGAATACCTTGGCAGGGGCTGGGCAGTCGTATAGGCAGCTGTTGAGCGGAATTGTGTTTGATGGGTGAGACGGTTCAAAATTGGCATGATCCGGTGGGCGCAAAAGGACTCACTATCGCCGATGTTGGGGAGTTGGGTCTGCTGGCGCGGCTGCAACGGTTTTGTGCCCCTGGGATGGTGGGGGATGATGCGGCGGTGCTGGCGGGCTTGGGGGAGGAAAGCTGGGTCGTGACGACCGATGTGCTGGTGGATGGCGTTCACTTTAGCGATCGCACCACATCTCCGGCGGATGTGGGATGGCGGGCGATCGCGGCTAACCTCTCGGATCTCGCGGCGATGGGAGCCACTCCTGTAGGTGTGACGGTGGGGCTCAGCCTGCCGAGCCACGTTGCCGTCCCTTGGGTCGAGGCGATGTATGAGGGCATGATCGCCTGTTTGCAGACCCACGGCGGTCAGATTATTGGGGGCGATATTTGCCGCGCGCCTCACATCATAGTGGCCATTACGGCGCTGGGGCGGGTTGAGCCGCAGGCGGTGATTCGGCGCGATCGCGCCCAGCCGGGGCACGTTTTGCTGGCGACGGGCTGGCACGGGGCCTCGCGGGCAGGGTTGGAACTGCTGCTGAATCCTGCCGTGGGCCATGGGCTGTCGCAGCCAGACCAGGAGGCGCTAATCGCCGCCCACCAGCGCCCCCAGCCTCGGCTGGATGTGTTGCCGCACCTCCATCGCGCCTTTGCAGAAACGGGGCTCGACTTTGAGGTGGCGGGCATGGACAGCAGCGACGGGCTCGCCAATGCGGTGGTGCTGTTATGTCAGGCCAGCGGTGTGGGGGCACGGCTGGTGCGCGATCGCGTGCCCTTGCCCCCCGCCTTTCGTGCCTGGCTGGATGACGCCACCGCCCTAGACTGGGCGCTCTATGGCGGTGAGGATTTTGAGCTGGTGCTGAGTCTGCCGCCGGAAGTCGCGATCGCGGTGGCGGCTCAACTTGGCCCTGCTGCCGCGATCGTCGGCACCCTGGAAGCCGAGCCTGCCGTGCTCCTCGTCGAAAGCTCAGAGGCTACCACCGGAATTCCCCTCACCTGCGACAAGGGCTTCCAGCACTTCTAGCCCATCGGTACAGAAACCCGGTTTCTCCTCAGCAACTCGCCCCATTTCGTGGATCAGCCCCAGAAGAAACCGAGTTTCTCGCCATCCTGTACCAATGCCCAGGACGCATATCCCGTGGCGATACCTATCCCAAAGTTGAACCATGCGCCAACGACCACTCGGGACTGCCCCAAGACCTCTAGATAGGCCGCGCCTAGATAGGCCGCGCCAACCCATCTTCTACCCTGCGGCTACCCCACGGCCACCGGAGCCAACGGCACCCCCGTGAGGCTAAAGGCGCGCGCGTCAGTGATGCGGACGCTCACGGTTTTGCCCTTCAGGGCGTGGATGTCACCCTCAAAGAAGGTGAGGCGGCTGCCCCGCGTCCGCCCCATCACCTGGGCTGGGTTCTTCGGGTTCACGTCCTCGACCAGCACCTCTTCCACGCGGTTGAGGTAACGCTGCGATCGCGCTGCCGCCGTTTGCGCCACCAGATGATTCAGTCGCTGCAGGCGATCGGCCTTGACCGCTTCAGGCAGCTGGTTGTCCCACAGTGCAGCGGGCGTGTTGGGGCGGGGCGAATAGGCCGCTGTGTTGAGCTGATCAAAGCCAATATCCGCCACCAGCGTGAGGGTGTTTTCAAACTGTTCTTCCGTTTCACCCGGAAACCCCACGATCGCATCGGCACTGATGGCCGCATCGGGCATTACCGCGCGAATAGTGTCGATAATGCGGCGATATTTTTCATGGGTATACCCCCGAGCCATCGCCTTGAGCACCTCGTTATCCCCCGACTGGAAGGGAATGTGGAAGTGTTCGCACACCTTGGGCAGTTCTGCACAGGCGTGGATGAGGCGATCGGTAAAATAGCGGGGATGGCTGGTGGCAAAGCGAATCCGCTCAATGCCGGGGACATCGTGGACGTAGTAGAGCAAATCTGTGAGGGTGTTTTGACGCCGCCCCTCAGCGGTGATGCCCGGCAGGTCGCGCCCGTAGGCATCGATATTTTGCCCCAGCAGCGTGATTTCCTTGTAGCCCTGCTGGCCCAGACGTTCCATCTCTGCCCGGATAGCCTCTGGGGTGCGCGATTGCTCTACCCCGCGCACACCCGGCACCACACAGTAGGTACAGCGCTCGTTACAGCCATAGATGACATTCACCCAAGCGGTGACGGTGCTGTCGCGGCGGGGCTTGGTGATGTCTTCCATGATATGGATAGGCTCAGTGGCAACCACTTGGCTGCCATCCATCACCTGTTGCAGCAAATCTTGTAGGCGATTGGCGTGCTGCGGCCCCATCACCAAATCCAGCTCGGGCACACGCCGCAGTAGGGCTTCGCCTTCCTGTTGGGCGACA
Source organism: Leptolyngbyaceae cyanobacterium T60_A2020_046 (assembly GCA_015272155.1). GTDB lineage: Bacteria > Cyanobacteriota > Cyanobacteriia > Phormidesmidales > Phormidesmidaceae > JACYME01. The sequence goes on from JACYME010000159.1 coordinate 87,153, forward strand.
CAACCCGCCACGATCAGCGTCAGTTCTGGATTGTTCTGTTTGCGTTTGGCCTGCCGCCCCAGGTAGGAGTACACCTTTTGCTCGGCATTGTCGCGAATGGTGCAGGTGTTATACAGCACCACGTCGGCTTCGTATGGATCTTCTGACCATTGCAAGCCCATCGACTCTAGGATTCCGGCCATGCGCTCGGAATCTGCCTTGTTCATTTGGCAGCCAAAGGTGGTGATGTGGTAGCGACGGGCGGCGGTGGACATAGCAAAACGGCTGGATGTGAATGACGCAATTCTCTATGGTACCGTGTGGCTTTCATAGCGACGAGGGGCGATCGCGGATATTCAGGGAACAAGTCAACCCGATTTGGCGATATCCCAACCCCTCAAAGGCGATATGGCCGACCCAGCGATATTGATGGCGGCTACAAAATGGCGACGAGTGCATCCGCAGCCTGTTCTGCCGCATCCACAAAGGGACGCAGAATCAAGTCAATCTCCGTCGATCGCAACGCCTCATCTTCGTGATCTTGGTGAACGGTGACCGCCAGCTTGCCCCGATAGCCGTGTTGACGTAGGGCATGGAGCAGGGTCAGATTGACCTCCGTACCTGGAATGCTACTGATCACCCACTTCACGGTGCCAAGGGCGAGGTGGCTGGGATATTCCGGGTCTTCGGCATCGCCGTAGTGGACGGCAAAGCCCTGGCGACGCCAGCGCCGTACATTTTCGGGGTCAAAATCAACGCCGTGAACCTTGAGCCCCTTGCTGGCCAGACTATTCACTAGCCAACCGCCATAGCGTCCCAGACCATAGACAATTACATCGGCCCCGGCGGCGGCGGCATCTGTGTCGCCCTCTTCTTCCCGGTGGGGAATTTTGCGCTCAAACACGCTAAGCAGCGGCGATAGGTGCTCATACAACAGGTGCGAATAGAGAATCAGGTACGTCGAGAGGCCAATGGTAATCAGGCCAACGAGGGTAATCAGGCCGACAATTTCTTCATTAATGTGGCCGAGGCTTTGGCCCAGGGCGGCCAGAATCAGCGAAAACTCGCTGATCTGAGCGACGGTAAGCCCCGCTAGCAGGCCCGTGCGTTTGCGATAGCCCAGGTAGCCCATGATGGCCAGCACGATGGTGGGGTTGCCCACCAGCACAAAACCCGACAACACCAGCGCAGGCAGGATTTGCCCCCCCAGTAGGCTCAGGTCAATTTGCGAACCGAGTTCCACAAAAAAGAACAGCAGCAGGAAGTCGCGCACCCCCACAAGCCGCGCCCCGATCGCGTCGCGGTAGCTGGTTGAGGCCAGGGAAATGCCCGCCAAGAATGCACCAACCTCGCTGCTAAAGCCCAAAATTTCGCTGACGGCGGCAAAGGATGCAGCCCACGCGATCGCAAAAATCAGCAGCAACTCCTGGGACTTTGCCAACACATGCAACAGCGCGGGCAGCACGTAGGCCATCATCACAGCCACCACCCCCAGCATTGCCCCACCCTTAACAAGCATCGACACCAATGACTGAGTCAGTGACGCCTCTCCGCTGCCCCCCAAGGCCGAAAGGCCAATCATCACCAAAACCACCACCAAGTCTTGAACGATGAGGACCCCAAGGGCAATGCGCCCGTGCAGGGAGTCAATTTCGCGCTTGTCGGACAGGAGTTTGACGATGATGATGGTGCTCGAAAAGGTGAGCGCCACAGCAATGTAGAGCGCGGCCAAGGGCGCATAGCCTAGCACGAGGGATAGAAAAAAGCCGACGATGGAGGTAAACGCCACCTGCCCCAGCCCTGTGGCCAAGGCCACTGACCCCATGTTACGAATCAGGGTTAGGTCAAGCTTGAGGCCCACCACAAACAGCAATACAGCGATGCCCAGTTCTGACAGGAGGGCCAGTTCTTCGCTGGGGTGAATCCATCCCAGGAGAGAGGGGCCAGCCAAAATACCCACGGCAATGAAGGCGACGATCAGGGGTTGGCGCAGACGCAGCGCGATCGCGCCCACAACCGCAGAAATTAAAAGCAGAAACGCCGTTTCATAGAAGGGATTGTCGTTCAGAATGTCCATGTCTGCGTCCCACGCATTCGCCCGCCGCCTAAATTCTGACAGGGAACGGGGCAAATGTCTGGGAACCTCCCAACGCCCTAACGGCTCTGGGTTTGGAGGGAGTTTGGTGAGACACCGATGGTTTTGTCCCGTGGCTTAGGGAAATGTACACAGGACTCGTCCTAGGATGAGCTGCGGGTCAACGAGGCCAAAGGTTCGACTGTCGCTGCTTTCGGAGGGGTTATCGCCGCGCAGGTCGCAGGCTCCGTCTGGAGCGACCCAATGCACTCGTTTAATCATGCGCAGGTGGGGCTGGTGCGGATGCTGGGCGATGACGAGCTCGCCCGGTTGAGGCGATCGCTGACGATAGGCTGCCGGATCAATCAACACCTCGTCCCCCGGCTTCAAGGCGGGCAGCATGGAGTTTCCCCTGACCCGAAACCGCCGCCGCCGCCGCAACAGCCACAGCACCACATCCTGAACCTGGCTCGAAGGAAGCGCTTGGGGCATTGACAAAAAGGGGCGATCGCGATCGCCCCCACATCAACATTTCAACGATGAATGCACCGAGCCTAGCTCGCGGTGTACCAAGTGATGTCGCGGCTCTTGGTCGCCCAGAACATGCCGTGGATCTTTTCCACCGCAGCCATCAATTCCTGCGCGTGTTGCAGGCTTACTTCAACCTTGCAGGCCGAGCAGAGCTTGGCCGCCTTCCAGAAGGTGTCGTGCAGGTCGGGGTATTGCTCCAGGTGCTGGGGCTTGAAGTAGTCCGTCCAGAGGATGAGCAGTTCTTTCTTAGTGAGTTGAGCCTGCTCTTCCTTAATCGCAACGTAGCGAGAGAAGGTGTTGTTGTACTTGATCAGCGCGGCCTTATCACCAGCGGGAGGCACTTCGAGGTCGATGAGCTTCTTGGTCATCGAGAGCACCGCTTCCGCAGCGACCCGCGCCGAGGAGGGATCGTAAACACCGCAGGGGCCATCGCAGTGTGCGTGAACCTCGGGGGCAGGAGCCCATTGCTTGAGTTGAGAAATAACCGCATTCAGCATGGTGCGAAATTTGAATCCTTAAAATCTACAGACTTGAAGGCACAGGGAGATTCCACGCAGTTCGGAGCATCCCAGTCAATGGGGGATCGCGCCGCCGCAGAAAATCCCATACCGGGGGGTGAGCATTGTGCGGTGAAGCCTTGCCTAAAAGGGATGCATTTTCTATCCCCCCGTAAATATTTTTAAGGGGATTGGGGGCAAGCTGCAACAAGCCCGCCGCGATCGCGCTCCAAAATCCCCGCAGAGATGGAACCGATTGGGCGGGGTACCGCGCGATCGCAATGGCGCAAGGTCGCCCGGTTGCGTAGGATGGCAACACACCCTCACCGTTGGAGGCAACGAAAGGCAATGGGCGGTATTCGGCATTTATGGACCGTGGGCGTTGGGCTCTGGGCGATCGCCCTAGGCGGCTGCATGGAACTGCTACCTGCCCCGACGCTGCCCACCCCCCCGGCGGCCCAGAGTCAGTCGCTGCCGCCCTGTGTGGATGATGATTGCAACTGTGGGGACTTTCGCGATCGCGCCTTGGCCCAGCAGGTTTTAGACGCCTTTGAGGGGGATCCCTTTGTTCTGGATCAAGACGGCAACGGGATGGCTTGCGAAAGCCTACCCGACAGCGCGCCGCCCCTCGACCCCACAGCGCCGCCATCGAGTAGTCCACATCTGGCCTTGGGCAACCCCAGTAATGCGGCGACGGCAAACCCCAACAACCTGTTGATTGAGCGATCGCAATATGCCCTGTCCTACAACCGCGATCGGGGCACGGCAAACTGGGTAAGCTGGCAGCTCAGCGATCGCTGGCTGGGCAATACCCCCCGGCAAGATAATTTTCGGCAAGACGGTGGCCTACCGGCGGGGTTTTACCAAGTGACGCCCAATGACTATCGCGGCAGCGGCTACGATCGCGGCCACATGGTTCCCTCTGGCGATCGCACCGCCAGCGTGTCAGATAATTCCGCCACCTTTTTGATGACCAACATCATTCCCCAAGCCCCCGACAACAATCGCGGTACCTGGCGCGAATTGGAAGAATACGCCCGCAGCCTGATCAGCGAACAGCGCGATCGCGAACTCATCATCATCGCCGGAGCCTACGGCACCCAAAACACCTTGGCAAACGGGCGCGTCACCATCCCCTCGCGGCTGTGGAAGGTAATTGTGCTGCTGGATCAGCCAGGGGCAGGCGTCGCGGGCGTCAGCGCCAATAGCCGCATCATCGCCGTAGACATGCCCAACACCAATGACCTATCGGCCAACTGGCGTGACTACCAAACCTCCGTCGATCGCATCGAAGTTGCGACGGGCTATGACCTGCTGGCCCCTGTCCCCGTTGCCATTCAGGCCGAACTTGAGGCCCGCGTCAGCGCTGAATAGCCTGAGGGGATCCAGCCCATACAGGCCAGATCCCCGATCGACCGCTGAGATATTGTTGCCACCCGTGGCCCTAGGGCCATCCTAAACCGTCACGCCCTCTGCCGGGGGCTCCAGTCGCTGGTGGAATGTCCTCACCAAAGGGGCTGCCGCAATATCGGATCAGCAATTCCTGTGGAATATCCGTTGCCGACGCAATAGGCAGGACAGAAGGATGCGCCCTAGGGGGTGAAGCGCCACACAATCGGCTCCCAGCCGTAGGCGTCCCCTTGGGCTGCGGACGTGGCCGAGGCCGGGGAAGGGCATGTGGGAAGCATCATCCGGCGACGCGACTTGCAACCGCCCGCTGCGATCGCTCAGGCATCTTGCGACCTGCCAGGTGTCCGGGGTTTTCGCCCAACGAACGGCATCCTGGAGCCTGGAAGCCGCCGTCAATTTGGGAAAGTGACCCGTGCCCCGTCAGCCTTACCTATTCCGCTGGGTCAGAGGGGGCAGGGTTCTCCTCATGATTGTCTGGATTGCCCTCAACGGCGGGCGGCTCGGGTAGGGGTAGGCCGTCCGTGGTGGGAGCGTCTGTGATGGCTTTCCATTCTTCTAAGGGGCGATCGACAGCGTTCACCACGTCCATTGCCACGAGGGAGACTTCCACCCTTCCGGCATCGGCAGGCAGGGGGACGCGATCGGGATCCACGAGGGCATAGTAGGCGGTGCCGCTGAAGTCTGGGCCGCCCAGAACGAGGGTGTGTTCAGTCCCATCCACCAGGGTGAAGATGGCGGTGGCAAAGGGCACATCGAGGCCCAGGGCTTCGCGATCGCTGGCGTTAACCGTCACAACCCGAGCCAGCCCATCGGCAGTGAGACGACTGAGCAAGAACGCGATCGCGGCTTCCTCGGCGGGATGATTCTCGGGTTCCACCATTTGCCAAAACCCTGATTCATCTCGCTCAAAGGTGACCGCCTGCCCCTGGGTTTCGATTTGGATGGTGGTGACAGCCTCTTCCTCAAAGGTATAGAGCGGGCCGCCCGCTTGCTCAGCTACCGATGCCGGGGGGGCATCTCCCGATCGCAGCTGTTGAATCAGGACAACGCCTCCAAACACTGCCGCGATCGCGACTAAAATCCACGTTTTGCGCTGTAATCCCATCACCCTACCGTCGCCTCCACCACATCAGCACTGCCAAGGCCAAGCCCGTCAGCGGCAAAATCACAATCGAGAAAATGCCCAACCCGACCTGCTGCTGCGGCGTGATCAAAATTCGGCGATCGGTCACCGTCTTCGGCTGAATCGACAGGGTGGCGTCGCCCTGCTGACCGAGCCAGTTCACCGCGTTGAGAAATACATCGCCGTTTAACTGTTGGTTAAACACACCATCGGTGGCAAAGCTGGCATTCCCAATCACTACCAGGCGCGACTCAGGGGTTTCGGCATCAAGGGCGTCTGCATCGGCGTCGGGGGTTTCCGCCTCCTCAACGGATTCCTCCGTATCGGCATCCTCAGCAGTGGCCTCCTCAACCGGGCGGGTAAGCGCCACCCCTAGGGTGTGTGGACCATTCGGGGCAGCGTTGGGGTCAAAGGACAGTTCGCCTTCGGGGGAAATGGTTTCGGCGGTGCTCTGGGCGTTCGTCAGCAAGAGGGGGGTGGCCGTCACGTTGGGGACATCGCGGGTTTCGATGGGCCGCGCCAGGGGAAAGAACGATCGTCCGCTGCCAAATTCACGGGTGATGGGATGGTCGCCATAGTCTGACACGAGGGGGGCGGCGGGACCGAGACCCACAAACTGACCGCTGCCGGAGGTGTCGAGCACAATGCGATCGTCGAGCACAACGCCCCACTCGTCCAACAGGGTATCGAGCCCGCCATCGGACTGGGGATCCAACAGCAGCAAAACGCTGCCGCCTTCATCCAGGTAGGTGCTGAGGGCTTCGACCTCAGCGGGGAAGAAGTCTTGGGCGGGGCCAGCGACGATGACCACTCCGGCCTCTTCGGGGACGGATTGCGCCTCTGCTAGGTTGAGGGGTTCGACGGTGTAGTTGCGATCGCGCAGCGCCGTGGCGGCTTCGTTGAGGCCCGTTTCGCTGCCATCGATCGCATATTCATCGTGGCCTTGCACAAAGTAGACCGTCAGGGTGCGATCGTTCACCAGTTGATCCAGAGCATTGGTCAACCGCCGCTCTGACAGTCGTTCCGGGGGTTCCATGCCCTGGGAGGTGTTGCCGACAGATTGCAAAAAACGGCGATCGCCGCCATAGTCGAGGTACACCGCGCCGGGAGCCGTTGCCCCAAAGGCTCGCGCCCGTGCTGGGTTCGCGTAGGGATCGACATACTCGTAACGAAAGTTGGGGCTGAGGCGCTGATAGCTTTCCAAAAGCTGGCGATCTTGGGGATTTTGCACTCCGTCAAAGATGACCACCGTGACGGGCTCCTCCAGGCTGCGCACCAGGGTTTCTGAGGCGGGCGCGAGGGTAAAGAGCTGATTTTCCGTCAGGTCTACACGGCGGGCGCTTTGCACCGCCAAGAAGTTGACCAACCCCAAAATCACCAGCACCGCCGCCACAGACACCAGCGCGTTGGTGTTGGCTTGGGTTGATCGCTGCCGCCAAAATGCGCCAGACGCAGCATCACTGAAGCTCAGCCCCAGCAACATCAGGCCCAGCCCCAAGACAAGCAGCACGGTTGGCAGCAGTTGCCAGCCCGCCAAGCTGCCTGCAACGAGGCCCGCTGTGGCACAGGCTAGCCCCGGCCAGATCAAAAATTTCAGCCATTTGCGTGAGAATATCAGCCCTTTCATGGTTGTCCTGTTGGTGTCTCGGATGGCGCAACTTCTTCAGTAGTGCGGGTGGTGAAGGGTGGTCCTGCACGGGGGCAGGCAAAATGGTTCAGATCGGTTGGCGCGATCGCGGTTCAAGGGTTAGCCTGCGGGTCAGTTCCGCTGGTAGCGCAGGGTTTCGATGGATTGGGCGGTGAGAAACAAACCCAGCCCAATGTACGAAAAGAAGAGAATGATGCCGCTGGTGTCGAGGATGCCTTGGGTAAAGTCCGTGAAGTGTTTCAGCATGGAAAGGTGGGCGAGGCCCGTGCCGATCGCGCCGGGTAGCGATCGCGCCAGGGCCTCCACAATCCACAGAAACAGCACCAGCCCAAAGGTCATGATGGCGGAGAGCACCGTGCTACTGGTCAAGGAAGACAAAAACATGCCCAGGGACAGCACACTCGCTGCCAGCAGCATCAGCCCCGCGTGGCTGACGATGAGCAGCGTGGGGCCAATGGGCGGAGAAGCGGCATCCAGCGCGATCGCCTCACACAGCATCAGCGGCAGCACCATCGCCCCATAAAACGTCACCACCGCCAGCAGCTTGCCCAGGGCCACGACCCAGTTCATGACCGGCGAAGTCGCTAGCAATTCCAACGTGCCTTGCTTGCGCTCCTCCGCATAGAGGCCCATCGACAAAATCGGCAAGATAAACATCGACAACGACCCCAGCAGGCCCACGTAGTACTGCAAAAACTCGTAGGCCACATCGATCGGGGCCGAGGCAAGGCCCAACTGCTGGGCCTGATCTTCGCGCGCTACCTGGGCAATGAGCCCCTCGGGACTGAGCAAAATCACCGCGAGAAAAAAGCCCCCTAGCAGCCAGAAAACCGCCGTCATGATGTACGACAGGGGCGAGGCAAAGTAGCTGCGCAGTTCGCGCTGATAGATAGCCAGCAGGTTGCTTAGGATCGTTCGCACAGATGCTTACACTCCTTATAGGGCAAGGCTTGTGGGTCAAGGTTAGGGGGCGTGGGCGTTTCCCAGGGCTAGGGCTCAGGGGCTGGCGGCTGGGCTTCTGGCTCTGGTGAGGCGGGCGCGATCGCGGCGGCCTCCTCCGCAATCTGAGGCTCCTCTGTGGTCAGGTTCAAAAACACCGCCTCTAAGCTGGCGCGCTGACGGCGCAGCTCATGCAGTTCGAGCCCTTGGTGAATGACCGCCGCCGCGATCGCCGCCCCTGGATCTTGGCCTGCCAGGGTCATCACCCGCCAGCGCTGGCGACCTTCCACCGTCTGATCTTGGGCCAAGGGTTCAACCACCGACACGCCGGGCACCCCCAGCAAGGTCTGGCGACCCGTTTCGCGATCGCCGTGGAGTTCTACCTCATAGCTCAGATTGTCCGACAGGCGATTCATCAGCGCCTCGGGCGAATCCGTCGCCACAATCTGCCCCTGATTGATGATGGCCACGCGATTACAGGTGGCGCTCACCTCCGGCAGAATGTGGGTCGAGAGGATGATGGTGTGGTCGCCCGCCAACCCACGAATCAGGTGACGCACCTCGTTGTTTTGGCGCGGGTCGAGGCCAGAGGTGGGCTCGTCGAGAATGATAACGGGGGGATCGTGAACGATCGCTTGGGCAATGCCCACCCGCTGCCGATAGCCCTTCGAGAGTTTGCGAATCAGCACGTCGCGCTTTTCCATCAGGCCGCAGCGCTGCATGGCCAGGGTCACGCGATCGCTGCGATCGCCCGCCGCCACCCTTTTGATGCGCGCCACAAACATGAGATAGCTGGCCACCGTCATCTCAAGGTAAAGCGGCGGACTCTCAGGCAAATAGCCAATCCGCTGGCGCACGGCCATCGAGTCGCGATGCACATCAAAATTTGCCACCCGCGCAGTGCCCTCGGTTGCTGGTAAATAGCCCGTCAGAATCCGCATGGTGGTGGTTTTGCCCGCACCATTCGGCCCCAAAAAACCAAGGATTTCGCCCGGTGCCACGGAGAACGTCACATCGCGAATAGCCGTCGTCGAGCCATAGACCTTGTGCAGATGTTCAACTTCAATCATGGGCGTCTGCTCTGCGTCGTCCCTGTTGTTGGAGGTTATCACGTCGCCTCCCCCTGTCTTGGGAAGGAAGCGCCGCAGCATTCGATAATAGAGCGTAGATCGCAGAATGGGGGAGTGTGATGTCCGATTTTTCTCAAGCCGATGGGGAAACCCTCAAAATCCCGACTGGCCCAGGCTTTACGCTGACCTTTTTTTACTACTTCTCGGGCTCAGCGGCAGTCCTCACGCTCCTGGCCTACAAAACCCTGGGAATTGGCGCGGGTAGCGAGCTAACTGGGCCACTGTGTCTACTGTTTGGGAGTATCGGCGGCATGGTGGGCGCGGCGGTGAATCGCACCGTCACCCTCATGCTAAATGTTAAAAATCGTAAAACCTTTTTACGCGAATTAGACGCCGCCCTTGAGGAGCTGGGCTACACCCTCACCGATGAGGACGAGGACGGGGATGTGCGGTTGTATCGGCGATCGCCCTTGCGTCAACTGCTGTCGGGCAAGGTGTATGTGCAGCTTCAGCCCAAGTCTGCCGTGGTGTCGAGCCGTGCCCTGCACATTCGCAGCCTCAAGAAGCGATTGGCGGCGCGTCCTGCGGCGCCTGTGGTTTAGGGGGTGGGGTGAGTGGCAAAAAAGCAGAAGTTTCCTCACCTGCTGGGTTCAAAATGGACGGCCCATGAGAAAACCTTTGGCTGGCAACACTTTCAGGTGGTGACGCGCAAAAATGAAGGCGCAACGGTATTTGCAGAACTGGTGGCCGCCTGCGACCCCACCGTGCGCTTTTGGGTGAATGCAACAACCCTGAAGAACCGTCGCCTATGGCAGGCCGGCTGGCAACCGCTCCAGGCCCAGGGCGAGGCGGTGTCTGAGGGACGCCCCCGCAACGAATGAACAGGCCGCAATTCTCCGCGCGTTATTTGCCCTTCGGGGGGTAACCAACTTGGGCGATACGCTTGGGATTTCAATTGCGATTGAAATCCCAAAATCCCCGTAGAATTCAAGGGGATGACAAGTAAAACGCAAGAACAGTCGGTTATGGATGTTTCCCGAATTTGGGTGATTGCGCGAAACGTGTTTCGGGAGGTAATTCGCGATCGCATTCTTTACTTGGTCGCGTTTTATGTCGTTGTGATGGTGCTGGCCATCTCGCTGTTGCGCGAGGTGGCAGCAGGTACCCAAAACAAACTGTTCCTTGACTTGGGGCTCACTGGAATTCACATCCTGGGGCTCATTGTGGCGGTGTTTTTGGGCACGGGCCTCGTCAACAAGGAAATTGAAAAGCGAACGGTGCTGGTGCTGGTGGCCAAGCCTGTGAGCCGGGTGGAGTTTGTGCTCGGCAAGCACGTGGGCCTGACGGCGGTGCTCGTGGTGCTGACGGTACTGCTGACGGTGATTTACCTGGCGCTGCTGTCCTACGGTCGCATTGAGTACAGCCTGACCAGTCTGCTGCTGGCGATCGGTTTCAACGTGCTAGAGCTGATGTTGATTACCGCAGCGGCACTGTTATTTGGGGTGTTTACCAGCTCGCTGCTGGCGGTGCTGCTCACCTTGGCGGTGTATTTTATGGGCCACCTCAGCGAAGATATCGTGACCCTGGGGCAGATTACTGAAAATCCGGGGTTTGAGCGCCTATCAAAGGGGATGTATCTGGTGTTGCCCGACCTGGAGCGGCTCAACCTCCGCAACGAAGCCATCTACGGCCTCGACCTGTTACCTTCGTCGATAGAATTGCTCACCCATGCAGTGTATGCGGGGTTCTATATTGCGCTGTTGCTAACCATCGCGACGGCAATTTTCGCCCGCCGTCAGTTCTAGCCCGTTGCGGAGCCTGCCCGTCGGCAGAGCGTGTTGCTGTGACCCCGGTTGCTCTTTCTCCTGATCACCCAGACTATCCAGCACGGCTGAATGCTGCACCGGGGCTGACCAGGTTACCCACCCTCACAGTTTTGGGCGATCGCGCGCTGCTGCAAGCCAACGCCCTTGCGCTACTGTGTTCTCGCGAGGTGCCCCCCCGGCCACCCTTCACGGCGGAGGGGCTGCTGCCGCTGTTGGTCACCAGCAAACTTCCGATTATCAGCGGTTTTCATGCGCCCTTAGAAAAGGCGTGCCTCGCTGGGCTGATGCAGAGTGGGCATCCCACGATTCAGGTTTTGGCGCGAGGGTTAGACGGTCTGCGCCTGAGGCCAGCACAAACGACCGCGATCGCGGCGGGCAGGTTGGTCATCGTGTCTCCATTTTCGGCCCATCAGCGACGAGCGTCTGTGGCCTTAGCCCAACGGCGCAATCGGGTGATGACGGCGATCGCGATCGCCACCCTGGTTCCCTACGCAGCCCCCAACAGCAAAGCCAGCGCCTTGGTTCAAGCGCTGGCCGAGGATGGGAGCCCGATTTTCACCCTGGAGGACTCAGAAACCGCTAACCTTCAGGCATTGGGCGCGATCGCGGCGACGCCCCAAAGCCTGGCTCAATTGAGCGTAACGAAACCAAGCCACTGAGCGAAACCGCTACGACCGCAGATAGCCTGAGCAGTCTACCTAGCGATCAACAGAGCCCATGATGATGTCAATACTGCCCAAGATTGCCATAATGTCGGCCACCTTCATGCCCTTCAGCAGGTGGGGCAGCACTTGCAGGTTATTGAAATCAGGGGCGCGGATTTTGAACCGCCAAGGGAAGACGCTATCTTCGCCGATGATATATGCGCCCAGCTCGCCCTTGCCGCTTTCAAGGCGGACGTAGTGCTCCCCGGCGGGAATTTTGAAGGTCGGCGGAATTTTCTTGCCCGCAAACTGATAGTCAAAGTCATTCCACTGGGACTTTGGCCCTTCTGCCATCCGCTTGGCTTCCAGGTTTTCAAAGGGGCCGCCAGGGATCTGCTGGCAGGCTTGGCGAATGATTTTCACCGACTCGCGCATTTCTCGAATGCGCACCAAGTAGCGGGCCATGCAGTCGCCCGTGGTTTCCCACTGCACGTCCCAATCAAAGTCGTCGTAGCACTCGTAGTGATCCACCTTGCGGAGATCCCACTTGACGCCAGAGCCGCGCAGCATCGGGCCAGACAAGCCCCACGCGATCGCCTCATCCCGCGAAATCACGCCAATCCCTTCAACCCGTCGCCGAAAGATAGGGTTGTTGGTGATGAGCTTTTCGTACTCATCGACCTTCGGCAAAAAGTAATCGCAAAAGTCGAGGCACTTGTCAATCCAGCCGTAGGGGAGGTCGGCAGCAACACCGCCAATGCGGAAATAGTTGTTGTTCACCAAGCGTTGCCCCGTAGCGGCTTCCCACAGGTCATAGATCATCTCTCGTTCCCGAAAGATGTAGAAAAACGGCGTCTGTGCGCCCACGTCGGCCAAAAACGGCCCGAGCCAGAGCAGGTGGTTGGCGATACGGTTTAGCTCCAGCATGATGACGCGAATGTAGCTGGCCCGCTTGGGAACTTCGATATCGGCAAGCTGCTCGGGGGCGTTGACGGTGATCGCTTCATTGAACATGCCTGCCGCATAGTCCCAGCGGCTGACGTAGGGCACAAACTGCACGTTGGTGCGGCTTTCAGCGATTTTCTCCATCCCCCGATGGAGGTAGCCAATGACGGGCTCGCAGTCAACGACATCCTCGCCATCCAAGGTCACGATGAGACGCAACACCCCGTGCATTGAGGGATGGTGTGGCCCCATGTTGAGCACCATTGGCTCAGTTTTGGTCTCAATTCTGGACATGGAATTTGCCTAGGCTTCCGAAGTTCTTTAAGTATTTTAATGTGGATGGTGGGGTTACGGGCATCCCCAGGGGGCTTAAATTCCATCATGGAGATGATAACTCAATGCAATTGATGGGACGGTGGATTGAATCGTGATGATGTATGGGGCGATCGCGAGCCCCTGGAAATCTTGCGGGGGTTTGCCTTGCTGGGTCGCTGTCTGCTGGTGGGAATGGCAGAGTTGGGGACGACTGTGACAACGCGATGACGGCAAGGATGGGCAAACTACCCGACGGATGGGATGGGCCGACGGATGGGATGCTTAGGGTTTGGACATATCGGGACGGGTGTGGGATATTTCCGTCCGTGAGGGGATTGGGTGAGTATGGTGGGGTCAGAATCCGGCGAGTTTCAGCATGTTTCGGTGATGCCGGAGGCGGCGATCGCGGGGCTCAATTTGCAGCCCGGCGGCCTGTATTTGGATGCCACAGTGGGCGGTGGGGGGCACAGCGATCGCATTCTGGCTGCCCAGCCCGAGGTGCAGGTGGTAGCCATTGATCAAGATGAGCAGGCGATCGCAGCAGCCCAGGCGCGGCTGGCCGGGTATGGCGATCGCGTGCAGTTTTGGCGCGGTAACTTTGCCGACTATCAGCCGGGAGAGATGCGATTTCATGGAATTTTGGCAGACTTGGGGGTGAGTTCGCCCCAGTTTGATACGCCAGAGCGGGGCTTTAGCTTTCGCCACGAGGCCGATCTCGATATGCGGATGGATCAGCGGCAGGCGGTGACGGCGGCGACGATCATCAATCACTGGGATGAGACGGATCTCGCTAACACGTTCTACACCTATGGTGAAGAGCGGCTGTCGCGGCGAATTGCGCGGGCCATTGTTGAGCAGCGTCCCTTTCACACCACAACAGAGCTGGCGGCGGCGATCGCGCGGTGTGTGCCGGGAAGCTATCGCCATGGGCGTATCCATCCTGCCACCCGCGTGTTTCAAGCCCTGCGCATTGCGGTCAATGGCGAGCTGACGGTGCTAGAAACGTTGCTCCAGCGGGCTCCCGATTGGTTGGTTCCGGGCGGCAGGCTGGTAATCATCAGCTTCCATAGTTTGGAGGATCGCATGGTGAAACAGCACTTTCGGAATGACGATCGCCTGCGGGTGATCACCAAAAAGCCACAGGTGGCGACGGAGGCCGAGGTGGCTGAAAATGTGCGATCGCGATCGGCAAAACTGCGCGTCGCTGAACGCATTGGGGGAGAGAATCCCGACCCTGAAATCCGCGATCGCAAAAAAAGCGCTGCGTATCTCCGGGGTGGTAAATCCTCCTCCCAAAGGTGACGTTTAATACATTCGCATTGCGAAGACCGCAGCCCCAGAGCCACCCCCCCTAACTCCAGGCAGCAATGTGTCAAGGCTTGATCAGGCGTCGCCACTGGGTTGAGGGGCGATCGCCGGTTCTGGGCTAACCGTTGTGGAGGGTTCAGGCAATCGCGCTGGGGCCGGCTCAATGCTGACCCGCAAGGTAAAGGGCACCGCCAACAAAAAACAGCCACCCCCGACCACGACCGCCAGCAGCCGATTGTTGTTGAGCAAATGGGACATCACCCACCCCAAGCCCAGGGAAGCGACGATTTCGGGCAGCACAATGAACATATTGAAAATGCCCATATAAATGCCGCTTTTGCGATCGGGCAATGAGCCAATGAGCATGGCATAGGGCAGCGATAGCAGACTTGACCAGGCAATCCCCAACCCAATCATCGGTAAAATTACCCAGCGGGGCGAGGGCACCCACAGCAACGCAATCAAACCCAGCCCGCCACAGGTGAGGCAAAGCGCGTGGGCGACTTGGCGGCTGGTGGCCGCGACCAGCCGAGGCAGCAGAAAAGACGCCCCAAAACACACCGCGTTATAGGTCGCGATGCAGATGCCCGCCCACTCGACGCCATCGGCGTAGCGGGCAGAGGTTTCGTCGATCGCGCCAAACAGGTTATGGGCGATCGCGGGGGGAAAGTACAAAAACACGCAGTACATGCCCAACCAGCTCAGACCCTGCACCCAGGCCAACTGACGCATGGTTTTGGGCATTTGGCGCAGGGCCGTCACAACCTCGCGCCCCGTCGCCAGCACCCCCAACCGTCGCGACTGCTGCCGCCGAAAGGCTTCCATATCGCGGGGGGGCTTTTCCTCCGTGAAATAGACCGTCCACAACACCGTGCCCAAAAAGACGATCGCCCCGACATAAAACGAGGCGACGGTCGCAAAGGGAATTTGATTGGCTGACCGCGTCTGGGTCACGGGCAGCACATGGGAAAACACCCAGGGCATCGCCGTTGCGAATACGGCCCCCAGACCAATAAACAGACTTTGCATCGCAAAGCCGCGGGTGCGCTGATGGGGCGGGAGCAAATCGCTCACAAAGGCCCGGAAGGGCTCCATGCTGATATTGGCGGCGGTATCCATCAGCCAGAGCAGGGCTACCGCAATCCACAAACTGCTGGCGTTGGGCATACACACAAGGGCGATCGCGCTCAGCAGCGCCCCGACCAAGAAGTAAGGTCGCCGCCGCCCCAGCACGCCCCAAGTATTGTCGCTGAGGTTGCCGATAATAGGCTGGACGAGCAGCCCCGTCAAAGGAGCCGCCAGCCAGAGAATAGGAATTTGGTCAGCCCGAGCCCCCAAGTGCTCAAAAATGACACTGGTATTTGCCATTTGCAGCCCCCAGCCAAACTGAATTCCTAGGAATCCTAGGTTCATGTTCCACAGTTGCCAAAAGGTCAGTGTCTTTTTGGAGGGCTGTGTTGATTGAGAAGTCACACCGTCGTATCCAAACCTGCGTCGTTGAGCGTCTGGCCGTCGCGCAGTGTTGCGTAGCAAAGAAGGTCAGGGCTATGGGTGCAGCCATCATAGCCAGGATGGTTGATGGGCGATTGCGAAATAGAACCTTGAGGCTCTATTTCGCAATCGCGGCTCGCCTCGTGACGCTTCCGCATTTTGCCTTGGGCCAAATCGAATCTTTTTTTAGGATGACGAATTCAGCAAAATTTTGCCTCCAGCGAAAGGGAGATTTCCGTCAGCGATCGCGGCACAGCGCCATTCCAGCCCTGGTGAACACCTTAGATCGAGCGCAACCGATCGCATTGCGTTAGGCCACTCAGGTAAACCGGGTAACCTGAAACTAAGCTCGCCCCATTGACGCACCCATCCCCCAGGTATTGCTCCATCTTCCATACACCTTTGCCACTTTGCCAGGGCCAAGGGTATCGGGATGGGGCACTGCGATCGCAATTTACCCTCCATTCAATCCATCTACCAACGCCTCGAAATGACCTCAAACAAAGGGCTTCCGGGAGTCTACCAAGTCCGTGTCACAGATATGCCATCCAGTGAACGGCCTCGCGAACGTCTGCTCGCCCAAGGGGCAAAAAGCCTCGCCACCGCAGAACTGATCGCGATTCTGTTGGGCACCGGACAAGGGCCGGGAAAATTATCCGCCGTGGGGCTGGGCCAGTATATTCTGCAATCCCTAGGTCAAGATCAGCGCGATGCCATGAGCGTGTTACGCGATGTCTCCCCCCAAGAGCTGATGCAGATTCCAGGAGTCGGCCCGGCCAAGGCGACGACAATTTTGGCCGCGATCGAACTGGGGAAACGGGTGATTCAATCTCGCCCGCCCGAAAAAACCGTGGTGGATGATCCCAGCGTCGCCGCCGCAGCCCTAAGCCACGACCTAATGTGGCAAGCCCAAGAGCGCTTTGCCGTCTTGCTGCTCGACATCAAACACCGGATTTTGGGCACCAAGGTGATCACCATCGGCACCGCAACCGAAACCCTGGCCCACCCCCGCGAAATTTTTCGGGAGGTGATTCGGCAAGGGGCGACGCGGCTGATCATTGCCCACAACCACCCCAGCGGCAATCTTGAGCCCAGCGCCGAAGACCTCAGCCTGACGCGCCAGTTGCTTGAGGCGGCGCAGGTGCTCGGCATTCCGCTGCTAGATCACTTGATTTTGGGCAATGGTGATTTTCGCAGCCTGCGCCAAACGACCAGCCTCTGGCAGGATTTGCCCGCCACGGCCTAGGGGCTGCCATCAATTCAGCCCAGATAATTGCTTTCCGGAAACCTTCCAGGAACTTCCCAGAAGCCGGGCGGAATAGGCGTTATCGCCATCGCCAGTGACTTGGGGACAACGTCGGAACAGACACCCGGTTTCTCCTCAGCAATTCGCTCTGTTGCGTGAATCAGCCTTGGAAGAAACCGGGTGTCTTGCTATCCTGTCTCGTTGCCCCTTAGCCCAACAGAGCCTGGGCGCGGGCGACAAAGTTTTCAGCGGTGAGGCCGTTGAGCGCCATCAACTGTCCGGCGCTGGCGGTGGTTTCGCCCCGCTTCCAGGCAAATACGTCGCGGGGGGCGGTGCTGCGCAGCATTACGGGTTCGAGCATGGCGGAGGTGCCTCCGGTCACGCCCAGCACCACGTCGCCCCCAAAGAGCGCGTCGAACTCGGCATCGCTGAGGAAGTCGCCGTCGGGTTCGGTGCAGGTGTCCCACGCGACATCGGTGGGGCGATAGAGGCGACGGGGGCTGACGATCGCCACAATGCGCGTGCCAATTCCAGCGGCGGCGAGCTGTTTTGCCGCGTCATACACCGGAATCAGGATCATATCCCCAATCACCGCGAAGACGACGGTTTTGTCGCCGGGGGTGCTGTGAAGGACGATCGCGCCCTGTTCCAGCGCCGTTTGGGTTTGGGCCAGCGTTGTGCGCACGGGCAGGGGCGATTTGCTGGCGGTAATCGTCACCCCTTTGTTTTGGGTGCCCAGCGCCCAGGCATAGCAGGCTTGAATGCTGTTGGCATCAATGGGAAACAGCGGAAACACGTTGCCATTGCGCATCATGCCCGCGAAGTAGTTTTCAATCTCGGGGCGTTGGTGTGTCCAGCCATTGCGACCCTGCTCCAGCGCGCCAGCGGTAAAGAGGGTGATGGTGCTGGGGGTAGGCCGCCGCAGCTCAGCCATCGCCTGGGTCACCGTTTGCCAGATGGGCAGGCCGTTGATGGCAAAGGATTCATAGGAACACCACAGCGACCGCGCCCCAAACAGCGCCTGAGCCACTGCCAACCCCGCGCAAGCATCCTCACTCAGGGGCTCATAGACCTGGCCCTGGGGCTGCTGAAAGTAGGTGGCGTCCGTTGTGGGGTGAATGATTTTGAGGGCTTGGTTGATGTTGTTGATGCCCGAGGCGGCGTTGCCATCGGCATTGGTCACGATGAATTGTGGATCCTGCTGGCCCACATAGCCCACGATCGCGCCCATCGCCGTCGTCGCGACCTGCTTATCGCCCCCCACCGGAAATTCCGTGAGCGGCAGGGTGCCCAGCTCCGCCACGGGCAACACCGACTCCGTCACCGCTGTTTGGGCATTGGGGCCGCCGTTGGCGCGCTCAAAGTTGGTACGCACCAGGTTCCAGGCGTCGGGGGTGAGCGATCGCGCCGTCAGCGCCTCGGTAATGTAGTCGCGGGTCAGGCTATCGCCGGGGTAAAGGTTGTGGGACTGTGCGCCGCGCTTGTGGACACCCGCCCCCTTCAACTGTTTGATAATCAGCACTGTCAGCGTGCCGCTGAGGGCCAGCTTAGCGGCCCGATCCGTCGCTTCGAGCACCGCCCGGGTAAAGGCCAAACGCTGAGAGAACGAAAACGCCGTGCTGTCGACATAGGCTCCGGGCTGGTTGGCGTCGTCAAACGCCTTGGCATCCACTAGCACCACCTCCTGAAAGCCGTTGCCGCGCCAATAGTCCACCATCGCCGCGTTGGACTGGGTAGACACCATGCTGTGGTGCTCTTGGGAGTAGCCATTCCACACCAAAATCGGCAAAAAGTTAGTGGCGTTGGGGTAGGCGGTGTGAAAGTGCCCAAAGCTGCTCATGATGTAGGGCTCACCCAGGCCGCCATCGCCAATGGTGACGGGAAACAGCACGCCGGGGTGCAGTTTGGCCCCGGCCATGGCAAAGTGCTGGCCCTGCCCCAGGGGACCAGCGGGGTTCAGTAGGCCCGGAATTTGCCCCGAGAGGTGGCCGAGCAAGCCGTGGGTCTCACGGAAGCGATCGCACAAATCTTGCACGGTGTAGATGCCCATGGCTTCCAAGGAGCGATCCAGAAACACAGTGCTATAGAAGCCCGGCGCGTGGTGGCCGACTTCGGTAATTAGGTTCTTGTGGCCCAGCATCACTAGGGCGGCGATGCCCTCTGCCACGCTGGCAAATCCGCCGGGGTGGCCCGATTCTTTGCTGGCGGTCATTTGCAGGGTGAGGTAGCGCAACCCATCGGCGGCGAGCAGGGTTTGATAAACCGCAGCGGGGTCGGTGGGGTCGGCGATCGCGGGTTGCCCCGGGGCGATCGCAGGCGCTTTACCGTAGGTGTCAAACTCGGGCAGGCTTTGGGCAAAGGACTGGATGCCGTCGCAAAACGCAGGGGCAGGGATTGTCGATGAAGCTACGGTCATAGGGCTAGATACCTTCTCGCGTCGATGAGGAGCAGCGCTCAGATTCAAGATCCATCCTACAGAGACTCAAAAAAATGGTGGCGTCGGGGGCAGTGCAGGAACGCTCACCGCGATCGCCCCAAGATCTCAGTTGGGCATCTTGTAAATCCATACTCCCCAAAGAATTGATTTAAGTCAATCTTTTAGGGCGTAATTTCCGTTGCGGAGCTTCGACCCAATTCGACCTTGCTCCGAGATCATTTCTGGGCAAAGATGCCCTGTTTCTCAAGGCGGTGATAGCCTTTGCAGCAAGGAGGGAGATTCTAGAGTGAGGATTGCAAAACTGGGATACCGTTAGTTCGGGGCAAGCATTTTCTCAGACTCATAAAGCTGGAACTTAAGCACTTGAAGAGTACTGCAAAGCGCTGAAGCCCCTCGGCTGTCGCCCACCTTTATCAGCCACTCATCTTGATCAAGAGAGATAAGGGAAACCTAGTCCCACGGCTTGTGTTCAGCATGTGAACTGTTAAGTCCTAAGCGTCTTGAACCGCTGAAACGGGTTGACTCGCCCAAAGACTCAACACCGTTAGACATCCTTAAATTAAGGGCTCTCGTTTTCCCGAATTTAAGTGGGGGTAGGGCCGTTTCCACCGTCATCGTTGTGTGCCTTCCGATGCCAGAAACTTTGAAAAAACGCATCCTGTACGTCACGGGTTTACCGCGATCGGGTTCGACCCTGCTGTGTCAACTGCTCGATCACCATCCTGACCTATACAGTCTGGGGCACAGCTCGCCCCTGTGTCCGGCTTTGATGGGGCTGCGCCACAGCCTCAGCGATAATAACTTTTTGCTGTCTCAGCTTGATGTGGATTTTGAGTTGGGCTACGACCGTTTATTAAATGCCTATCGAGGCTTTATCAATGGTTGGTTTGCGGAGGCTGACACCCTGTGGGTTGTGGACAAAAATCGAGGCTGGCTCAGTGCGATCGAAACGGTTCATCACCTGGATCCAGATTTTCGGATGGTGGTGTGCGTCCGCGAGCTGGGCCAAATCTATGGCTCCGTCGAAGCTCAGCACCAAAAAACCTTACTGCTGGACTTTCCCGATCATCTCGCTAACCTCTCGCGCTACGGTCGAGCCGATAAACTCTTTGCCGACGGCGGTGTGATTGGGGCACCGTTGCGGGCGATCGAGGCTCTACAGGAGGTGAATACCTCACTCCAAGAGCGCCTTTACTATGTTGTCTTTGAACACCTTATGACCGAGCCAGAAGCTGTCATGGCAGGTGTTTATGACTGGTTAGGCGTGAAAGCCGCTGCTTTTAACCCCCAAAATCTCACGGTCAAGCCCCACGAAAGCGATAGCTATTACCGCTTTAAATATCGCCACCGCACCTACGCCAAAATTAGCCCCCCCGCTATTCACGACATTCCGCCCCGGATTCAGCGAGAGCTACAGAAAAACTTTGGTTGGTATTACCAAACCTTTTACCCCGACTTCTAGATTCGGGATGGAGGATGACCCCAATGGAAGCAACGGTTGCGTATTTTGGGGTAAATTGGTGGCGGCATAGGGCGGTGTGCGATTCTCAAAAACACCTGCGCTCAGGGTCAGGCATTTGGGATAAGGTTATGCAGATGTTCTTGCGTCGGTGTTGTGTCTAGTAGCCTTGCCCTCACCCAGACTGCCTTTCGCCCCAGTGCTGACGAGACGTTGTTCTGTGACCTGGTGGTGGTGGGCGATACGTTGGCGGCCTACAGTGCCGCGATCGCGATTTTGCAGGCGGGCGGGCGAGTGTGCTGGGTCAAGGCGGGCGGGCTCACAACAGGTTTGGCAGATTTGGACGATCGCGCGTCACCGTTGCAGGCGTTGGAGCGTCGGTTTCCGCGCACGGCGATCGCTCCGGCGCAATTTTGTCTCTCCGCGCGTCAGCATCAGTTTTGGAGACAGTGGCGGTCGTGGCAGCAGTGGCCTGCGGTCGAGCCCCCCGGCGCACTGGATTCCCCGCCCCCCACAGCCCCTCTACCCGAGCTGCCTACCGAGGTGTCGCGGGCGATCGCCCCATACCTCAGCACCCATCAACTGGTGTTGATTCTCCAGGCACAGCCCTTGAGAGTGCTCCATAGCGCAACGCGACAGCGGCGGCGGGTGTATCAGGTGGTCTTTCGTGATCGCCGGACGGGGCAACCCTTCCGCATCCACGCCAAGCTGACCTTGGATGCTACCCCCCAAGGCACGCTGGGGCAATCGCTCACCGCCGGAGCCCCGGTTGAAACTGTACTCAAGCTCACCACAGACCACCTTGCCCCGTTGAAGCGCGGTGCAGCACGGGGAGCGTGTTTTGACGACACCATTGGGCTAGCGATCGCCCTGTCGCCCCATCCCGAGGCGCGCCGCCTGCGTCCTGTGACGCTGCCGCTGCGATCGCTCGTCCCCCTCCACACCGAAGGCTACCTCTGCGTCAGCCAACCCGGCACCACGCCAGACCTCGCAGACATGGTGCAAACGCCCCTGGTGCAGTGGGGCTTGGGGGAAGCGGCGGGCTTTGTGGCGGTTCAGGCTTTGCAGGCTCAGCAGCCGCTGGATCTGTTGGTGCAGACTCAGGACTGGCTGCGGCGCGTCCAGGGCGGACTGGTGCAGGCGGGCATTCCCCTCTTTTGGTTTGACGATGTGGGCCACCACGATCTCGATTTTGCGGCGATTCAAAGCCTAGCGGTGGTGGACAGTATGCGCACCATGCGCGATCGCGACCTCAGCTTCCGGCCCGAGACGCCCGTCACCCGCGCGGTGGTGGCATCGGCCTTGGTGCGCCTGTTGAAAAAGCCTGCCTGCACGCCGTCTGAGCCTCTGAGCGATGTGACGCCCTATCACTGGGCGTTTTCTGCCATTCAAACGGTAGTCGCGACGGGGTTGATGCCAGTGTTGGCCGATCGCACCTTTGGCCCCGATCGGGTGTTGACTCAGCGGGAACTCTGGGAGACTTTGCGCGCCGTCTCCCCAGACGCACCACTCACCACCGACACCCTTGAAACCGCCGCGCCGGACGAAAGCCCTGCCCGTCGCCGTCACCTGGCGCGGTGGCTCTATCCATTCCTGCGCGATCGTCAATAGGTACGCCGCGCCCGCGGTCGCGCGCCCCCTTTATGATGAAGACAGAGTTTGCACCTAGCGTCTTCATCTTTCTGGTTTCATCCAAATTTATGACCGCTCAACTGACCGCCCCTTTTCAACTCGAAACCCGCGAGTGGCAGTGGCAAGGCCACACCATTTGCTACACCATCCAGGGCAGCGGCCTGCCCCTCGTGCTGATTCATGGCTTTGGCGCATCCCTCGGCCACTGGCGCAAAAATATTCCCGCCCTGGCTGAGGCGGGCTACGAAGTTCACGCCCTGGATTTGCTCGGCTTTGGCAACTCAGATAAACCCGCCCTCGACTACTGTGTCGAAGTGTGGGAAGCGCTGCTGCAAGATTACTGGCGATCGCACATTCAACGCCCAGCGGTGTTTATCGGCAACTCCATCGGCGGGCTCCTCACCCTGATGATGCTTGCCAATTCCCCAGACATGGCAGCCGCAGGGGTTTTACTCAACTGTGCGGGCGGCCTCAACCACCGCCCCGAAGAACTCTCGCCGCCCCTGCGGGTGGTTATGGGCGCATTCACCAAGCTCGTCAGTTCCGACTGGGCTGGCCCCTTTGTCTTTAATCAAGTGCGTCAAAAATCCCGCATTCGCGGTTCCCTGCGCCAGGTCTATCGCAACCGCGCCGCCATTACCGACGAATTGGTGGACATGATCCACCGCCCCGCCTGCGACCCCGGAGCCCAAAAGGTCTTCGCCTCTATCGTCACAGCCCCGCCTGGCCCCAAACCCACCGACCTGCTGCCCAAAATCCGACAGCCGCTGCTCGTTCTCTGGGGTGAAAACGACCCGTGGACGCCCATCCAAGGGGCGGAGGTGTATCGCCGCCTGAGCACCACGCCCGAGGCCCAGCCCGCCGTCACCTTCCAATCCATTCCCAAAACGGGGCACTGCCCCCATGATGAACGCCCTGAGGTGGTTAATCCGCGCTTAATCGCCTGGCTTCAGCAGCATGTTGCGGTGGGCTAACCCGCCGTGCAGTGCCCCATTCTGCCGGTTTTTGGCTGGGAGATGGGAAAATTGAATCGTTCAACATTAAGTCGTTCAAACCCGTTAAGGAGTGTCGAATGTTTCTTCCTGGTGCAGCAGTCCGTGTCACCAACGTCAACGATACCTACTATGGCTTTCAGGGGCAGGTGCAACGCACGTCCGACGGTAAAGTTGCTGTCCTTTTTGAAGGCGGAAATTGGGATAAGCTGGTCACCTTTAATGCCTCTGAGTTAGAGGCGGTGAATCCCTCGCGTCGCGGCAAAGGCTAACCGTTTGTCACGCTGTTTTGAGTTCGCGGTGGCGACTTTGGCAGTGGGTTTGGGTTGAACTTTGAGGGATTTCGAGCTATCAAGGTTTGATTGGCAATGCCCAATTTTGATAGGCCCAATTTTTGACCCCTAAAAGGGCAGTCTTTTTCACACTCAAGGGATGTTCTGGCGATCGCGATTAACCGCGATCGCACGCATTCCAGCTCCCCCTGTGGATGAACAAGCCCCCAGCCCAACACTGCTTTTTTGTCAGGTTATTCTCGGCTTGCCAGAGTTGCCCTAAACCGGTGCCCCGATGCGATTGCCCCTTGCTCAGTCCCTTGCCCAAGCACGTCACCCCCTTCACATCGCAGAAGTGGTGGAGACGGCCACCACGGAATTTCTGGCCCAGTGTCTTGAGCCAGATTCCTTAGACTTTGCGCAAATGCCACCCTTTGGCAGTTGGGTGAGGGCGGTGGATGAAGAGTCGGGCAATCACATCTACGGGGTGGTGTACCACGCCACCACCCGCCCGCTGGATTCGGTGCATCGGGCGACGGCGCTGGGGCTGTCGCTGATGGAGCTGCGGGAGCAGCAGCCGCAGATTTTTGCCATGCTGAAAACGGAGTTTCGCTCAGCGATCGTGGGGTTTCAAACGGCTCAGGGGGATGCGGTGTATCAGCATTTGCCGCCGCGCCCGCCCCAGGTTCACCAGGCGGTGTATCGCTGTGAGCCCGAGGAAATTATTGCCTTTACGGAGCGGCTCGACTTTTTGCGCACGCTGATGGAGATGCGCGGAGCCCCGGTGGATGGGCTAATTGGGGCGGTGATTCGCACGGTGTATCAATTCCGCCGCCTCGATCGCGCCTGGCTGGTGCAGGCGGGGCGCACACTCAATGTGCTGTTGAAGGATGATTACGATCGTCTCCGCATTATCCTGTCGCAAATTCATCCCTAACTATCAAGTTTCTTTCATCCTTCAACCATGCAAACCTTTGACTGGATTGTGGTGGGCAATGGTCTGGCGGGGGCAGCCCTGAGCTATGAGCTAGCCCGGGCCGGGTTATCGGTGCTGCTGCTGGATCAGCATCCCCAGCCCGCGATCGCGACGCGCTATAGCTACGGCGGCATTCCCGACTGGTCGGGGACAACGCCCCTCACGCGGCAACTGTGCCAGGAGGGCAAGGCCCGCCATCAGGTGATCAGCGAGGAAACGGGGCACGATACGGAATTTCGAGAGCTAGACCTGCTGCTGACGATCGCCCCAGACCAAGATCCGCAACAGGCCGCGCGGGCCTATGCCAGCACCGAAACGCCGCCGCAGTTCATTGATGCCCAGGAAGCAGCAGCGCTAGAACCACAGTTGAATGCGGGGGCGATCGCGGGGGCGCTCACCGTCCGCCACGGCCATGTCAGCCCAACGGCGATGGTGTGGGCCTACAACCAGGGCTTTCAAAAGCTGGGCGGGCAGTGGATCATTGCGCCTGTGACGGGGCTAGTGCGGGTGGGCGATCGCGTCACGGGGGTGATGACGCCGACCCAAGCCTACGCTGCCGGACAGGTGGCGATCGCGGCGGGAGCCTACACGCGGTCGCTGCTGAGCACCATTGGGCTCAAGGTGCCGGTCTATTTCACCCAGGCGGAAGTGGTGGAAACGCCGCCCGTGGCGTTCACCTTTCGCACGCTAATGATGCCTGCGGTGTTGACACGGGCGCGGCTGGAGAATCA
Source organism: Leptolyngbyaceae cyanobacterium T60_A2020_046 (assembly GCA_015272155.1). Taxonomy (GTDB): domain Bacteria; phylum Cyanobacteriota; class Cyanobacteriia; order Phormidesmidales; family Phormidesmidaceae; genus JACYME01. Next base: position 112,698 of record JACYME010000159.1, read on the forward strand.
AGGCAGCGAGGCCGACGCCCAGTGGGATCAGGCCGATCTCGAACTGGTGCCACCGATTTTGGACGCGGGGCTGATTCAATTCCGCGATCGCCATCTGTGCATTGGGCAGATCAGCCGCATCCAGACCACCCTGGAGCCAGCGCTGGATGCTGATCACAGCACCCGCCAGCTCTATGCCGAAGTCGGCAGGTTAGTGCCCGCGATCGCGTCGGTGCCAGGTCAGTGGCATACCTGCCCCGTGGCCTTCAGCGGCGACGGGCTTCCCCTCGTCGGCCCAGTGCCCCATCTGACCGGGGTTTCTATCTTTTCTGGCTTCAGTGGGCCGTTTGCCTATGTGCCCTCCACCGCAGTTCACTTCGCGCAGTGGGCCAGCGGCTCTCCAAGCTCCGTGGTCGATGCGCTCTCCCCGCAGCGCTTTGCCCCCTAAAACAGCGGGATAGACGTCCTTGTTTTTGTGGCATGGTCGGGGCTAGAGCGCCCCTTTAGCAAGGGGGCGACGACAGCGAGGAATTTCGATGTGTTGCTTGAATGAACCCGAACTCAGGTTGATCTTAAGCCCTTTTCTCTAGGGAGAAGGGTTTGGGATGAAGGGTAATGATAGCGTGAGCAATTCATCGGACTTGATATTAAATTGCCCCAATCCCGTACCTCAGCCCTGAAAGAAACTAGGGCACGGATACTCGAAAAGTTTGCCCTCCCGAGTGCCCAGGCAGAGGTTAGGAGCCCGGAAATCCCGTACCGCAGCCCTGAAAGAAACCGGGGTTTTCGCCATCCTGTCAAAATCCTCTGGGTCACCGACTCGCCGGACTGGCTGCGCTGTTTTGCTTGCCCACTATGAGAGCGTAAACCTCACTCAGAACAAAAAATAGCGCTGGGCCATCGGCAACACCACAGCGGGCTCGCAAGTGAGCAGTTCGCCATCGGCCCGCACCTCGTAGGTTTCGGGGTTGACTTCCATGTGGGGTAGGTAGGTATTGAGCTTCATATCGCCCTTGCGCATGGCGCGGCAGCCGCGCACGGCCACGGCAGGCTTTTGCAGACCAATCTGGGCCGGAATGCCTGCCTCGATCGCCGCTTGGGAGATAAAGGCGACGCTGGTGGCCGCGATCGCGCCGCCAAAGTTGCCAAACATGGGCCGCATGTGAACCGGTTGCGGGGTGGGGATGCTGGCATTGGGGTCGCCCATTTGCGCCCAGGCGATCGCCCCGCCCTTGATTACAATTTCGGGCTTCACCCCAAAGAAGGCGGGCTTCCACAGGCACAGATCCGCCAGCTTCCCCTCCTCCACAGACCCGATTTCGTGGGCCACGCCGTGGGTGAGGGCGGCGTTGATGGTGTACTTCGCGACGTAGCGCTTGGCCCGGTGGTTGTCATTGCGATCGCTATCCTCCGGCAATGGCCCCCGCTGCACCTTCATCTTGTGCGCCGTTTGCCAGGTGCGGATAATCACCTCCCCGACGCGGCCCATGGCTTGGGAGTCCGAAGCAATCATGCTAAAGGCTCCCAGGTCATGGAGGATATCCTCAGCGGCAATGGTTTCCCGACGAATCCGCGACTCAGCAAAGGCCACATCCTCAGGAATGCTGCGGCTCAGGTGGTGGCACACCATCAGCATATCCAGGTGTTCTTCCAAGGTGTTGACCGTGTAAGGGCGCGTGGGGTTGGTGGAGGAGGGCAGCACATTAGCGACGCCACACACTTTGATGATGTCTGGCGCGTGGCCGCCCCCGGCCCCTTCGGTATGGTAGGTGTGGATGGCGCGCCCCTTGAAGGCAGCGATAGTGTCTTCCACAAAGCCGGACTCATTCAGCGTGTCGGTGTGGATCGCCACCTGCACGTCATAATC